>CAMHQP010000006.1 GCA_946187555.1 uncultured Bacteroidales bacterium
CAAAAGTTTTTTGTTCAACTTTTGGGGTTCATTACAATTGAGGTGCTCTTTTTTTTATGCGGTGTTCGTTTCACTCACGGCTGTTTTAAATCCCCCGACAAAAAAAGTGCGCAAAAAACTTGCATATATGCAATTTTTGTTGTACCTTTGCGCGGATTTTTGAAATAAATTCTTTTCTATATGGTACATGATTTATACATCTTGATGATCACGGCGGGTATCGTGAGTCTGCTGTTCAAGCTACTCAAACAGCCTGTTGTGTTGGGTTACATCGTAGCCGGTATCTTAGTAGGACCGAATCTCTTAGGTCACGACATCGTCAGCCATGAGAATGTGGAGGCATGGGGCAACATCGGTGTGTTGTTCGTGCTGTTCTGCATCGGTCTGGAGTTCCGTCTGAAAAACCTGTTCCAGAGCGGTAAAGTAGCGCTTGTCGGTGCGGCAACCATCATCGTCGGAATGCTCGTTCTGGGTTACGGCGTCGGACGTTTTGCGTTATTGGACAACATGAACTCGCTTTTCCTGGCTGCCATGCTCTGTATGTCAAGTACAACCATCGTGATGAAGGCGATTGACGAGGCCGGCCTGAGCAAAGCGCGCTTTGTGAAAGGTGCAACGGGCATCCTGATCTTGGAAGACATCGTCGCTGTGGTGCTCTTGGTGTTGCTCTCCAGTATAGCCGTCAAAAACAGCTTCGAGGGTGTTGAACTGCTTAAGAAAGTAGGCGTACTCGTTGTGACGCTGGCGGTTTGGTTCGTGGTAGGTATCCTTATCATCCCGACTTTCCTTCGCAAGGTACGTCCGTACCTCAATGACGAGACGCTGATCATCCTCGCGCTCGGTCTGTGTCTGGGTATGGTACTCACGGCAGAAGAAGCAGGCTTCAGTAGTGCCCTCGGTGCATTCGTTATGGGTATGGTGCTCGCCGAGACACTCGAGGCGCATCGTATAGAACACCTCATGGCGCCGCTCAAGAACGTGTTCGCCGCGATCTTCTTTGTCTCCGTAGGTATGATGATCAACCCGTCATCGCTGGTGGAGTACTGGCCGTCGATCCTCTTCGTGTCCGTGGTGATCATCGTCGGTATGATCGTGTTTGGTACGCTCGGCTGCTGGTGGGGCGGCGAGACGATGAAAGATGCGATGAGCACCGGTTTCTCGTTCGTGCAGATCGGTGAGTTCTCGTTCATCATCGCTGCGTTGGGAAGCAAACTCGGCGTGACCGATCCCGCTATCTATCCTATCATCGTGGCGGCATCGGTGCTGACAACCTTCCTCACGCCGTACATCATGAAGGCTACCGTGCCGTGTTATAACTTCCTCTATAAGCACGCTTCGTCGCGTCTGCAATGTAAGATCGATGCGCGTGAGAAAGAAGTAGCGTTGGCAGAGCAGAGCAAATCCGGTTCGGCGGAGGATACGATGCAAAACCATACGGAGAAAGTTAAACGAGCATTGCGGCACACGCTTGTCACCAAACATGTGGTGAACCTCTTCTTAAAAAACATGAGTGAGAATGACCAACCGGTCGATAAAAAAGACGAGAACCATGCATAAACTCTATCTTATTATTGCTGCGGTGATGCTATGTGCAGCTACCGCGAAGGCGCAGAGTGACAGTGATCCTCTGGCAGCAGGTGCAGGTGCCGTGGCTACGGTCATCGGTGAGACACGTACGGCAACGGACAGCGCGTCCGTAGAGGTTCCGGTGAAGCCTATTCCGGAGTGGAAGAAAAAACTCTACTACGGCTATAACTTCGACATCTATTTCCATCACGACTCGAAGGACAACACCAAAGAGAACGGATGGTCGATAGCCCTTGAGCCGGAGGTCGGTTGGAAACTCAAAGAACGCATCTATCTCGGTATGCGTGTGGGCGGTTCGTACCAGGATACGTACACTACCTATTCGTATGTCGATAAGGATTCAAACGGGGATGAAAAAACCTTCACAGAGAACTTGCGTGTGATGTGCGGTACATGGTCAGTGACACCGTACGTGCGCTATCGTCTCAAGTCGATGTTCAACGACAAGTTAGGAATCTGGCTCGAAGCGCACTTGTATACGGGTATGGAGTTTCCGCGTGTGAAGTCCGGTAATATCTCCGGTACCGATTACGATGGGTTGAAGTACAGCGTGACCTACGGTTGCCAGGTGTCGCCGGTGATCACCTATCGGTTCAACCGCAAGAGCACGTTCCAGATCTTCTTCTCGATCATGAGTTTCGGATATAGCGGAACGACGCGTATATACGCCGATAAAGGTAACGAATATACGAACGATATCATCATTTTCTCGGGTAAGCTGAAGAACCTCTTGGCCAATCAGTTCACGCCCGGATTATACGGACTGAAATTTGGTGTTCAGAAGAATTTCTAAAATCTTCCTGGCACTCTTAGGTGGGGTGGCGGGCCTCGTGTTGTTACTGCTGATTGCAGTAGCAAGTGCGATTTATGTGCCTGCTCTCCGTACCAAAATACTACACAAAGGCATCGTTGTTGCCAACGATAAGACCGATTTCGATATCGACTTGGGCGGACTCTATTTGTCTCCTTTCCACCATTCTCCGATGGTTCTTTACCGCGCCTATAAGGGCGAAGCCGATCTGCCGATAGAGGTGCAGATTGACAGCCTCTTTGTCGGTCATCGCGGGCAGGATACGTTGGCGTACGTGCACGCGCTGCGCCTGAAAGCCACGGCGAAGACATCCGAAGTCCCTATTCAGAATTTTACGCAGATGCCGATCGAGGTGGAGCATCTGTATCTCGACCAAACGACTTTTCATTCGGATACTCTGATAGCCTCTGTCGGTGTCGATGCCATCGTCGGCTTACTGGATGTACACAGTCCGGAACTGCTGATCGCCGAAGGCCGGTACCCGCTTCACGGGCTGCGGCTGGAGGATGTCGATGTGCTAATCGATCTGCGTAAAACTTCACCGGACACCACCGCCAAAGACACGACACCGCTCCGTTTGGCCTTCGACCTGCCCGACGGCGAGTTACGTAATATCCACTACGCGATGACGCCCTTGAATCTGGACATCCGTACGCGTTCGCTGTCCACCGAGGCACTGGTGGACGTAGGAGCAAACCGGTACGAGGCGCGGCGACTTAATGTAGGCGGATTCACGTTCGGCTTGAACCAACTGCGTATACCGGCTGACACAATCTACGGGGCGGCGTTCGTGGATTTGAAGAGCAACCTTATCACGAGTGACGGTCTGCATGTTCGCTCCGATGAGATGGGGGCCAAAGCCGATCTCTATGCCACGCAGATGAACCTCGCCACCATGCGGGTGGAGGCCACCGGCGATGCCGAGTACCAAGGCAGCAAAGCGAGTCTGCGGGCATCGTACGATATCGACGACGAGGTCTATGATGCTACGGTGCATATCGACCGAGTCAACCTCAGTCCGTTCCTCAAGGACTCAACGCGCGTGGTGCTCGCCGGCGATATAGAAGCGCAGGGTAGGGGTATCAACCCCAAACGCCCTATGCGTTCGCATGTCAAACTGCGTCTGGATGAAGCGATATATGATAAGTTCAACCTCTCCCATACGCGTTTTGAGGGCTCAACAGACAGCGTCACTTCGCTCAACCTCGCTACGCCGGGACTCAAGGCTGATGTCTCGTCACCGATGCCGCTCATGACCTTGATCGATCGTATCCTACCGCTCGTCGCGACCGTCAGCGATTCGTCAGTCATTGCATCACTCACGACACTCGAAGATCTTACTGTCTTGGATACCATTCGCCGCAAGATACCGGCGCTCAACGCCGATATCGCGCTGCGCAAAGGCAGTCCGATACAATCCATTATTGACAACACCGGTATCGCATTTGACAAAGTCGATGTGGCGCTACGCTCCGATTCGCAGCAGACCTCCTTCAAACTCTCTCCGCTCACGCTGTACCTGCCTGACTCGTTGCGTCTGCCGGCGGTAAAGGCCTCCACGGAGATTCGTATGATGGAAGGATACACAAATGTGATGCTCGCAGCCGACACCCGACTCACAGACGGTGCAATGACTTTCTATGACCTGTGTACTGATGCGGCGTTCCGCTTGGATTTGATGCGTGAAGGACGTAACTTATACGGCGGCGGGAAACTGCAACTGGATAGTATTAGTTATGCGAATAAGGACTTGGGCAGTCATGCAGTCAACTTACAGATAGCCCCCTCTTCCCTTTACGCCAACGCCCTGCGCGCAGATGTACAATTAGATGATATCCCGCTGGAGCTGATTAATAGTTTTGTGACGCTGCCGAGTGACATCGGCATCACCGGTGCGGTGCGAGCATCGGCTTCCGTCGATGGTTTGCCCTACAAACCGGATATCTCGGCGGACGTACAACCGCTGGGCGTAACGGCCGAATACAAACCTTACGAGATAGCCATCGGGTTGGGGGAGACACCGATCATCATGCGTCACAACCACATCGATCTCAACGGACTGCCGGTCTATGGCGTGGATAGCACGTTCATCGCCCTCAACGGTGGTCTCGACCTCGATAGCATGCGCGTGGATATCACGCTGGCGGCGGATAGTTTTGCACCGGTCAAACTGAACCAAGACGGTCCCTTCCCCGTGTACGGAGAACTCGCTACCGATATCCGCGGTCGTCTCATCGGTCCGCTCGATAGTATCATCGCTGATGTTGATCTGACACTCCTGCCCGTGACGGATATCACGTACCCCATCGATAAGAAGAACCTCGCGCAGGTCAAACCCCATGGAACGGTGCATGTGCATTGTCCGGTATCCAACATCGACTCGCTCGCCCTGGGCGGACAGATTAACGTTGATGACGGTTTCGTGCGGTACTCGCCCAAAGCGTACCCCATCATGCCCTTCCATGTGGACTCCGGCAGTCACATCGCTTTCAACGGCCCGATTGGTCAGACGCGACTCGCTATCTCTGCTTCGCAGCAAGTGAAAGCCGATGTGGAGTCCGAAGGCGAGGACACGCGGCGTGTGGACTTCCGAACGGGTGTACGGGTCAACGGCATCGTGGACTCGATCGAGATACGTAATATCAGTTTCTTCCTCGAAGCCCCGGACGACGAGACCATCACGCGCGAGTTGGCAAGTTTAGATGAAGACACCCGCGAAGGACTCGCCGCTACCTTGCTCGCCACCGGTATGTACGTAGGCGAGAGTAACGTAGCGGCTCAACGCGACGGATATGCCCTCTCTTCCATCATAAACAGCCGTATCAATGCCGCCTTGGCGAACTCGAAAATGGGTAAGGTGGTGGACATCGACTTCAGTAGCGGTCAGAGCGAACACAACGCCGGAACGACCAACGATATGAACATATCGATTAGTAAGTCCTTCTTCAAGGATAAGCTGCGCCTTACCTTAGGTACGTCTCTGACGGACAATCCGGAGGTCAATAAAACGACCGGTATGTTTGCCAATTTCACCGCCGATTATAAATTAACCAAAGACGGCAATATCCTCTTACGTCTCTACTCGCAGCGCGACTATAACAATGTCTTCGAGGGTGAACTATACAAATCCGGTCTCGCCGTGCGTGCCACCAAAGACTGGCGACGCAAGCAACTGTTCCGAGGGGATACGATCACGCGCACCTACGGCCTATCAGCCGATGCGGGTGTAGCCTACCGCTCGAATAACAGTATAGGACCCGATCTGACGCTCAAATCGACCATCAGGAACGTGCTCGGTAAGGGCGAGACGTTCACGCTCAAAGGCAACGGCGCGTACTACTGGGCGCTGCGCAACCGGCATCCGGGTGACCCGAGAAAGACCGATACGTATAAACTCGGCCTCAACGCCTCGCTCGTCTTCCCGTACCTCCACTGGACGGGAGATAACAACCCGCAAGGCGACACGCGGTATATGCTCGGCTACCAGTATGAGAACATCGCCGGCGGGTACGGCGTACATAAACTCAGCGGTTCATTCACCTATTTCATCCGCTCGGCTAACTCCTCTTATATCACGCACGCGTTCACGCCTTTCTCGCTCTCTGTCGTGCTGATGAAAGCCGAGACGGATAGTCTGCTCAACAAAGCAGCCGAGTACCCGCAGCTGATCAAGGTCATCGCCGGTGATGAGTTCATTCCGTCTATCGGGTATAACTTTATCTATGATAACTACCGCTCCAAACGTGCGGTCAACACTTTCTTGGATCTCGGCGTCAAGGAGTCCGGCAACCTCATCAACGCACTCTATTGCCTCTTCGGTTATAATTGGAATACCAAAGAGAAACCACTCGGTAAGATCACCTTCAATCAGTTCGTCAAACTTACTGCCGAACTGCGTAATAAATTCAATTTTACGGACAAGATCTGTATCGCTACACGACTCTTTGCAGGCGCGAACATCCCGCTTGGTAACTCGCATTTCTCGCCCCTCTCGGAGGCCTTCTATACCGGTGGCCCTAATAGTCTTCGTGCCTCGTCGCCGTACGCTTATGGACCCGGTAACTTTTATTCAGCGAAATACAACCAGAACTTCTTCCACTCCGGCGATGTGAAGCTCGAGGCCAATTTTGAATTCCGCTTCCCGATCGTTTGGAAACTATATGGCGCGGCGTTCCTGGATGCCGGCAATGTATGGAACTGGTACTCCACCGTCGATTTCTTCAAAGTCGCCGGATACGATGACTACCTCACGCGCCTCGAGATACCCGAGACCCTCTACGACGGTATCATCAATAATCCCGAGTTCGCCAAGCAGATAGCTCTCGGAACGGGTGCAGGTCTGCGTCTGGACATCGACGGGCTTGTTGTACGCCTCGACATTGGCGTCGGTATCCACGCACCGTACCAGACCTTCAAGTACGACAAAGAAGGTAAACCCGACTTGAGCCGACCCATCAAGTCCTATTATAACATCCCCTCTGCCCTTGATGCCATTCGCATCAACTTCGGCATAGGTTATCCGTTCTAAACAAGATATAATAAAACTGCGAGATGAATTCGATTTGTGCAATATCGACTGCGTACGGAACAGGTGGAATAGCGGTTATCCGCGTCTCCGGAGAAGCGAGTATAGCCCTTGTGGATACGCTCTTTGAGGGACGTGCGCCGTTGGCAGATACGCCTGCTAATTCCGTCCGCCACGGGCAGATAGTTCGTAACGGCGAAGTCCTTGACGAGGTCTTGTGCTCGGTCTTCCGTGCACCGCATTCGTTCACGGGCGAGGATACGGTGGAGATAGCCTGCCACGGGAGTATCTATATCCAGCAGACGCTCATCCAATGGCTCATCGATGCGGGGTGTAGGGCGGCTGAACCCGGCGAGTTCACGCGGCGCGCATTCCTCAACGGGAAGATGGACTTGACGCAGGCGGAAGCCGTGGCGGATCTGATAGCTGCGCAGTCGAAAGCAGAGAAAGATCTGGCGCTCAGCCAGTTGCGGGGATCGGTATCCACAGAGTTGGCCTCCCTGCGCGAAAGACTACTGCATTTTACCTCACTCATTGAGCTCGAACTGGACTTTGCTGACCATGAAGAGTTAGAGTTCGCCGACCGAACCGAACTGAAAGATTTGGCATCCGAGATAGAGACCAAACTCGCGGCTCTGATGGCTTCTTTCCGCACAGGTAATGCGATTCGTAATGGTATTCCCGTAGCCATCATCGGCGCACCGAATGTAGGCAAATCGACGCTGCTCAATGCGCTGCTCGGTGAACAACGCGCCATCGTGAGTGATATACAAGGCACAACCCGTGACACGGTGGAAGACACGCTCATCTTGGACGGTATTCTCTTCCGACTCATCGATACAGCAGGACTGCGCGAGACCAACGACACCATAGAAAACATGGGTATCGAGCGCTCGCGCAAAGCGGCTGAGAAAGCACAGATTGTGATCCACCTAGTGGATAATGATGAAATGAGCGAAGCTTCGCTTCTCAATGATGAAATGATGAAGGGCACGATAATCAAAGTGCGCAATAAAATTGACCTTTCGACAATCGATAATCGGGAATCGAAAATCGCTATCTCCGCTAAGAATAACGACATCGAACCGCTCAAACAGGAGTTGGTGCGGATTGCCAAATCATCGATGCAGACCTCGGCGGTGATGCTGAGTAACGCGCGGCATTACGAAGCGGTGACGCGGGCACACGAGGCTATCGAACGTGTGCAGGAAGGCTTGACACAAGGCTTGAGCGGTGAACTGCTGTCGATGGACTTGAACGATTGTCTGAACGCACTTGGTGAGGTAACCGGACAGATCACCAACAGCGAGGTATTGGCAAATATATTTAGTAAATTCTGTATAGGAAAATGATTTTATCCATGACCGGCTACGGAAAGGCCGAGATAACTTTCCGAAATCATAAAATGATCTGCGAGATCCGTTCGCTCAACTCCAAATCGATGGACTTGTCCGTTCGTCTGGCACCGTGTCTGCGAGCTAAAGAACTGGATATCCGCACCATCGTCAACCAGCGCTTGGAGCGGGGGAAAGTGGACTTATTATTGATAAATGATGAAATGAGCGCGACAAAGTCGCTCAATGATGTAAGTCCGATTAACTGGCAAGCCGTTCACACGTACGCATCGCAGTATAAAGAGCAGTTCGGTGAGGTGCCTGCCGAAGTGATGGCGGCCATTCTGCGTTTCCCGGATGTACTCAAGCAACAGGAAGAGACCGGTGATCTGACGGACGAGGAATGGAAACAGATTCAGGCGCTGCTCAATGCCGCCATCGATGGTTTTATTGCGTTCCGTACGCAGGAAGGAGCCGCACTGCAGGCGATGTTCAATGAGAAACTCGACGGCATAGCTGATCTGCTGGCACAAGTGGAACCCTTCGAGAAAGGCCGCATCGCCAAGATCCGCGAACGGTTGGAGGCGAACCTCGCCCAACTGAGTGCAGAAACTCAGGCACAGACCGATCGCAATCGTCTGGAGCAGGAGATGATCTACTACCTCGAGAAACTTGACATCACCGAAGAGAAAGTGCGACTCACGAACCACATCAAGTACTTCCATGAGACCATGGACGGAGTCGGAACAGGAGTTGGTAAGAAACTCGGCTTCATCGCCCAAGAGATGGGACGCGAGATCAATACGCTCGGCTCCAAATCCAACCAATCGGAGATGCAGATCATCGTGGTAAAAATGAAAGATATCCTCGAACAAATAAAAGAACAAGTCCTTAATGTCCTGTAACCCGTAACCCATATGATATACATTTTTTGTGCGCCTTCGGGCAGTGGTAAATCGACGATGGTCAAGCACTTGTTGACCATGCACCCGGATCTGTTTGAACTCTCTGTGTCCTGCACAACGCGTGCGCCGCGCGGCGAGGAGGTACATGGCCGCGAGTACTATTTTATCTCCGTGGAGGAATTCCAGAAACGCATCGATAACGATGACTTCATCGAGTTCGAGCAGGTGTACGATGGCCTCTATTACGGTACGCTCAAAGAGGAGATCGATCGTATCGAAGCGGATGGAAGACAGGTCTTGTTCGATGTCGATGTAAAAGGTGGACTGAACCTCAAACGTATCCTCGGCGATAAAGCCACCTCTATCTTCATCTGCCCGCCTTCCATTGATGAGTTACGCCGTCGACTCGAAGGACGTGGTGACACCAGCCCCGAGATGATCGAGAAACGTCTTGCGAAGGCAGAATTTGAGATGAGTTTTCAACCGCAGTTCGATAAGGTAGTCGTGAACGATGACCTGACCCACGCTTTTGAGCAGTTGGATGCAATCATAGAAGGAAAGTGACTTATAGCGAAGCCATAGAATACTTGTACAACGCCCGCCCGCCGTTTCATCAGGTTGGTGCGAGTGCATACAAACCCGGGTTGGAGAACACACTCCGACTGATGGAGCATGTAGGCAATCCCCACGAGCACTTGATGGCGATTCATGTGGCAGGTACCAACGGAAAGGGTTCAACCTCGCATCTCATCGCTGCGGCTTTGCAGGCTTCGGGACGCAAAGTGGGATTATTCACCAGCCCCCATCTGGTCTCCCTCACCGAACGCATCCGCATCAACGGTGTTCCCATCCCCGAAGAGACGGTCGCGGCATTTGTCACCGAGCACAAAGACTTCCTGGATGCGACACAACCTTCTTTTTTTGAGACCATGACGGCACTCGGCTTCTGGTATTTCG
Organism: uncultured Bacteroidales bacterium; assembly: GCA_946187555.1. GTDB lineage: Bacteria > Bacteroidota > Bacteroidia > Bacteroidales > Paludibacteraceae > Colicola. Next base: position 10,120 of record CAMHQP010000006.1, read on the forward strand.
TGCAACAGAAGGTCGATATAGCGGTGGTAGAAGTGGGACTCGGCGGACGACTCGACAGTACAAATGTACTGACGCCGATCTTGTCGGTTATCACGAACATCGGGCTCGACCACACGGAGTTTCTGGGCAACACGCTGACACAGATAGCGAAGGAGAAAGCAGGCATCATCAAACCCGGTGTACCGGTAGTCATCGGCGAATCCCACCCGCAGACCATCAATGTGTTCCTGTCGAAAGCACAGGAATGCGGTTCGGACATCTGGTTTGCCGACCAATGTGAGTACCTGCGCCGCACACGACTCAAAGTAGCCCCCGAATGCGAGCTGAAGGGGATTTACCAGGAGCACAACTTACAGACGGCCTTTGTGGCATTAAGAGCAATCAGTATTCAGTATTCAGCAATCAGAGAAGGCTTCGCTCATGTCTGTACGATGACGGGACTGCGTGGTCGTTGGGAGATCCTACGCAAAGAACCGCTCGTCATCTGTGACACAGGGCATAACAGTCATGGACTGCAGTACGTCGCGCGGCAACTGAAGGAACTGCCCAACCCGCATATATACATCGTCTTCGGCATGGTGAACGACAAAGACACCGAGGTCGTCATGCAACTCATGCCTGCGGGCGAGCGGTATCATTATATCTTCACGCGCCCGAACACGCAACGCGCACGTAGGGCACAAGAGATGCTCGCGCTCTGGGGGAAGGAAGGCATCGCTATCGACGACCCGCAAGAGGCGTTCGCCTATGCCAAGGCCAAGGCTAAAGCCGAAGATGCCATCTTTATCGGAGGAAGCAATTACCTCGTAGGGGAGGCAATAAATACAATATAGGAGGAAACCGAAAATCCTGAAACAGAGTAGGTGCCATTTTAAATCACATTTATTTATGAAAAAATCCATTTTATTCACTTTCGTTGCAGTAGGTTTGTGCTTATCTGCATGTAAGGCTCCGTCCACAGTGTATTCGACCCGTACGGCTCGTTCGCAAGAGATGCCGGTAGAGACCTGGAGTTCTTGGACAACGGCTGATCTGGACGTTTCCGACCAACGTGTTAAGCTGACGATTGCTATTCCGCAAGACCCCAGTATTATCGTTTCGGAGGCGCAGTACAAAGAGAACGCTATCGGCGAATTGCTGGAGAAGAGCAATGCAGACGTATTGGTTAACCCGATGTTCAAGATGGACTATCGCAACGGTCGTCTGGAGAGCATTACGGTAAGCGGTTATCCGGCAAAACATCGTAATTTCCGCACTATCTCGTTCGAAGAGCAAACTCAGTATCTGATAGACAAAGCGAAAGCTGTAAACGCACCGCAGATCGTTATCAACGGTGGTGAGATCATTAACGAGGTTCAAAAATAATGTAGTATGAAACATATTCGCATATTCATAGCACTGGTTATCCTGGCGGGTATGTCTTCTTGTAGCATCCCCAGCGTAACTACGACGAACCGTACTGCTCGGTCGTTTGTGATCGAGACGGACATCCAGCAGATGCCGACGGTAGCGGATCTCGTAGTGGATACCGTTTATGTGCGTAAGGATACGACTTGGACGAATACCGCCAAGTCGATCACGACCAAAGCGGCCATGCGCGAATTGCTGATCGGTGCGATGATGGAGAAAGCTAATGCGGACGTCATCATCCAACCGCGCGAGAACCTCGTGGTCAAAGCGCAGTCCTCGAAGCAACTGCTGCGTATGGAGATCTACGGCTATCCGGCTCGTTATCGCAATTTCCGTACGGCTACCGAAGAAGACCTGCGTATCCTCAACGGCATTGATCCCCAACCGGCTAACTACAACACGATCTATATCGGTGGTGGTTACCAATCGGCGCCTGCCGTGACTCCTGCCGTAGGCAACGTAACGAAGGCTATCACGCCTGCTCCCGAAGTACCGGCGAAGCCCAAGAAAGCAGGTTATCTGCGCAATCCGTTCTATACCTCCATCGAAGCAGGTTATAACCTGTTCTTCCCCATCACCGGAGAGGCGGAGATCTCGCACGGATTCCTGATCAACAACAGCTATTTATGGCGCATGAAAAACCCGCATATCTTCGAAGGTTTCGGTGTGGGTTTGAACACGATGCTGGATAAATATTATCGTGAATGGTTTATACCGATCTATTGGCACAACCGCTTCTACTGGTCTAAGACTAAAGTTGCTCCGTTCTTTGACTTCCGCCTCGGTGCCTTCCTGGGCGCATCGGAATGGAAATCCATGAGCAGCTGGCATAGCGAGTTCATGGGAGGTATGTACTATGCTGCCTTCCTCGGACTCGAGTTCGGTAAGCACGTCAACCTCGCCGTCGGTTCTGACCAATTCTTTGGTAGTATAGCCGGTTCAGGAGATGCATTATTCACGCTCAATGTATGCGCAAAGGTAGGTATTAATTTCTAATCGCCTTCTCCCGTATTTGTGTAGAAGACACATCGAAATACGGTGCATCAGCCAGGAATGTAATGTTCCTGGCTTTTTGTATGCAAGCAGGTCGAGAGGTTTCACTTCCGTGGCGCGGATAAACAAAAATCCGGAAGTTTTCGAGAATATATTCATACTCGCGCCAATGGTCGAAGATAGCGAGGTTGTCTTCGCCGATAAGAAGGGTAAACTCGTGCTCGGGATAGGCTTTTTGTAGTGCACGCAGGGTATTCGCCGTGTAAGAAGGGCGGGGAAGACCAAACTCAAAATCCGAAGCCACCAGTCCGGGGATGTCTTTTATCGCTTCCCTTACTGCCGCCAAGCGCTCCTCTTCGGGGGCGAGTATACCGGCGGGTTTGAGGGGATTATTCGGGCTGACGAGCAGCCACACTTCATCGAGGTCGGTATGCTCGATGACCCACTTCGCCAAGCCCACATGCCCGAAATGCACGGGGTTGAAACTGCCGCCGTAGATGCCTATGTTCATTGTTTGGTGATGGCGTTAAAATCCAGTACGCCGTCGGTGCGTTTGTCCACCAGCCATTTATAGAACCTCGGCGTGACGTGAATCGCGTTGGAGCGGCTGGTGAGCGCTACCTGATGGTGGTTGATGGGGTTGAAGATCGATACATGCAGTCGTCCGTTACCGCGGTTGGCCTTGATCTCATCCGCCAGTTCGTCGATCAGTTCGTTATTGACCTGATCCAGATTGAGACGTATATTGATACCCTCGGTGCGCTTGTCTTGCACCTCGTTGAGCATGGTCACACTCTGCACGACGAACTCAAACTCCGCCGACTCGTCCGGTGCTTCACGGAACCATTTCTGTCCGGCACCTTTCTGCTGTACCACACCCGTGACAAGCACGTACAGGTCTTTGAGCATCATATGAGCGAACTGGCTGTAGGCGTTACCAAAGAGCGCGAACTCGTATGTACCCGTGTAGTCGGTGATGACATAGCGGCCGTAGGGGTTGCCTTTTTGACTGATGCGCTGCTCCGCCGACGTGATGATACCGCCGATGAGACAGGCCTGGTTCTTATGCTTGCTTAGGAATTCGGACGGGATGATCTTCGCTTCGTCCGGCTCGGCGGCCAACTCCTGTTTGATACGAACCTCCGCGTCCTTGCGGACGTCGGGTCTGCGCCATAACTCAAACTGCGTCAACTCATTCGCCGTCACGTTGCATAACTCACGTACCTCGTACTCATACTCGTCCAGCGGGTGAGCCGACAGGTAGATACCAATCAGATCTTTCTCTTTGTTGAGCCGCTCGATCGTGTTCCAGCGCGGCACTTGCGGTAAGTCCGGATGTTTGATCTCGATAGCGATATCGAAATCCGAGAAGAGCGAATTGGTGTTGCTTGCTTGGTCGGCCTGCCATTTCTGACCGTAGTTCATTAGCAGATCGAGACCCGACTGACCGCTTTCATCTACGCCGAAGAACTGCTCGCGATACAGGTCTTTGAAGCACTCGAAAGCACCCGCTTGTGCGAGGTTCTCAATCGTCTTGCGGTTACAACTCTGCAGGTTGACGCGCTCCAAGAAATCGTATATATCTTTGTACTTACCATTCTTCTCGCGCTCGGTGATGATGGCATCCGCTGCTCCTTCGCCGACACCCTTGATACCACCCAGACCGAAACGTATCGCACCCTCTTTGTTGACCGTGAAGGTCAACTCCGATTCGTTCACGTCCGGCTCTAAGACGCTAAGGCCGAGCGCTTTGCATTCGTCCATCAACTTCGTCACCTCTTTGATATCGTCCTTATGGACGGTGAGGTTCGCCGCCATGAATTCTGCCGGGTAATGCGCTTTGAGATAACCTGTCTGGTACGCTACCCACGAGTAGCAGGCTGCGTGCGATTTATTGAAAGCGTATGATGCGAATTTTTCCCAGTCTGCCCAGATCTTATTGAGCGTTTTCTCGTCATGTCCGTTGGCTTTACCGCCGTCCATGAACTTGTCCTTGAGCGATGCCAATACCGCCATCTGCTTCTTTCCCATGGCTTTACGGAGCTTGTCGCTCTCGCCGCGGGTGAAGTTAGCCAGCAGTCGGCTCAGCAGCATGACCTGCTCCTGATAAACCGTCACACCGTAGGTGTCCTTGAGGTATTTCTCCATCACGGGGATGTCGTACGTCACCTCTTCGAGTCCTTGCTTACGCTTGATGAACTGCGGGATATAATCCATCGGACCCGGTCGGTAGAGGGCGTTCATAGCTATGAGGTCACCAATGACGGTGGGCTTCAACTCACGCAGGTATTTCTGCATACCCGCCGACTCGAACTGGAACACCGCTACTGTCCTTCCTTCCTGGAAGAGCTTGTACGTCAACTCGTCGTCGATAGGTATATGATCGATGTCGATATCGATGCCGTGTGCTTTCTTGATGTTACGCAGACACTCCTTGATAATCGTCAGCGTGATGAGTCCCAAGAAGTCCATCTTGATCAGACCCACACTCTCCACTACATGCCCGTCGTATTCCGTCACCAGCACACGCTTCTTGCTGTTCTTATCCTCCACCGAAGACAGCGGTGCGAAGTTCGTCAGGTCGTCTGCACCGATAATCACGCCGCAGGCGTGGACACCCACTTGCCGGATAGTGCCCTCCAAGCGCGCCGCGTACTCGAGCATCGAGCGTGTGTTCGGATCACCCGTCTCATATTCGCGCTTCAACTCCTCGATGTACTTATAGCAGTTCTTGAGGTTCACCTTCGGACGCTTGGCGTCTTTGGGCAGGTCTTTCAATACGCTATCCGGGAAATCGCGATCAGGCACGTAACTCTTCAACTCGTTCACGAACGCCAACGGTACTTGCTGCACACGCCCTACATCCGCAAGCGCCGACTTGGTTGCCATCTTGCCGTAGGTCACGATATGCGCCACATGCGTCTCGCCGTACTTACGGCTCACGTAGTCCAGCACTTTGCCGCGACCGCAATCCTCGAAGTCGGTATCGATATCAGGGAGCGAAATACGGTCGGGATTCAAGAAACGCTCGAACAGCAAGTCGTACTTGAGCGGATCCAGATCCGTGATCTTCAGACAGTAAGCCACCACCGATCCTGCCGCACTACCACGACCGGGTCCAACGGACACATCGAGTTCCTCACGCGCCGCACGGATGAAGTCCATCACGATCAGGAAGTAGCCCGGGAAACCCATCGAGATGATGGTGTTGAGCTCGAACTCGATACGCTCTTTCAGCTCGTCGTCCGTTGCTAGACGCTCCTCGCCGTAGCGCTGTTTCGCACCCTCCATCGTCAGGTAGCGCAGGTACGCACTTTCGAACGCCAGACGGTCGGGGTAGTCTTCTTCTTTACCGAACGAAGCCGGGATGTCGAACTTCGGCATGATCGGTCCATGGTCGATGTCATACACCTCCACCTTATCCACGATCTCCTGCGTGTTCGCCAATGCCTCCGGGATATCGGCAAAGATCTCCGCCATCTCTTCCGGCGTCTTGATCCACTCCTGCTTCGTATAGTGCATTCGGTTGACGTCGTTCACGAAGTGGTTCGTGCTCAGACAGATCAACCGGTCGTGCGCTTCCGCATCCTCTTCGTTCACAAAGTGCGCATCGTTTGTTGCGATAACCTTGATGCCGTATTTCTTGGCTAATTCAATTAAAATCGGGTTGACCTGTTTCTGCCGTTCATAGACCTCTACATCGGCGCCCGGCTTCTGTGTCTCGTGGCGCTGCAGCTCGATATAATAGTCCTCGCCGAAGAGGTTCTTGAACCATTTCACCGTTTCTTCCGCTTCAGTAAAATCTCCTCCCTTGGCGATGCCCTCGAGGATCTTCTGCGGCAACTCACCACCCAGACAAGCCGAGCAGCAGATGATGCCTTCGTGCCAGCGTTCCAGCAGCTCTTTATCGATACGCGGGGTGTGATAGAACGCATCGGACATGTAACCATGCGACACGAGGCGGCAGAGGTTATGATAGCCCTCCATGTTCTTCGCCAGCAGAATAAGGTGCCAACCCGAGCGGTCGATGGAGTAGGTACGTCCCTCGCCGTTGACGGCCTTGTCGTCCGTCATCGAGTGACGTCCGCGACGGGCACAGTAGGCCTCCGTACCCACGATGGGCTTGAAGCCTTCTTTCTTCTTGCAGTAGTCCAGCAGGTCTTTGATGCCGTACATGTTTCCATGGTCGGTCAGCGCCACGGCGTTCATGCCGGAGTCGATACATTTATCCACTATCTCTTCCACTTTCGACAAACCGTCCAGCAGCGAGTAGTGCGAGTGCACATGTAAATGCGTAAAGTTCATACAATCCAAATTTGGATGCAAATTTACTACAAATTTTTTAAATTTGCAAGCATTGCCGCATTTTTCTCAAAAAAGTCCCGCATATATTTGCATATGTGCAAAAAATATCGTACCTTTGTGCCCAAATTGTGTTGTTATGGCAAAGAATAACAAACCGTATTTGGATCAAGAAGGAAAGGCGTTGCCGTACCCGTGGCTCATCAATTTGATGTTGCTGTTAGTGGGTGGTTCTCAGACGCTGCGTTTGCGTTTCTGGAGTCGCAAACCCCGTCACATCGCCGAGAAGACGCTCCGTGACATCCTTACAATCTCGCGCGACACGGTCTATGGCCGCGAGCATCATTTCGATCGTATCTTGAGTGCCACGACGGCGGAAGACCTCTTCCGGCTCTACCGTCTGTATGTGCCGGTGAACAACAGTTTCGAGACGCTGCGCCCGTACGTAGAGCGGCATAAGCATGGCGAGGAAGATGTCCTTTTCCCCGGCAAGCCGGACATGTACGCCACCACCTCGGGTACAACCTCGGAGCCGAAGTGGATCCCGATGACGCATAAGTACCTCAAAGACGTGTATGGCAAGATGAGTCATATATGGACGTGGAACTTCGTCAAGCACCGCAGTCGTATTTTCGGCGGACATATCTTCACGACCGTCGGTAAGGAATGCGAAGGCTACGCACCGGACGGCACGCTGTTCGGCGCGGTGAGCGGTGTGCTCGTGCGCGATATCCCGGCGATCATCAAGAAGCACTACACAAGCCCCGCAGCCGTTATGTCGATCCCCGACTACACAGCGCGTAACTACGTGCTGATGCGTTTGGCGCTTCAACACCGCGACGTGACCCTGTGGGCGACCGCTAATCCCTCGACCATCCTCGAGTTGCTGCGCGTGATGAACGAGAACATCGAGGAGATGATCACCGACATCGAGAAAGGTACCATCTGCGAGGATTTCGAGATTCCTTATGAGATCCGCTCCGAACTGGACGCGTATATGTCTCCGAGACCCGAACGGGCGGCTGAGTTACGCAAGATATTAGCGGAGAAGGGGCATCTGTACCCGCGGGATTTCTGGCCGTGGTTGCAGTATTTCAGTACGTGGAAATGCGGTAACACCAAGATCTACATGGAGAAATTCATGGATCAGTTCGATTGGAACAAGACCTATTATCAGGAGTTGGGTTATATTGCCACCGAGTGCCGTTTCGGTTTCTCGCTGGACGACACGAACGAGTCGGTGCTCTTCCCGCAGTTCCATTACTACGAGTTCGTGGAGGAGTCCGAGTTGGATAGTCCCCGCAAGCATTTCCGTCAGATCGATGAACTGGAGTTCGGCAAGCGTTACTGCGCGTACGTGACCACCTATTCGGGCTTGTTTAGGTATAACATGAACGACCTTGTGGAGGTGGGCGGTAAGTACAAAGAGACCCCGACCGTACATATGGTATCGAAAGTGAACGGCATCGTGTCCATGACGGGCGAGAAACTATATGAACCGCAGTTCATGGACGCCGTGCATCAGGCAGAGGAAGAGACGGGTATAAAGACCAAGTTCTTTGTGGGCTTTGCCGATGTGGAGGAGTCGAAGTATCATTTCTACTACGAGTTCGCGGACGAGAAGATTCGTCAGGAACAGGCGGAAGCGTTTACCAAAGTGGTGGACGAAAAGCTGCAGCATATCAACCTCGAGTACGAATCCAAACGGCAGTCGTTCCGTCTGCACGAGCCCGAGACGCATATATTATTGAGTAACGCGTACGCGCGTTTTAAGGCGGCGTGTCTGAAGGACGGATTTAGGGACGGACAGTTTAAGTTCAACCTGCTGATGCAGGATGAGAAACGCCGTACCAAATTCAATATGTTGCAGCGCTGGGAGTCGCGCTTCGATAAGTTTAGTGAGAACATTATTAACAGAGCCAATAAGATAGATGACCGACAAAAAGAACGCGCCCAAAAGCGTACTGAACGGCGTACAAACCGTCGTACTCGATCTAGACGGGACGCTGTATGACAAGACGGGGTTGGCAAGACGCATGGTGCGCCGCCTATGGTGGTGCCTGCCGCTCTTAGCCGCCGAACGACTTGCACGTAAGAACATGCACTATGTGCAATACGCCTCCCAAGAGGAGTTTTTTGCTGCTTTCTTCCGGCATATGTCCCGCGGACACTGGTGGACGAGAAGCATGGCTGCTACCTGGTATCACACCGTGTATATGCCGACGATGATTCGGCTTATTCGCCGTTATCATACCCCGCGACCCGAAGTGATGGCGCTGGTAGAAGAGGCGAAAGCGCAAGGACTGCAGTTGGCTATCTATTCGGACTACGGCTGTGTGATCGAGAAACTCGAGGCACTCGGCATCGATCCGTCGCTGTTTGACCTGATGGTGGCTGCACCGGAGTTAGGTGCGCTCAAGCCCTCCGAGCCCTGTGCGCGGAGAGTGATGGAGCTATTAGGTGCCAAACCCGCGACCACGCTCTTTGTGGGAGACCGGAACGATAAAGACGGAGAGTCGGCTCGCGCTGTCGGTGCTCGATTTATGATTGTAGATTGAAGATTGGAGATTTTTGATTTCATGGTGAATAAACGATACATTGATCTGAAAGTGACGGAGGGCACGTATGTGCCGCCGGTGACGATCGACTATCCGGAAGACGATCCGTATGAGGGGTTATACAAGCCCGTTTATGATCGCGATTTTCCTGCAGTAGATGCTACTTATCCCTATGTGGACGATCGTTTGAGCAGACGTCTTCTTATCTGGTGCGGCTGTCATGTGGTGTTACGTCTGTTAGGGCTTATTCTGCGCCTGAAATACGGTTTGCGCTGGAAGATGGAAGGCGACAAGAAATGGTCGCGTTGCTCATGGACGCTGCGCCGCAGACTGCGCAAATACGATCTGAGTCACGGAGCTATCACGATTGCGAATCATTGTTACCGCCATGACTGCGCGTCGGTGTTGAGCTCGATACATGCTTCGCATCATCTGCGTATTCCCATGTTCGCGCCGAACTTCCGCACCAAGGATCAGGTGTTCCTCTGCATGGTTGGCGGCATTCCTATCCCTGCTCCGGAGGCAGGCTTGAGTGCGATGAAAGCGTTCAATGCTGCCTTTGATGAATTCGACCGCCGCGGGTATTGGTTTCATATCTTCCCCGAGGCCAAACGCTGGGATTGGTACAAACCGCTGAGGCCTTTTCAGAAGGGCGCTTTCACGATGGCGTACAAGTATAACAAACCCATTATTCCCTTCGCCGTCACCTATCGTGAGCGAACGGGTATATGGCGTTTGTTGGGTTCTAAAAACGAACCTCTGACGCAGGTCATCATGGGGGCACCTATCTTCCCGGATACGACTCAACCGAGGGCGGCGGAGACCGAACGATTATTGAACGAAACACATGCAACCATATGCCGGTTAGCGGGAATAGAACACAATACGTGGCCTAGCTCGCTCTAATACTCGCACGACTTCAGGCACAGCCTTCGTAGAGTGCTACGTATTGTTCTACGCTTTTCGGTCGGCAAAACAAGTTTACCTCCCGAGATTTTAAAATGAAGAAACCTCTCCCTATAATAGCTCTTTTGGTGTCGATGATCATCTGGTCGGTGAGCGGCATCGCTATCAAGCACGCGTTGGCCGTCTTACCGCCGTTCACGATGATTGTGATGCGTTTTGTGCCTTCGGTGCTCCTGATGCTCATTATCGGTCTGGTGCGCCGCAAACACTCGCTTTTCTGTCTGCAGAAAATGGAACTCAAAGACCTGCCGTTGTTTCTCATTGCGGGTTTCTGTCAGCCTTTCCTCTATTATCTGCTCGAGACCTATGCCTACGATGCTCTCAATAGTCCGACTATCGCGGAGACTTTGTTATCCACGAGTCCGCTACTCAGCCCGATCTTTGCAGCGGTGTTGTTGCGGGAACGGGTGACGAAATACAACATCCTTGGTATCCTGATCTCGACGGCTGGTGTCTTTGCCCTCACGCTCGCGGGGAGCACGAACTACTCCATCGGTAGTTATTGGGGTATTCCTTTGGCTTTCGCTGCCGTCTCGGCCGCCGTCATCGACTCGATCATGATGCGCAAAGCGCCACTGAAGTATAGCTCGCTCTCGTTCGTGTTCTACACCCAACTGGTGAGCCTCTGTTTCTTTATCCCGATCTGGTTTGTGAAGGAAGGCCCGCAGGTCTTTGACAATGCCCAATGGACATTGGATAATGGACAATTTGTAACCGCCCTCTGGTGCGTAGGCTACCTGACGGTTTTTGCCAGTGTGATCGCGTTTATCCTCTTCTGTTATGCCCTGCGCCAGATCGGCGTGACGCAAGCGAATGCGTTCAACAATATCCGTCCTGCGTTTACGGCCTTATGGATGTTTCTATTCTTCAGCGAACATCTGCCGCTCGCCAAATGGATAGGTATGGGTTTAATCATTTTCGGATTATTTGTGTGCCAAAAGCATGAAAAAGTTTCCGATTCTTAAGATTTCTTGCATATACGAATATTTATTCGTAAATTTGCACACTATTTTGGTGCGAAATTTAATAACAAACAATTATGCCGATAGAAAACATTTACTCTATTGATTTCTTTTACGACTTGCTGTACATCATGTTTTTGGTGGGTTTAGTCGTGTTCGTTTCCCTGTATTTCGTGGATGCCGGTTATGGTAAGATGCGTTCTGAGAAATGGGGACCGTCGATGAACAACAAAGTAGGATGGTTGCTGATGGAGTGTCCGGTGTTCTTCGTGATGCTGTACCTCTACTTCAAGTCCTTCCCGCTCTACGGAGGCGTGACAAAGAATGTGCCGTACTGGTTGTTTTTCCTGTTCTTTGAGTTCCATTATTTCCAGCGCTCGTTCATCTTCCCGCTGATGCTGAAGGGTAACGGCAAGATGCCGGTGGTGATCATGATGCTGTCGGTTATCTGGAACCTCATTAACGGATATATTCAGGGTTACTGGCTCTTCCATCTTGCGCCGCAGTACTATCCGGATCTCTATACCTCGTCGTGGATAACGAGTCCGCAGTTCATCATCGGTACGGTTATTTTCTTCACGGGTTGGATCATCAACATGCACTCGGATCATGTGATTCGTCACTTGCGTCAACCGGGCGATACGAAGCATTACTTGCCCAAGAAAGGTCTGTACCGCTACGTGACGAGTGCGAACTATTTAGGTGAGATCACCGAGTGGCTCGGTTTTGCTATCCTTACCTGGTCGCTGGCAGGACTGCTGTTCTTCTGGTTCAGTTGCTGCAACCTCGTGCCGCGTGCGCACTCGATCTACCTCAAATACGAGCAGGAGTTTCCTGATGAGTTCGATCGCAAAAAACTGAAACGAATAATACCGTTTATTTATTAATGACGAATAAATTATTTACTCCTTTCCAATTAGGACCTATCACGCTGCGGAATCGTATTATCCGCAGCGCTGCTTTTGAGAATATGGCGCGTGCAAATGCGCCCACTAAAGAGTTGCAAGACTATCACGTGTCTGTGGCGCATGGTGGCGTAGGAATGACCACTGTGGCCTATTGTGCAGTCGATCTGAGCGGTGTCTCTTTTGACGGACAACTCTATGTCCGCCCGGAGATCATTCCTGATATGAAGAAGATGACCGACGCCATCCATAAAGAGGGCGCGAAAGCATCTATTCAGTTGGGGCATTGCGGCAACATGACGCATATGTCCACCTGTCATTGTATTCCTGTGAGTGCCGACACGTGGTTCAATCTCTACAGCCCGACGATTCATCGTCGCCTCAAAGTGTCGGAAATCAAGACTATCGTGAAGCATTTCGGTGAGGCCGTGGATTTCGCCCGTGAGTGCGGATTTGACTGCGTGGAGATTCATGCCGGTCATGCGTACCTCATCTCGCAGTTTATTGCGCGTCGTACCAACCATCGTCACGATGAATACGGAGGCTCTTTTGAGAACCGTGTACGCTTCATGAACGAGGTGCTCGACGAGGTGATGGTGCATGCCAAGGACGACATGGCCGTAGTGGTCAAGACGAACATGTGGGACGATTGCTGGCAGGGCGTGTCGATCGAAGAAGGACTGCAAGTAGCGCGCGAGATCGCCAAGCACAAAGTACATGGCATCGTGCTCTCCGGCGGAACAGTAAGCCGTAGCCCGATGACCATCCTCGGCGGAGCTATGCCGATCAAAACGCTCGCGCATTACATGCCGATGAAAACACTCTGGTGGCTCAAAGCGGCCCTTCATATACCGTACGTAGGCGCTATCATGACGCCGACCGTGCCGTTTAAGGAACTGTACTTCATGGATAAAGCTAAGTATTTCCAGGAGCAACTCAAGGACATTGATATCCCGCTGATCTATGTGGGTGGTGTACAGAGCGGTGACAACTGCCAGCAGATCATGGACGAAGGCTTCGAGCTCTTCCAGATAGCCCACGTGCTTATCAAGGATCCGGACTTCGTCAAACATGTGCAGGAAAACGCACATTACAATGCCGGTTGTAAGCGCTCCAACTACTGCGTAGGGCGTATGTACAGCAAGCAGATGAAATGCCACGAGTGCGTAGAACGCGACGGCGAGCAGATACCGAATAATATCCAGCGTGAAATCGTCAAATTAGAGAAAGATGCTAGCATTAGTAACGGGCGCAAGTAGCGGTATCGGTCTGCAGTACGCCACCCAACTCGCGCGGGACTATCACTGCGATTTGCTGTTGGTCAGTAACCAGCAGAAGGAACTCGACGAGGTAGCCAATGACCTCGCTCGGAAATACAACGTCAAGACCGTAGCACATTTTGCAGACCTCAGTCTGAGCGACGCGGCGGAGAACCTGTATGAGTGGTGCAAGAAAGAAGGCTATGAGGTCGACATCCTCATCAACAACGCCGGCGTCTTCTTCTTCAATCCTTACTGCGAGACCTCGATGAAGCGTATCGAGTTGATGCTGCAGTTGCATGTGATGACCGTGGCTAAGCTCACGCGGCTCTTTGCCGCCGACATGTGTGCGCGCAGGCGCGGGTATATATTAAATATGAGTAGCATGTCAGCTTGGATGGCGATGCCGGGTATCCAGACCTACAATGCCTCCAAGGCCTTCATCTATAATCTCTCCAAGTCGTTGTGGTACGAACTCAAGCCCTATAACGTACATATCACGGTGATGGCACCGGGTGCCGTAGATACGGGACTATTTGGTTTGGCACCCAACCTGCGTAAGCTCGCCGTGGCTCTGACCGTTTCTATTCCGCCGGAGAAACTGGTGAAGCGGGCATTGAAGAAACTATTCAAAGGCAAGAAAGCCGATACTCCGGGTTTCATCAACTGGCTTTCTACACCGTTGCTCAAGCACACACCCGATTGGATGTTGTTCCTTGCCCAGAAGAAACTCAAACCGTATATGCATTAAAAAAAATAGCGCTGCGTGCGCTATTTTTTTATCTCTTTGAGTGCTCGTTTGAGTTCTTTATCAAACCGCAGGTTATAGGCGGCTTGACCTTTCTGGTAGTAATACCGCAGCACAATCTCGGCGCCTAAGAAATGTTGCACTTCCTCTTTGTTGCGTGTGATAGCCTCGCGGAAATCCGGTGTCAACACAGGTTCCAAAGCCTCCAACTGCGCGATCGTGGCTGAGTCGAGGTCTTCGTGCTTGGCCATCTTGATCATATCGGCGAAGAACTTCGAGGTCTCCGTCTCGTATTTGAACTTCCGCTCATCCAGGAAAGCACAGAAATCAGCGATCATCTCGTCCGTCACGGTAAAGTCCGGCAGGGCAGCGATGCTGTCATGCAGACGATGGTAACGGGTGGCGTAGTCAAAGAAATAGTGGTTGATGTACAGCGTGTAGCAGATATCCACTTTCGCGCTGTCGTCCATCACGATGTCCGGCATAATACCCACGCCCTGGATACAACTGTCGGAAGGCAGGTAGTACTTGCTGGTCGTCACCTTTACGTGTCCGCCATGTGCCACCGGCCGTACGTTCTGCACTAGACCCTTACCGAACGTCTTCTGACCGATGAGCGTCGCGCGACCTAAGTCTTTCAGCGCGCCCGACACGATCTCACTCGCTGAAGCGGAGTTCTTATCCACCAGGATCACCAACGGAAGGTCTTTGTAACGCGGGTTGTTACGGGTCTTATAGACATTGTTACTGCGCGCTATCTTACCGCGGGTCTCAACGACCTTTGTATCCCGATCGACAAACAAGTTGACAATCTGCAACGCCTCTTCGACGATACCTCCGCCGTTACCCCGCAAGTCCATCACGAGTGCCCGCGCTCCTTGGTTGTAATAGAGCTCGTCCAGCGCATTGGTGAACGCCAGCGCCGAGCCCTCGGTGAACTCGTTGAAAGCGATATAACCGATCGGGTAGGGAAGGCTGTCTGCAACAAACGTAGTAGAATAACTAACCGGCTCCAAGTGAATGTCCTCGCGCACGATGGACACCTTAAACGGTTTCTCCACACCCTCGCGCTCGATCTCCAACACGACTGTCGTACCCGGTTCGCCACGCAGGTTATTGCTCACTTCGCTGACCGTCATACCTTTGGTCTTCTTGCCGTCCACCGACAGGATCTTGTCGCCAGCAAGGATACCGGCGAGTTGAGCAGGTTTGCCTTCGTATGGGTTGACCGCGTATGTCCACCCGTCGCGCTGCTGGATGATAGAACCGATGCCACCGTACTTACCTTGCGTGAGCATACGCAGATCCTTATCCTGCTTTTTGGAGTAATAGACGGTGTACGGGTCGATCTTACGTAGCATCGCACTGATAGCCGCTTCGGTCAGTACCTCGTAGTTGAGCGTGTCCACGTAGTTGACATCGACCTGCCGCATCACGTCCGCGAAGATGTCGATCACCTCCGCGGCGCGGGTTGTGGGTTGCTGCGCCCTGACCGGAACAAGGAACAAGGAGCAAAGAAGAACGATATTAACGAAGCGTGTTCGGAACATAGCTGCTAACGTCTTTACCATACGCGTACAGGTCACGTACTAAGGTCGAAGAAATATGTGCGTACTCGGGACGGGTATAAAGGATGACGGTCTCGATGCCTGCCATCTGCTTGTTCGCCTCGGCCATGTTACGCTCGTACTCGAAATCACCGATACAACGCATGCCACGCAGGATGAACTGCGCCTCTTGTTCTTTGGCAAAATCCACCGTCAGACAGTCGTAGATAGCTACCTTCACACGCGGTTCGTCAGCGAAAATCTTCTTGATTGCCTCTTCGCGCTCGCGGATGGGGAAGGTCTCACGTTTGGTACTGTTACGGCCGATGCCGATAATAATCTCATCAAATAACTCCAGGCCACGCTTCACAATGTCGTAGTGGCCTACGGTAAACGGGTCAAACGACCCCGGAAATATTGCTCTTTTCATTTTTCTAAACTCTTTTGATGGTTTAAAACCGGATTCTCATACATTTCGTGAATCCGTTCACTTAAAAATTTCTCATCTTTATTCGGGATGTCGATCTTCGCCAAACGACTCTGCAAATAGTCTTCAAAATCTGTGCCACGCTCGAAGATCTCGTAGCCTTGGAAGATGTGTTGATCGATGATAAAGCACAGATGCTCGATCTGGTCTTTGATCGGCAGTCCTTTGTACTGCGGGAATTGATCTAACATACGATCGATGTCGTGGTTGATGCTCGGTGTTAGGCGGTACACCACGCGTCCTTTCCATCCCTCGATACCCGTACGCATAGACTCAACATCATCTTTCGCACGTTTGCGCCATCTGGGGTTGTCGCGCTTGAGTTGCATCTCACGTGCTTTCAGATAATCGCAGGGGTCGTACTCATACGAGATGCTCACGGGACATATATTAAGCGTTTTGACATAGTCAAAGAACTCCTCCACGGGACGATGTTGCTGCTCAAAATCGATGGTCAGCATATGCAGTACAGCCGGTTGGGTGGTGTCGTTGCTGTCCTTGGCGCGTCCTTCGCGTTGCGCTAACCATATGGACTTGCCCTGCTGACGCAGATGACCGATATATGCACTTAGAACCTTCGCGTTCTCCAATTGTGCGTGGGCACCTGCACCGCGCTTGACTACAAAACAACGGTTGAAGCGCACGAACAATTCGATCCATTTATAGGCAAACAGATTGTTACCGATACCGATGAACGGACGAATGAAATAACGGCAGCGCAGCAATAGTGACAACCATGCCGAGTCCATCACGATATCGCGGTGGTTGGTCATGAAAAACGCGCCGTGTTGGATATCCTGTTCGATCTGCTTGCGGTCACCCAAGTAGTCCAACTTAATGCCCTTGGTGGTGCGCTTGGCGAGAATCCACAATGCCGGAAAATTGATCAGAAAATCGCAGATGGTCAGCAACCATCCTACGCGATAAGCCCGTATGTCTTTGAATTTATCCATAGTTCTCTAATGCTGCTTTAGAAGCCTCGCGATAGGCGACCATCAGTCCGCCTGTCCCGAGTAATGTGCCGCCGAAATAACGAACGACCACCACTAAGATATTGTCCAGATTTCGTGCATCGATGGAGCGGAGTATGGGAGCACCTGCCGTACCGTGTGGTTCACCGTCATCTTTGGTGCGCCAGAGGTTTGGTCCTAAGCGATAAGCGTAGCATACGTGCCGTGCATCGTGGTATTTCTTTTTGTACCACGCTATGCGTCCTTTGGCCTCATCCTCGTCCTTGATCGGTTCTGCAAAACCCAAGAACTTCGACCCTCTGTCCTTATAGATACCCTCTGCTGCCATTAATCGGGGAATTCCATGAGGTATGCTTTGATGAACGCATCGATATCGCCGTCCATGACTGCGTTGACGTTCGAGGTCTGGTAGTTGGTACGGTGGTCTTTGACGCGGCGGTCGTCAAACACGTACGAACGTATCTGTGAACCCCATTCGATCTTCTTCTTGCCCGCTTCGACTTTCGCCTGCGCCTGACGACGTTTCTCGAGTTCCAGTTCATACAACTGCGAGCGCAAATGCCGCAAGGCATTCTCGCGGTTCTTCGGCTGGTCACGTGTCTCGGTGTTCTCGATGACGATCTCGTCCGGTTGACCGGTGAGCGGGTTGACGAACTTATAATGCAGACGTACACCGGATTCCACCTTATTGACGTTCTGTCCTCCGGCTCCGGACGAACGGAAGGTATCCCAACTGATACCTGCGGGATTCACCTCCACTTCGATCGTATCATCGATCAACGGCACAACGAACACCGATGCAAACGATGTCATGCGCTTGCCTTGTGCGTTGTAGGGACTTACGCGCACCAGACGATGGACACCGTTCTCGGATTTGAGGTAGCCGTACGCCATGTCGCCCTCGATATTGAACGTTACGGTCTTGATACCCGCTTCATCCCCTTCCTGCAAGTTCTCGATGGTCACTTTGTAGTCGTGCTTCTCGCAGTAACGCTGGTACATTCGCATCAGTTGCTCAGCCCAATCTTGTGCTTCCGTACCACCTGCGCCGGACACAATCTTGAGCACCGCCGGCATCTGGTCTTCCTCGTGCGAGAGCATGTTTTTCATCTCGAGGTCTTCGACCTCACCCAAGGCCTTAGCATATGCCTGATCCACCTCTTCTTCGGTGACGAGTTCCTCTTTGTAGTAGTCGAATGCCAGCGCTAATTCTTCCGTAGCTGCACGTACTCCTTCGTAGCCGTCTATCCAGCGTTTGATGCCTTTTACCTTACGCATCTGTGCCTCGGCTGCCTTGGCATCGTCCCAGAATCCCGGCGCTTGCGTATGCAACTCTTCTTCCTCCAACTGAATACGCTTCTCGTCGATCTGCAGGTATGCCTTCAGCTTATCCGCCCGCTGCTGTACATCCTTTAATTGTTCTATCGTTATCATAAGCCTATAATTTGCCAAATTAAAATCGGCTACAAAAGTACAACTTTTTTTTTAATTGTGCAAATTTTATTTGCATATTTGCAATTTTTGTAGTACCTTTGCACCCGCATTAGTGTGCAAATAAAAATGGAAGGACGATGAAATTGCTATTGATTCTTTTGAGCGCGGTGATGACCTGGACGGTCAAGACGAAGAGTTCGGTCGAGTTGGCGGAAGGCTCCATAGTGCCCTACGATATCAACGTCAACTATGCCAATACTGGTGATAAGGGACGGGTCATGGATAAAGACACGGCGATCTTGCGTCTGAGTGGAATGGAGAATCTGCGTCTGGAGTCCATTCAGATTTATATGCACTCGAATAAGACGGGCGGAGCAGGTATCATCACGATGACCGCCGATGGCGAGCAGATATATACGAAAAGCGGTACGTACCAAGAGTGGTTCGGCGGTTATGACAATACAAACTACAAGCCTATCGGTTGGACAGGCACCAAACAACTGGTTGACGGAATATTGGTTATCGAGGTGGTGGGTACAGCGAACTCGCTTTACATTGAGAAATATGCCATCACGTATTCGCAACCGGCGGCTACTGCCTATAATGTGACGCTGATGACGGAGGGTGTGGCACAAGTGCTGACAGAGTCCGCGCCGGAGAGCGGTGTAGTGCTCCCCGATCGTCCCGATCAGAACGGTTTATGCTTCGTCGGATGGGCGCTCGAAGAGGTGGATAAGACATCTAACCAGCCTTTTATGCTCTCGCCGGGAACGTTGTACCAACCGAAGAAAGACATCACGTTCTGGGCTGTATGGTCGAATGTGCAAGAACCTACCTGGGAAAAGCACCCTACGCCGGAGAGAGGTTATTATATGATGGATCTGTTTGGCTTGACGCTGACAGGCACCGTCAGCAACGGTGTCATACCGATGGTGGATAATAGCGAGATGGTCTATGCTAATGACCTTTATTATATCGATTTCAATACGACGGATGCTACCTGCACGATACGTAACTACGCGGCGAACGAATATATCGGTTTCAATAGCAACGGTACTTCCCTAATGGCTGCTGAGAGCGCATGGCAGTACCGTATCCTGCCGGACTCCACTTGGTATTTCATCGCCAAAGAAGTAGGCAATAAGTCGTGGCTGTTGTTTCAAAGGGATTGGTACTTCAGTGAGGCTTCGTTAAAAGATTTTACCGGTGCATCCGAGGCAACGAGCGGAGGATGGGAACTATATAAACTCCCGGATCCGGACGAATCACGCTATTGGACAAGTCACCCGAGTGTCGATGCAGTGGAAGTAACGAGTGAGTGGGTGAATGGATCAAAGGGTGAGTGGATAATTCCGTTCGGGATTTATGATTTGATTATTAAAGACGGAAAGAAATATCTAAGGTTGAAAGAGTGAATGAATGAAGGAATGAAAGAATGAAAGTTTTAGCAATTATATTGAGTGTGTTGACCGGTATTCTTGCCGGCGATTATAATGCACAAACGTTGTCGGTGGAGGAGCAGGATTCGATTTTGGGAGTACAACCCACCGGTCGGTATCGTTTGGTTAAGGAGAACGAACAACAGATCTTCCGGCACTCGAGTGTGGCAGATTGGTTCATTGAGGACACCATGCGTCATACCCGCAAGCGTTTGGGTGAGGGTATGTTCAAAGGCGAAGAGGTACAAGTTCGGGACGCAGTGATGTCGCCTAACGGTCGATATGTGGCATTCGCAAAGGATAATAACTTGTATATCCATAAACTTGATTTCGGTACGGAGGTGGCCGTCACCAAAGAGGAGAACACCGATATTATTAGTGGTATCGCCGATTGGTTGTATGAGGAAGAGTTCGGTACGACAACCCTCTTTGCGTGGTCACCTGACTCCAAGATGTTAGCTTTCGTTCAACTTGATGAATCGGAGGTTCCGACTTTCTCTTGGGATGTCTATGCTGATGGTCAATACCCGACGACCGAGAGCCTGCGTTATCCGAAGGCGGGATGTCAGAATGCGAAGGCGAGTGTGTGTGTCTATGATGTCGCTACCAAGGGTATTAATCGATTAGTGATTAGTGATGATCGATTAGGGGATGTTTATTTCCCGCGTTTACGTTGGACAGATGAGAATACGCTGATGGTGCTACGCGTCAACAGAGACCAGACGAAGATGGAGGTGTTTGATTGCAATGCCAAATCCACCGTCTCCCACCTCTGGTACCGTGAAGAGAGCAAGAAATACTTTGTGGACTACAGCCTGTTCGATCAATGGCAGTGGTTGAGCGACGGACGCGTGGTCATCTTAAGCGAAAAAGACGGATGGCGTCGTGCCTATCTGTATAACGCGCAAGGTACCGAGCTGAAAGCCCTCACGCCTGAGAACATTGATGTGACGGCTGTTTATGGGGTGAACGAGAAATCGCAAACGCTTTATTATCAGGCTGCACCGACTCCTGCTACGCGACAGATTTATGCGGTGAATAGTAAGAAAGGGGAAATTACTCAACTCACCCAAGAGGAGGGTATGTGGTCGGCACGTTTCGATCAAGAAGCCACCAAAGCCGTGTTCTGCTATCAGTCCTTCGAGGTACCGAATACCTATTATCTTTATTCAAAGAATAAACTGGAACTGATACAGGATAATAAGGAAGTTCAAGAAGCATGGCAGGCGAACGGTTTGCCCGAACCGCAATTATTAAATATCAACGGCCTCGAGGCAATGCTTATTAAGCCTTCAGGATTCAGTAATCAGCCAGCAGCCTTAGTAGTGATGCACTATAGCGGGCCGTCGAGTCAGCGGGTATTGAACAGATGGCGTAAGCGCTTTGAATATGCGTTGGTGGAGCAGGGTTATGCGGTGCTGATCGTGGATACGAGGGGAAGTGATTGTAAGGGGCGTGCATGGCGCAATGAGACCTATATGAGTCTGGGTCAGAAAGAGGCAGAAGACCTTATTGCGGCCGCCAATGAGATTGCCAAACGACCGGATATTGACGGTGAGCGCATGGCGATCATGGGTTGGAGTTATGGCGGTTATGAAACCTTGTTTACGATGAGTCAAAAGAACCATCCGTTTAAAGCGGCGGTTGCGATCGCACCAGTGACCGATTGGAAGTTATATGACAGCGCGTATACGGAGCGTTATATGCGTCGCCCGCAAGTCAACCCGCGGGGATATGAAGAGGCATCGTTGCTCAATAAGGCGAAGTATCTTACGGGGAACGTGCTCATCATTCATGGAACGGCAGATGATAACGTACATGTACAGCACACGATGCAGTATATCCATGCGTTGGTGGAAGCCGACAAGCAGTTTGAGATGCAACTGTATCCGGATGACAATCATTTCTTGCGCAAAGGCAACAATGCTACGCATATGCATAACAGAATTTTAAATTTTTTACAAAATAATCTAAAACAATGAAAAAGTACGCTTTAGGTATCGATTTAGGTGGCACAGGCACCAAGTTCGGTTTGGTTAACGATGAAGGTAAAGTCCTTCGCAGTAATTCTATCCCCACCCAACAGTACCCGGATATTGACGAGTATTGTGATGTGCTCTGTGCGGGTCTCAAACGTCTGGTAGAGGACGAAGGTATCTCGATGAGTGAGGTAGTGGGTGTCGGTTGCGGCGCTCCGAATGCCAATTTCTATTCGGGTTGTATTGAGCAGGCACCGAATCTGCCGTGGAAGGGTGTTGTTCCTTTCGCTAAACTCATCAGCGAGCGCATGGGTGTTAAGTGTACGATCACGAACGACGCCAACGCTGCAGCTCAGGGCGAGATGATTTATGGTAGTGCTCGTGGTATGAAAAACTTCATCGTGATTACCTTGGGTACCGGTGTAGGTTCGGGTATCGTTATTGACGGTAAGTTGCTTTATGGTCACGATGGTTTTGCCGGTGAGTTAGGTCACTGCAAGATCGACCATAGTGGTAACGGTCGTCTCTGCGGTTGTGGTCAGAAGGGTTGTATTGAGGCCTATGCATCGGCAACGGGTGTGGCTCGTACCGCCAAAGAGATCGTGACGGCTACGACGCAGCCGACACTGCTACGCAATGTACCGGATATCAATAATATCACGAGTAAGGACGTGTTTGATGCAGCCGAGAAGGGTGATCTCGTAGCAAAGGAGATCTTCGATTATACCGGTCATCTGCTGGGTGAGAAACTGGCTGACTACGTTCATTTCTCCAGCCCGGAGGCGATCATCCTCTTCGGTGGTCTGACCAAGTCCGGTCACTGGATCATGGATCCGATCCGTGAGGCTTTGGACGCTAACCTGATGCCGATCTGGAAGGGTAAGATCCCTGTATCCATTTCGATCTTGAAAGATAGTGATGCCGCTATCTTAGGTGCATCTTCATTGGCTTGGTAATGCTCAAGAATATATTGCAACGTCTGTACCCATGCGGCAAATGCCGCGTGGGGAAGGCAGTGTACCTGACTTTTGATGACGGCCCGATACCTGAGGTGACCCCTAAGGTCTTGGCGATATTGGATAAGTACAAGGTGAAGGCCACTTTCTTTATGGTGGGGGAGAACATCGACAAACATCCGGAGGTGTTCGAGCAGGTGGTTAAGGCCGGTCATGCCATTGGAAACCATACCTACAACCATATGAAGGGTTGGAAAGTGAGTACAGCGGAGTATATCGAAAATGTTCAGAAGTGGGAAGATGCCTTTAGGAGGCATTGTACATTGGAAATTGGAAATTGTACATTGTTCCGTCCTCCCTATGGCCGGACGTGGGTTTGGCAGAGAAGGGCGGTGAAAAAGTTAGGGTATGAGATCTATCTATGGGACGTGTTGACGCGCGACTATAACCCGCGGCGCACACCCGAAGCGATGTTGCGTCAGATTCAGCGCTGTACACGCCCTGGTAGTATCATCAATTTCCATGACTCGATTAAGTCGAACGAACGGATGTTGGAAGTATTGCCAAAGGCCATTGAATGGTTGTTAGCAAATGGGTATGAACTTAAAACATTATAGTCTTCTGTTGCTTGTCTTTGTGCTGGCAAGTTGTGCGAACAGAGGTATCGGACCACAAGGTGGCCCGAGGGATTCTGTGCCGCCCGTACCGGTCAAATACGAACCCGAGATGGGTGCGTTGGAGTTCAAAGGCAATCGTATCGAGATCACGTTCGACGAGTATATCCAGTTAGATAAACTAACGGAGAACCTCTTGATGTCCCCGCCGCAGAAGACCCCTCCGGAGGTCAAAGCCCGTGGAAAGAAACTGGTTGTTCTATTGCAGGACACGCTTCGTGACAGTACGACCTATACGATCGATTTCGGAGACGCCGTATGTGACTTCCGTGAGAAAGTACCGTTGCGTAATTACTCGTTCTATTTCTCTACGGGTTCTACCATTGATACGCTAGCCTATACCGGTTATGTGTACGACGCGATGAACCTTAATCCGCTGAATGGTATCTATGTGGGTATTCACGAGGATAAAGAGGACAGCGCGTTCGTTACCAAGCAATTTGCCCGCGTGGCCAAGACGGATAGTGCCGGCTATTTCCGCATAGGAAATATGAAGGAGGGTCTGTATCGCCTCTATGCGGTGGACGATATCAGCCACGACTACCGCTTGACTATCGGCGAAAGCCTGGCGTGGGCAGATGAAGAGATAGCGGGGAGTGTGGAGAGGTTACAGGTTACGGGTTACGGGTTACAGGATACGGTGGCACAAGACACTACGTTACCGGATACGGTAGTACAGGATGTTGCGTTACCGGAAGGAGGAACATTGTTTTTGTTCCGAGAAGAGCAGCAACGGTTGTACTTACAACGTACGTTGCGCAAGGAGCAGCATCGTATACAGATCTTGTTTAGTTCGACGCCGGACAGTTTGCCGGAATTGCGGTTCTTAAACGACAGTCTGGACTTGAACTACGTCACCAAGTACTCGGAGAAGAAAGACACGGTGACTATCTGGTTAGCAGATAGCATATCGATTGCACAGGACTCCCTTTTTATCGAGGCACGTTATCGCAGAACGGACAGTCTGTACCATTTGGAGTGGTTCACGGATACGCTGCGGGCTATCTGGCGTGCACCGAAACTATCGGCGAAGGCTAAGCAGGCACAGGATAGACAGAATCGAAACCGGCGCTTGGATCTGAAATCCAATGCCAGCGCGAAGTTCGAGATGTACGATACGCTTTATCTGGATTGTTTCACGCCTTTGGCAACTGTTGAGCGCGATTCGTTCCATCTGTACGAACGTATCGACTCGATCACCCAACCGGTGCCGTTCAAGATCGCAGACTACGATACGCTGACCATGCGCTTGTATATATTGGCGAAACTAGAACCGGAAAAAAAATACGAGTTGGTAGTAGATAGCGGTGCGCTGCACGATATCTATGGCATCACGCATGTGAAGGGAACCTACGCGCTACAGGTGAAGACCCTGTCCGACTACTCGACGCTGCGCGTGAAGCTTAATCCATTCGTGCCCAAAGCCCGCATACAGGTGCTCAATAAGAATGATCAGGTTGTTCGTGAGTTACCGGCAGTACCCGAAGGCGCGTATTTTGAGTACCTGACGCCTGAGACTTATTATATGCGTTTGTATATCGACGAGAACGAAGACGGTAAATGGACAACGGGTAGTTGGGCTGAGAAACGCCAACCTGAACCGGTGTATTATTTCCCGGAGAAGATACAAACTAAGAGTAATTGGGATTTCGAGGAGGAATGGGATTACCAAGCCGTGGAGCAGACCAAAGCGAAACCGGCAGAGTTAGTTAAGGCTTCTTCCGCCAAGAAATAATGCCGTAGATACAGTTCGCGCACCAGATGGTGTACTGCGTGACCATGAACCAATCGCCGGCACGCACCCAGAGGATAATACTCAATATATCCACGGCGAGCCAAATGAACCAATGCTCGCGATAGACGAGAATCATCAGTACCTGCGCCACGAGTGCAGGTACTGTTGTAAATGCGTCTAAGTAGGGCTGCGTATCATCGGTCAACGCGGCAAGTCCCCAGCCGACAAGCCATGAACCAAGTAGGGTAGTGATGGCAATGAGCACGATCACGGAGGGTTGCAGACTGCGGGGTTCCACTTTCTTTTTTCCGCTTTCCTCTTTCAAGCGTTCACGCCACACAAACACCCCGTACACCATCGTGCCGAAGTAATAGGCATTGATAGCCATCTCTCCGTAGAAACGTTGTGTCCAACAGAGATAGGTATAGGTGAATACTTGTGCAAAACCGAAGGCGAAGGTGAGGATGTTTCGCCTGGAAGCCAGCACAACGGAACAGATGCCGAGACAGCAACTGATCAGCGATAACCATGTGATCGGGGAATCATTCACCGTTCATTCGGCATTTGGAGCGTATAGAGGATGGCTTCCATCTGGCGCGTTGCATTGCGTTTCTTCTGGCCGGGGGCATAGAGGAATGCTTCGGTGGTAACGACACGACCATTGACCTGATCGAGTCGTGTGAGGCTAACGAACGGTCCTCCCATGGCTTCGCCATCGAGGATCTTCCATAAACCGCGTGTCTCGAGGGCATAGAAACCGCCTACCGTATCCCGGAGTGCAGGCACAGAACGGGTCACCGGCGGGAAATGTTTGTATTCAGTGCCCATATGACTGCCGGGCACTTGTGCCGAGACGAGTTGACCCATTACGGTATTGCGCATGGCAATGATCGAATCGTTGGAGAACTGTTCCTGCGCTGTGTACGGATAACTATAGACGAGGATATCCTTGCGCATCGGGCCTTTGTTATTGCAGCACCAGAGGACAGCTACGCTGTCATTGGATATTGGTAATTGGACATTGGATATTGTTATATAGTCCTCGGGAATGAGCATGTCGTAGCCCTGTTGGTTGAGTATCGCGCGTGCGTCCTTATTGGTATTCGCGCGATAGAAAGTGATCTGGCGTGCCAATTCTTCCTGAACGAACCACTCGCGGATGGAGGCTCCGTGCTCTGTCCAATAGGCGAGGAATGCCTCATCGCTCGGTGCCTGAATTCGTAGCATGGCTTGCGGTTTTGACCATACATCGCGTGAACGAACAGCTTTTACAAACGTGTATTTGGAGGGGTTGACGTCAATGAGCAGGATGTTTCTGGTGGCCTTGAAGAGGTCATCGAATTGCGCCGGCGTTACATGTGTGGTGGTGAAATACGCCTCCATCTGGGGCAGTCCGTACATGTCGGCACCCATCGTGTCGCAGACGGCAGCTTTGACAGCGGTATCGCTGATGATGAGACATTCGTAGATAGAACCTGTGGCGGAAGTGAGCAAGCGATCGTTACCTTTTCCGCAACCAAGAAGCAACACGGCGCTCAGCGCCAAATACATTATTTTTTTCATGATAACAATTATTTTGCGGTGCAAAATTACAAAAAAAGCGCGAAATTAACAAATTTATTCGTAAAAATTTGCACAATTAGAAAAAAAAAACTACCTTTGCGCCGAATTTTAATCCATACTTCCATGACATTATCAACAGATTACTTATTTATTACGGACGAGTGCGAAGGTTTTCGTGAATGCCGCGAGACGCGTACTACGTCCACGACGACGATGACCGTTCTCTTGTGTGAGGATGGGTTCATTGATGTGTATTACCACGGTGCGATGCTCCGTATTAACAAGGGCGAGATGTTCGTGCGTATCCCGGATTTCCGTTATGCGTTAGGCCCGTACGAGATGAGTCCGGACTTTGCTCTCAAGCAAGTGACGGTTGATGCCGGTGTGTTTGACCAGATTATGTACGAGCACATGCGTATTGAGCCGAACTGGTACCCTAAGCAGGAGTATATCAAGGAGCACCCGACTTTTGTGTTGAGTGAAGCCAGCAAGGAATTTTTCTATACCTATTATCACTTGCTGACGCTCCAGTTGCAGGATACGCAAACGGCTTATCGTTCGCAGATTCTAAAGCTTATTGCGCGTGGAGCTACGATGGAGATGCTCAATTATCTGGATAAATTGGCAGTTGTAGATCCGAATATAATAGATCGTAAGGCGACCAACGCAAGCGACTACACGTTCTATGAGTTCATGTGTCTGCTTCAGAAACATCCGCACGAACGCGAGGTTCAATGGTACGCCAAGCAGTTGGGTATTACGCCGAAGTATCTCTCGGAGATATGCCGTGACCGTAGCGGTAAAGCCGCGGGTGAATGGATAGCTGACATAACGATCGCAGAGTTGAAATACTACCTGCGTTCCACCACCTTACCGATCCATGAGATCGCGCAGGTGATGGAATTTCCGAATGCCAGCTTCTTCTGTCAGTACACGAAGAAACACACGGGTCAAACCCCGAATCATTTCCGCAGGGCAAGAGCCAATTAAGCGAAGAGCGGGTGCTGAATCATCTCTTTGTTAACTACCTCGCGAACGGAAGCTATCGTGCTTTCACTCGCGGGGTTTTGTAATACCGTGTCGATCAGTTCAACGATCCACGGCATTTGGTCTTCTTTGAGTCCGCGGGTGGTGATGGCGGGTGTACCGAAGCGGAGTCCAGATGTCTGGAAAGCAGAACGGCTATCGAAAGGCACCATGTTCTTGTTCGTTGTGATGTCGGCTGCGACGAGTGCCTGCTCGGCCACCTTACCGGTGAGGTCAGGGAATTTGGTACGCAGGTCGATGAGCATGGAGTGGTTGTCCGTACCACCGGAGATCACTTTGTAGCCTTTGTCCATGAAGGCTTGTGCCATGACGGCTGCGTTGAGTTTCACTTGTTTCTGATAGGTCTTGAATTCGTCCGTGAGGGCTTCGCCGAAGGCGACTGCTTTGGCTGCAATCACATGCTCAAGCGGGCCACCTTGTGTGCCCGGGAAAACAGCGGAGTCGATGAGTGCGGACATTTTCTTAATCTCACCTTTGGGCGTTGTTTTGCCCCAAGGATTGTCGAAATCTTTGCCCATGAGGATGATGCCGCCGCGCGGACCACGGAGGGTCTTGTGGGTAGTAGAGGTGACGATATGCGCGTAATTGAGCGGGTTTTCGAGGAGCCCGGCCGCAATGAGTCCGGCGGGGTGAGCCATATCGACCATGAAGATCGCGCCTATCTCATCCGCTACGCGGCGTATACGCGCGTAATCCCACTCGCGGCTGTACGCGCTCGCGCCTGCGATAATTAATTTAGGTTTATGCGTGCGCGCTTTGAGTTCCAAATCATCGTAATTCACGCGCCCCGTTGCTTCATCGAGGTCGTAGCCGATGGCGTTGAACATGAGGCCGGAGAAGTTAACAGCAGAACCGTGGCTGAGGTGACCGCCATGACTGAGGTTGAGTCCCATGAAGGTGTCACCGGCTTTGAGGCAGGTCATGAATACCGCCATGTTGGCTTGTGCTCCAGAGTGGGGTTGTACGTTCACGTACTCGGCGTTATAGAGTTTTTTGAGTCGATTGCGGGCGATGTCCTCTGCGATATCCACGATCTCACAACCGCCGTAATACCGGTGTCCGGGGTATCCCTCAGCATATTTATTGGTCAGAACGCTTCCCATGGCCTCCATGACTTGGTCGGAGACGAAGTTCTCGCTGGCGATGAGTTCAATACCTTTCGTTTGGCGTTCGCGCTCGCGGCGGATGACGTCAAAAATCTCTGTGTCTCTATTCATAATTTGTGTTTTTAATTTGCGACTGCAAATTTACGAAAAAAAATTGATATGTGCAAGTTTTTGTGCATATTTTGCAAAGTAGAGTTAGCAAAATAGGGAAAAAAGTACAAAATATGCAGAATTTTTTGGTAAATTGGTGAAAATGTATTAACTTTGCCAAGTTTTTGTGGCAAAGCAAAACAACAATTGTTAAAAATAACGTTATTATTAACAAAAAAAATTAAATTTATTATGAAGAAATTATTTTATTTGTTCGCAGTAGCCGTTGTAGCTATTAGCTTGGCTTCCTGCAACAAGAAGGATGAGCCTGCAAGCAAAGACTTCACGATCACAGTTAGCGACGTTACCGCTACTTCTGCTCACGTGAAAATTACTCCGTCCAAGGAGGACGCTTTCTATTATGCAGGTGTTGTATCTCAGGAAGGTCTTGACTACTACAAGATGACGATTGAGGAGTACGCACAAGACGACATGGATTACTATTCGAGTAACGGTGCTTCTTTTGCTAATCTCGCGCAAAGCGGTGAGTTTGAGGGTGATGTAGAACTTAAGCCGGAGACCAAGTACTATGCGTATGCTTTCTACTTCAACAAGAACTGGGAGATCCTCAGCGATGTTGCTTATGTAACGTTCACTACTCCGAAACTGGAGATCACCGAGACCATTGACCTTGCTTTGGCAGGTGCAGAGGTAACTTGGGATTTTTATGCAAATTATGGTCTTGGTGTTCTTGATCTGAGCACTGCTTTTGATGAAGCTAAGGGCTTGGGTGTTAACCTCAGCCTCTTGGGAGAAACAGCTAACGGCACCTTCACAGAGAACGATTTCTATGAGCCTTATGCTGATTATGGTTACTATAGCAACTGCATCTATGATGCTAACAAAAACATCGTTGCTCTCCCTGTCCTCGCACAGATTAGCGGTGCATTCAATGCTGACTCTACCGTTTATACCTATGGCGGTTATGTAGTTGATGATGGCGGTGTTAAGTACACGTTCAACAACGTTCAGGCTACTCCTCCTGCTGAGGAAGAAGGCGGAGAAGGTGAAGGTGGTGAAGGCGCTGCTGTTCCTGCAAAGAAATTTGCTCGCAAGCTTTTGAAGAAGTAATTTTGGAATTGCGAATTTCTAAAACAGTCACTTCGGTGGCTGTTTTTTTGTGCGCAATTTTTGAGGGCTTGTTTGCGGATACAAAAATCACCTACTAATCACCTACTAATTACCTACTAATCACCTACTAAACACCTACTAATATCCTACTAAACATACTACAGGGCGTTTGCCGGGTTTTGGAGGAGTGAGAAGGGGGATGGAAAGGGAATGTTAAAAATCATTAAAATTTACAAAAAAGCAAACGGGTGTTGTTGATAACTTTTTTATTTTGGAAAACTTTTTGAATTTTTAAAAAATGTAAAGTATTGAAATGTAATGAATTGGTAAAAAGTTTTGGACAACTTTAAAAAATTGTTAATAAATTTTCTTGCCAAAAAATTTGCACAATTCAAAAATTTATTGTAATTTTGCAACGTTTTTCGACCTAATATCATTTATAGGAGAAAAAAACATAAAAAACACTGATCAATAATCAGCAAAAACACAAAAAATATTTTATACACTATATTATGGAAACATACATTATCAAACGTGACGGTAAGAAGGAACTTTTTACCATTGACAAAATCAAAAATGCCATATCGAAGGCATTCTTAGCTGTAGGTGCGTTTGCGACGGAAGAGACATTAGGGGCAATCCTTTCGCACTTACGAGTACATAACGATGCAACCGTAGAGGAGATTCAGAACCAGGTGGAGGTTGCGCTGATGGCTGAAGGCTACTATCAGGTAGCGAAGGCGTTCATCTTGTATCGCCAGGGTCATACGGAGGATCGTGAGACCCAGCGTCGTTTGGACTTCATGATGAACTACGTTCAGGCAAGTAACGCGGCAGAGGGGTCGAAGTTCGATGCGAACGCAAACGTGGAGCACAAGAACATCGCTACGCTGATCGGTGAGCTTCCGAAGCAGGGCTTCATTCGTCTGAACCGCCGTCTGTTGACCGAGCGTATCAAGACGATGTACGGTAAGGAGTTGAGCGACAAGTACATGAACCTGTTGAATCAGCACTTTATCTACAAGAACGACGAGACGAACCTCGCTAACTACTGTGCGTCCATCACAATGTATCCGTGGTTGATCGGCGGCACGAAGAGTATCGGCGGTAATGCTACTCCTCCGAAGAACCTGAAGTCTTTCTGCGGCGGATTCATCAACATGGTGTTCATGGTTAGCTCGATGCTCTCAGGCGCGTGCGCTACGCCCGAGTTCCTTATGTATATGAACTATTTCATTGAGCAGGAATACGGCGAGGATTACTACAAGCGTGCGGACGAGATCGTGGACTTGAGCATCAAGCGCCGTACGATCGACCAGGTGATCTGCGACTACTTCCAACAGGTGGTGTACAGTCTGAACCAGCCGTCGGGTGCACGTAACTATCAGTCGGTATTCTGGAACATCAGTTACTACGACCGTTACTATTTCAAGAGCCTGTTCGATAACTTCCGTTTCCCGAACGGCGAGGCACCTCATTGGGACGGTTTGAACTGGTTGCAGAAACGCTTCATGAACTGGTTCAACGAAGAGCGTACGCGTACCGTGTTGACCTTCCCGGTAGAGACGATGGCGCTGCTGGCTGAGGACGGCGATATCAAGGACAAGGAGTACGGCGATTTCACGGCAGAGATGTACGCGAAGGGTCACTCGTTCTTTACGTATGTAAGCGACAATGCTGATAGTTTGTCGAGCTGCTGCCGTCTGCGTAACGCGATCACGGATAACAGCTTCAGTTACACGTTAGGTGCGGGTGGTATCTCGACGGGTTCGAAATCCGTATTGACGATCAACCTAAACCGCGCTATCCAGTACGCTGTTCGCAACAACATCCCGTATCAGGCTTATGTAGAGGAGATAGTGGACTTGATGCACAAGGTTCAGTTGGCTTACAACGAGAACCTCAAACAGTTGCAAGAGCGCGGTATGCTGCCGTTGTTCGACGCGGGTTACATCAATATCGGTCGTCAGTACTTGACGATCGGTGTGAACGGTCTGGTAGAGGCTGCTGAGTTCCTCGGTCTGGAGATCAAGGATACGCCGGAGTACGCTCATTTCGTTCAAGAGTTGCTCGGTATCATCGAGAAAAAGAACAAAGAGTACCGCACGAAGGACGTTATGTTCAACTGCGAGATGATTCCGGCAGAGAACGTAGGTGTTAAGCATGCTAAGTGGGATCGCGAGGACGGTTATGTTGTGCCGCGTGACTGCTACAACAGCTATTTCTACATCGTAGAGGATAAGAGTCTGAACGTATTGGATCGTTTCCGTCTGCACGGTCGTAAGTACATCGAGCACCTGACGGGTGGTAGTGCATTGCACTGCAACCTCGAGGAGCACTTGAGCCAAGAGCAGTACCGTCAGTTGCTACGCGTAGCGGCTATCGAGGGCTGTAACTACTTCACGTTCAACATCCCGAACACGGTATGTAACGACTGCGGTCATATCGACAAGCGTTACTTGAAGGAGTGTCCGTGCTGTCATAGCAAGAACGTGGACTATCTGACGCGTGTGATCGGTTATATGAAGCGCGTAAGTAATTTCTCGGAGGCACGTCAGAAAGAGGCGGCTCAACGTTATTACGCAGAAAAACAGAAAGCTCCGCAATGTTAAAAGTAGCTTCTTTTGACATCGTATTTCAAGAGATTCCGGGCGAGGTAACACTCGCCCTTAATCTCTCTAATTGTCCCTGTCACTGCCCGGGATGTCACAGCCAGCACTTGGCGGAGGATATCGGGGAGGAAGTGAATGAGGAATTGCTGAACGGTTTGTTGGCGCGTTATGGGGCAATGATCACATGCGTGGCGTTCATGGGCGGCGACGCGGAGCCGGAGGAGGTTGCCAGGTGGGCGAAGTATGTAAAAGGGTTACAGGCTACGGGTTACGGGTTACGGACGGCTTGGTACTCCGGACGAATGAACATGCCGAAGGATGAGAAGGCTTTTGACTACGTGAAACTCGGGCCGTATATCGAGAGTTTGGGAGGACTGAAGAGTGAGAAGACCAACCAACGGATCTATAAACGGGAAGACGATAGTTGGATAGATATCACTTCGTCATTCTGGAAAAAAAACCTCGCGAATTGAATCGCGAGGTTTTTTCGTATATTGCCCGAAGGTTTAGTAGATCATTACCTTGTGGCTCGTGACGTTGTCACCTTGGTGCACTCGGATGAAGTAGATTCCACTGATCGCCGGTAGGGTGATCTGGGTCTGTCCTTCGTTGAGGTTACCTTGAGCGACGATGAGTCCGGTGGTAGCAATCACTTCGTATGAACCCTCCCTCGGTGCTTCTACGCAAACGCGCGGGGTATGACGCGGAGCCTGGGTCGGGTACACGAGGATCGGATCCTCGTACGCTATACTGGAGTTGATGGTGATGACAAGCGGACAGGTCTCGTACGCGCGGTTCTCGCCCTTGCGCGTAGCGGACATGACTACTTCGTCACCGTCATGGAAGTTATGCTCGAGGTATCCCTTACCGTTGTTCATCTGACGAACGCCGTTGACGAACCATTCTACCTGGTTGAACTCGTATCCACCGTTCAGCTCTTTCTTGAGCGGTACCACAACATCGTTCCAGTTCTGCTCGATGATCCAGCTCGGGTACTTGACAACGAGTTCGATATTATCGGCACGGCTGACGCCGCAGACACCGTTGTCGAGCACGAGGCTCATGGTGTAGGTTCCCGGCTTGACGTAGTTGGTATGGTTGAGGTAGAGTACTTCCGGTTTAGCGGGTACAGAACCTGTTGCATAACGGTCTTCGCCGAGGAACGGTTGGTCGATGACATCGATGAAGCCTTCGTCCTTCGCCGCCTGATCGTAGTAGATGCTGTAGAAGGTCGGCTTGGCACCGGTGTAGGTGAACGCAATCTGGAAGTCCTTGTCATCCGCGCATATCTCACCGCCTGTAGCGTTGGCGATATAGGTCGGGTGGGCTACGATGAGGTGGAGCGTGTAGATTCCGGACATGTAGGTAGCCGCGTCGTTGACTGTGTCGGTGTAGTAACCCTCGATCGAGTATTTCTTACCACGCCATGTGTATTCCTGACCCTCACAGATGGTGTACTCGGTGCTCTGACGAATGGTCTGGATGACCTGGAGGTTGAGCACGTAGGTACTATCGCAATCATGGATAGTCGGGAAGGTTTTCGTGTATTGGCCTGCTACATTGTAGGTCTGATGGTTCTGCTCCCACGTGTAGGTCTGATAGTCGAAGATCGTGATCGTGGTGTCGAACGTGTACGACGGGAAGAGGGTTATGTCGAGGTGGAAGATACTATCGCAACCATCGGTTGTCTTGAGTACGACATCCTGTTTGCCGCCACGTGTAATCGCTTTGTCTCCGAAGAAGAGGGTGTCACCGTCACACAAGGTGGTGTTGACATCGAACTCGTAGGCAGGCGCGTCATATACTTCTACACGCCATATACTATCCATCTCTCCAGTCACTCTGCTGCGACGGAGGAAGGTGTAGAGGCCTGCTTCGGTGATGACTTGGCCGTCGATCTTGATTTCCGAACCCGCGCAGAGCGGCATAGGTGTCCACTCGGAATAACGCGATGAGATGATGAGTACGAATCGCAGAATACTATCGCAACCGAACTTATTAACCAGTGTATCGTTATAGATACCTCCTTGCTCATAGATACGTCCGTTGTAGATGTACGGCACTTGTTTATCCGTGATCACCTTACGGGTCTCTGTGATCGAGATCGGGTTAACGGTCAGGTTGAGCGTGATCACACTATCTTTGTACTGCGAGGTGTATTTGTATTGTCCGGTATGAGTCAACTTGCGTCCGAAGAAGTCGAAGTACTCGCCCTGACAGATCTCGCGATCCCATGTCCACTCGCGGGTACGCTTCTGGTTAACAACCACATGGAAGATTGAGTCACAACCGTGAATCGTACGCAAGGTATCAAAGTAGATAGCCGGCGATGAGATGTCACGGCCGTGGATCTTCAGATGCTCGCCTACACCGATCTCGTACTGCTCGTTGATAAAGAACGACGGGTGTACATGAACGACTGCCTGACGTACGCTATCGAAGCCATACTCAGTGAGAATACTATCGGTATAGGTACCCGACTGCGAGATCTCCATGATCAGTTTGCCTTTCTCGTCTTTCCATTGGAACGGGAAGTTGACGGAATCTGACTGACAGAGATCGAAGGTATCCGAACGGAAGTACGACGGGTGTACGGTCAAGAACAGGTGCTCCATACTATCGCAACCATGTACGGTCTTTCCAGTCCACTCGTAGGTACCGGAGATGGTCAGGACGCGGTCGTGGAAGAGGAACGGCTCCTTATCCGATATATGCTTCTCGATAGTGAAGTCGAGCGTCGGGTGAACGGCGACGATGTACTTAATGATACTGTCACAACCTGTCGCAGACGGAATGGTATCGTTGAATGTACCGTTCTGGTAGTATTGTTTGCCCTTGAACAGGAAGGTGTCACCGGCACATATCGAGATGTTCCGCTCGCCGTAGAACGACTTGTTGACGGTGAGGTGGAGCGTCTTCACTACGCGCGAGGAGTCAGTCCAAGCGATCGGCATGACATAGTCACCGGTCTCGTTGTACTCAATACCGCGCCAGATGAACGGCAGGTCGGAATCGCAGATAACCGCCGCCGTATCGACGTTGAAGGTCTTGAGGACGGTGAGAATCAACTGGTAGGTATCAGTACAGCCGTTGTTGTTGGTTACACGATACTCATAAACGCCGGACTCTTTGTACCATGCATTGTTGAACTCTACCGAGTCGCCTTCGAAGATACGCTTGGTCATCGTCTCGTATTTCGCCGGAATGACGGTGAGCGCCAGCATCACGATACTGTCACAACCGTTCATGGCCGTGAGGGTGTCGTAGTACGTGCCTTGCTCGGAGAGTACGTTCTTGCCGAACTTATAGAAGTCGCCTTCGCAGATGGTCTTGTTGATCGGTTCGGGTGCGCGCAGGATAGGTAGCACGTTCACCTTGAGGCCGATCGTCGTCTCTTTGCCCTCGGTGTTGACCATCGTGTCGCGGTAGATACCGGACTCGTAGATGGTCTTGTTGCGCCACGTCAACGGCAGCTCGTTCGCGCAGACGGTCACGGAGTCATCGTAGAGACGGTTGACATTCAGGCGGAGCTCAATGATACTATCGCAGTTGGTGGTAGTCGTGGTGTAACGAATCGGATAAATACCTGCGGTCGAGTAGGGTTGACCTTCGAACATGACGGTGTCGCCTTCGTAGATCGTGCGCTCGATCGTGTGGTAGTAGGTCGGCTCAACGTTGAGGTGGAGCACCACGATGCTGTCACAACCGGCTGCATTACGCAGGGTATCGCGGTACTCACCGGACGTGCTGAGCATCTGACCGTTGAAGTCATACTGACCACCCTTACAGATCGAACGGTAGAGGATCGTCGAGGTCGGCTCGTTCACAATGAGTCGCAGGCCGTAGTACATCTGCTTACCGTTCACGATGGTCGTGTCGTTGCGGTAGATGCCGGCAGCATAGAGCGGGGTCACTTGTCCGTTCCACTTGTTGGTCCATATGTACGGCAGATCCGTGGAGCAAACGATGACCGTGGTATCGATGAGCGGGTGCACGATGACCTTGATATCGATGATACTGTCGCACTTATCCGCCGTGAGCTCTTTGATGGTATGGATGGTGTCCTTATCGAATGTATGACCCAATACCTCCACGGACTGACCTTGTATGATGTGGCGCTCGATGTAGTTGTAATACGGTTTGTTGACCGTGAGGTGCAACTCAACGATGCTGTCACAACCGTCGGCTGTCTGCAGCGTGTCTTTGTAGATACCGGAGGTGGTGAGTTTCTGTCCATTGAAGGAGAAGAAGTTGTTCTCACCCTCACAGATGTTCTCGTTGATAACCCTAACAACCGGCTCCTTGACGATCAGTTCTATGCTCCAGAACGTACGCTCGCCGTTGACATAGGTCGTATCGTTGTGGTAGATACCCGCTGCGTGGAGCAGGGTAGTGGAACCGTTCCAGTGATTAACCCATTCGAACGGCAGGTCATTCGAACAAACGTAGGCCGTGGTATCGACGAGCGGGTGCACCACGAGCAGCAACTCGGAAACCGAGTCGCAGCCGGCAGGCGTTGTGTTACTATGCGTGTAGGTTCCTGAAGTCGTATAAGGCGTACCGAAGAAGTTGCAGGTATCCCCCGCGTATATGTCGCGACGCTCGAAATGATAGTACGGATCGTTGACCGTGAGGTGCAACTCAACAATACTATCACAACCGGAAGCCATCGATGCGAGGGTATCGATGTAGATACCGCCTTTCGTTAACTCCTTGCCGTGGAAATTGAACGGCAGATCGTTCTTGCATATCTTCTCCGTGATGGTCTGATGTGCAGTCGGTTGCACAGTGATTGTCGCGATGAAGATACTATCGTATCCGTCATGCGTACGCGGATTGTAGATGTAGGTACCACTCTCGGTGATGCCGTTGTTGTCTTTCCACGTGTACGGCGTCTGGCGCTCGCAGATGGTGATCTCTTCCGTGAATTTATACGTATGGTGGATATAGAGCGTCAGGGTGTCGATGCTGTCACATCCGAACTCGGACGCAAACCGATATCCGTGCTTGCCGGCTGCATAGAGCGAATCCACACCGATGGAGTCACCGGCATGGTTGAAGTGCTTCCAAACATACGGCGTATCAATGTCTGCGATATGTGCATCGTATTTCGATATGTATTTCGAGCGAACGTTCAAGAACAGCGTCACGATCGAGTCACAACCGTATTGGTGCGACAAGATGGTATCGCGGTAAACGTCTTCGCGGTGGAGGAACAGCGGTGAACCGTCTTTCTTCAGACCGAAGCGCATTGAATCGCCTTCGCATATATGGGCACGGATGGTGTCATACAATACGGGCAGTATGTTGATATATACCGATCGTATACTGTCGTAGCCGTCATGCGTCTGGGTCTTGAAGTAGTAGTTATCGCTCTTGCGTATCTCGGTGATGTCTTCCCACGTGTACGGTACCTCGCTTTGGCAGATAGTGATCGTATCCAAGCGGATGTCGTAGGTCTTGTGGATAAACAAGTGCAGACTATCGATACTATCGCAACTGAACTCGGACTCGAACCTGTATCCGTAGTCGCCGGGCACATAGAGCGAATCCACACCGATGGAGTCACCGGCATGGTTGAAGTGCTTCCATACAAACGGTGCCTGAGTATCTGCGATATGCCGTATCGAGTCATGGAAATAGCGCGGACGTACATTGAGGATCAGCGTCACGATGGAGTCACATCCGTATTGACGTGAGGTGAGCGTATCGCGATAAACGCTGTCTTTGTACATGAATAGCGGTGAACCGTCTTTCTTCAAACCGAAGCGCATTGAGTCGCCCTCGCAGATGTGTGCACGGACGGTTTCATACAATACCGGCAGAATGTTGATATATACCGACCGGATACTGTCGTAGCCATCATGCGTCTTGGTCTTGAAGTAATAGTTATCGCTCTTGCGTATCTCGGTGATGTCTTCCCACGTGTACGGTAACTCGCTTTGGCAGATAGTGATCGTATCCAAGCGGATGTTGTATGTCTTGTGGATCACGAGCTTCAGACTGTCGATACTATCGCAACCGAACTTGGTCTCGAATCGGAATCCGTAGTCGCCCGGCACATAGAGCGAATCCACACCGATGGAGTCACCGGCATGGTTGAAGTGCTTCCATACGTACGGTGCTTCTACATCCGCGATATCCTTGCGTATATATGTTGTCGGATAATTCGGCCATACTTGCAGGTGGAGCGTGATGATACTGTCGCAACCGAAGAAGGAAGGAACGGTGTCGCTGTATATACCTGTCGTCTTGTAGAACGTATTCGGATGTATAGACAGGACGGTAGGTATCTGCGTCGAGTCGCCGGCACAGATCGTGTCGAAGAAATGCGTCTGGTAGGTACGGTGGAAGTTCACGTACAACTCGTAGAAGACACTGTCGTGCGGGTAGTTTATGATGACCGTATCCCGATAGGTGAGTGTATTGTCATGTAGCGGCGTTGTGTATTCCTGCTTATGCGCCGGTACGCCATCCGCTGCCGGCCAGTATTTGGTCAGCGTCGTATTGATGGCTTCGCATGTATCTACCGTGTCGCGGTACAGATAGGTCGGACGAACGGTCAGGTTGAGTACGAACACACTATCGCAACCGTAGATGGAAGGAAGCGTGTCTCGGTAGGTTCCGGATACGTACATCGAGTCTTTATGGCTATGCTGTATACCCTTGATGTCCGTCCATTTGTTCTCCCATACGAACGGTAGTTCGCGATCGATAATGGTCGCCGTCTGATAGGTCGTGTCGATACGGTTGCGGACAAACAGACGCAACTCAATGATACTGTCGCAACCGCTCGCTGCACGAAGCGTGTCTATATACTGACCGGCTTTCTGCAGGTAGCGTTCGATGGTGTGGTTGTTCTCTAACTCAAAATGGTGTTGGTCAAACTGAATCGAGTCGCCGTAACAGATCGAGTCATAAATGATCTGGTAGTATTTCCGGTGGTAGTCGATGTACATGTCATAGATACTGTCAAACCGGTAGAGTAGGGTCTTGAGCGGCTTAATGACATGGAAGGCAGAATCCTTGTCCGGCATCGTATACGTTTGATAGTAGCCGTCTTTCCAGTAGTACAGCGTATCTTTTCCCGGAACCTCACAAACGGAGATCGTATCGCGGTAGTAGTACGTTGAATCGACAAACAAGTGCATCGTCATTACGTACTTACAGTATTGACCCAGCGAGTTGGTGTCCGGTGCCTGACCTATCGAGTCATAGGTACCTTCTGCATAGAGGTATTGGTTGTTCCAGAACAGCGAGTCACCCATCGGGATATGAACGATTGTGTCTTCGTGAATCGTGTCGGCATAAATGATAGTCCAGCGCGTCACGCTATCACAAACGTAAGCGTAGTCGTTATGGGTCATATTATGCATGCCGTCTACCCAGGCAGAGCGTGTATCCACCGTATCAAGGTATATACCGTCCGTCTTTACCCATTTCTCTTTCGGCCAGAACAACTGAACCGAGTCGCCACGGCAGAGGTAATAGGTGGTGTCGCGAGGTTGCGCTTGGTGCGGACGAACGATCACGTGGAACGATTTCGTGCTGTCGCAGTTATAGACGATAGAGTCATTTTCGATTTGAACGCCGATCCATTTGCCTTTCCATTCATTCACTTTCTGGCGGTAGAGGTCGAAGGCCGGGTTGAGGGTGTCACCCAAAATATAGGGTTTCTCACGGATAGCCTCTTCGCAGAGGAAGACAGAATCCTGATATAGTTTTAGTTCAGGAAGTATCGTCAGGCGAACCTCCACAATCGAGTCGCAACCGCAAGCGGTCTGGAAAGGATGAACCGTGCGTCCCTCCGTATAAATGGAGTCTTTCTGATCGCCGGGTCCCTGTACCACGTACGGTAATTTGTGCTCGCAAATCGTATCGGTGTAATAGAAGTAATAGGTCGTGTCTATCTTAATGTTGACATGGAAAACGCTATCACACGGAGCCTTTGGATTGTACGGCGTTACTTCTACGCGATCCACAAACGCCGTGTCGCGGTAATATACATGGTCTCGCCACGAAGCTCCGGCTTGACCGCAGCCGTGTACATGCACAACAGTGTCGTACGGTGTACTGATGGTCAGATCCAAGGAGTGGAACTCGATGATCCGGCCTTCCGCGTCATAGACAGTGTCGTAAAAGAGACCGGTGGTGTACAGCGTATCCGGTTCATGACCCGAAGGATGTGTCCAAACGTACGGGTACTTGCTGACTTCATGCTCGTCTTTGGCGGTGTCGTTGCTACAGATCACTTTCGTTTCACGCATGTCTTGGATGACGCGTAACTGTTGGATGATCAGACATCCCGTCGCTGTGTCGATACTGTCAGGGATAGCATCATAGGTCGCCGCGGACGTGATGACGTTGCCTTTCCATCGGATCGTGTCGTCAGGATGCAGGATAGTCGTCTCTACCAACTTCTTCTGCGGGTATTGGTAGATCTCGTAGTAGATGATGCTGTCGCAGCCGTTGTCCGGGTTCGGTTTAACAATTCTCTCCCTATAAACGGTGTCGGACTCGACATGGAAATACGTATGGCCGTTGATATAGAACTCATCGCCGTAGCACAGGTATTTTTGAATCGTGTCTTTCGGCGCTTTGTCGATTGTCAAAACCAAACGGTAGATACTATCGGTGTTGTTAACGGTCGTGTAGCGGTACTCATACTGCCGGGTTGTACCTACCGGGTGCGACAGGTCATCGTTGGCATGTTCTGTCGGACCATTCGTCCAGTGGTAGGGCAACTCGGTCTCACAGATGGTGATGGTATCTTCGTACAGATAGGTCGGATAGACAATCAGCACGATCTCTTCCGTGTTGCGGCACGAGCCTTCCGCTGCTTCGGTGTGGAAATAGGTACCGGCGGTGGTCAGCAAAGTGTCCCGAGTGGCTCCGCTCAAGCGATATGTCCAGGTGTACGGCATCTTCGTATCCGGAATCTTTACCGTATCACTCAGGTAAAGTGCCGTGTTGAAATGCATATAAACCTTCACGATACTATCGCAACCGTGTGCGGTCGGCAGGTTGTTCACGATAGCGGTGTCTTTATAGTAGTCTTTGCCCTGATAGCGGATCGAAGCACCGGGGCCACAAGTGTACATATGGCGGATGATCGTATCCTTGTAACTCGGCCAAACGGTCAGGTTCAGGATGTAGATCGAGTCTTTTTTACTCGTATGTACAGTATCTACATAGCGTCCTTCGATGCTGTATTCTTTGCCTCGCCAAGGATAGGATTCTCCGTGGCAGATAGAGGCCTGCTCAATGAGCATGTTCGTGTGCGGCGGAGCCGGTATAGAGATGACTTCCAACTCATAGATACTATCGCAACCGTATTGTGAGAAATGGCGGTCATAGTACGTACCGTCGCCGTAGATCATCGTGCCGTGCCACCAGATCGTGTCACCTTGTACTATCTCTTTCTTCTCTTTGCTGTAGAAACTACGCGCTTTGTCGAGGTTTGTGCGCTGGATCTCGTAGCAGCCGCTCTCCAAGGCTATAGTATCATATACCACAGCCGACTCGGTATAGAGCGTACCATTCCAGTCTATCTGGTCGCAGAAATAGCGGGTATGCTCGGTGCGCTTGATGGGTCTGACTTCCAGAACCAACTCATAGATACTGTCTTGACCTGTACGCGTCTTGTAGTTGACGAAGTAGCTGTTAGTGCCGACAATTTCACTCAGATTAGAAAAACCGTGCCAAGTGAAATCATCACCTTGACAAATTGACAATTCCTCTTTGAAATGGTATTTCGTTTCATCTTTGATCAGTATCAGTCGCCAGATATCATTACATCCGGTCGTCTCATTAGGACTCTCATACTCATAGGTGCCCGGCTTGTAGAAGGTGGAGTCTTCTATTTGTTCGCCGTTGCGCCAGAACGTCCAGGTGAATCCATGCTCGCCACCCAGACTTCCGTGGGTCTCATGTACCTCCAGCGGCAGACGCGATACATGAATCGTCACCGTAGTGTCGCAACCTAAATGGTCGTAGTAATAGCCCGGGGCACTATAGGTCTTGCCGTTGTAGCTGACGTTCTCGTCACCGCAGACGGTGAAATCTTTGGTGATGTACTGCATCTCCCGTACGGTCAGATCCAAACGGTAATAGTTGAAACTGCCGTCCGACTGCTCTTCTGCGTTCGTGTACTTACCGGTCTGGCTCGCCGTGATACCATGCCAGATGAACGGAATCTCATCCGGACAAACGGTCGCTATCGTATCGATCGTATCGACATGATTAACCGTCAAGATCAACATCTCCGTCGAGTCACAACCGAAGCGGTTAGTCGTCGTGAAGAACTCTACAGTTGTCTCGTAGTATGTCTTTTTATGCCATTCATACTTCTCGCCCTCGTTCATATGATGAACGTACTTGATGGTGTCCGGATTAACCACATTCAGCGACAGTACCGCCGTGTACGGACAGCCATTCTCGCTCATCTCTTGCGTGTAAACGCCGCTCTCGGTGTAGGTCTCTTCACCAAACGTGAAACTCTGACCGCGGCAGATCGTCTTGTTGACATACGTTGTCGGGATGTACTGTACTGTCAGGTTCAAGATATGCTCGATACTATCCTGATCTTGCGAACCTGTCTCAATCGATACATATCGGCCGGTGGTGTTGTATTCACCGCCTCGCCAAGAGAACGTTTTGCCCGGACAGATGGTCTCCGTGATCTCGTCGCGAAGCACTTCCTGATCGGCATAAATGACAACAATACTATCGCAACCGAAGATAGTATGCAGCGAGTCTCTGTATATCTCACCTGCTTTCTGGAACGTGTGACCGTTGTAGTTCTGCGGGAAAGACGTGAACGCCACGCGCTCGGTTTTCTCATACACCGGATGAACGGTCAACTCTAGAATATACAACGAGTCGATCTCCGTATCGGCGGGCACTGCTTTGTAGAGCGTGTCCACAAAAGTACCCGTCTCGCGGTAGTTCTTGTTGCGCCAAGGATAGAAATCGCCTTGGCATATCTCTACCCGGTCACGGTGAATAGCGATCTGCGCAACGGGTTCGATCATACCAACGCCGATAGAGTAGATACTGTCGCAACCGAACGAAGAGGTATATTTGTCTTCGTACAAGCCTGTGGTAGTGATCTCTCGGTTGCGCCAAACGAAGGTCTCGCCCGTCGTCAGCGTCACTGTATCGTGCCGATGGAAAGGAATTCCCTTCGTGAAATAGGTCGTTACGATACTGTCGCATTGGTACCGAACGCTGGTGAATGTATCCACGCGGTAGGTGGATTTGTCGATGACTTCGCCGTTCCATTCGACGCTACTGCAGAACGGAATCGTCTGGCTTGCACGAGGAACGGGGTTAACCGTCAAGATCAGTTCATAGATGCTGTCTTGGTCGGCAACCGTACGGTAGCGGTCGAAATAATGGGTCGTCTGACCGATACCCTGTTTGTTTAAATCCTTGAGATCGCGCCAGTTATACGGCTCATTCTCGCAGATGGTGACATACTCAACATAATGATATTTGGTCTCATCCTTGGTCAGAACCAGGCGATAAGTGTCGTTACAACCCGTGGTCTCGTTATGGGTTGTGTGCTCATACACACCCGGTTCCTTGATTGTGTCCGTCTTCGTCTCGCCGTCCAGTACGTACTGCCAGTAGTACGGATTTGTTCGATCCAATACACCGGTTTGCAGGAACAGCTGACTCGGATGCTTCACGATCGTGATACGATAGGTCGTGTCACAGGTGTAGGCGTCGTAGTACTCGCCGGCATTGACATAGGTCTTGCCGTGGAAGCGCACCGACTCTTCGTCGCAGAGCGTGAACAGCGAATCGATATATACGAGTTGCTTGACCGTCAGATCCAGACGGCACATCACGAGGTCGCCGTTGTCACGAACGCCCTGATACTCATACACGCCCGTCTGACCTTTGGTCATACCATGCCATGTGAAGGTGGTGTTCGGACAGATGGTTACAACCGTGTCGATCGTGTCCACCGTATAGA
This sequence comes from uncultured Bacteroidales bacterium, assembly GCA_946187555.1. GTDB lineage: Bacteria > Bacteroidota > Bacteroidia > Bacteroidales > Paludibacteraceae > Colicola. Next base: position 54,977 of record CAMHQP010000006.1, read on the forward strand.
CCGTCAGGATAAGACGACTCAGCGAGTCGCAACCGAAGCGGTTCTTGCAGATCGTGTCACGTACACAATCCGTGTCGTACGTCCGGCCGTTCCATTCCCAGGTCTGACCTTGCGGGATACGTATTTCTTGCGTCACAGTATCCGGCTTGACTACGTTCAGCGTCAGGATCGTAATCGAGTCATAGTCGCTGAAATGCATCGTGTCACGATAGACGCCTCCTTCCGAAATCGTCTGATTGCCGAAAGAGATACTGCTTCCTTTACACAAGTTCTGCGTCAATTTCGTCTCTACGCGTTCACGCACAAAAAGCCGGTAGATACTGTCGCAGTGACTCTCCACCGTCTTATACACCTTCTCGTACGTTCCCGCCTTGGTGATGGTCGAATCACACCATACAAAACTTGTACCGCGCTCCAACGTCCGCTCCTGATAATTCAAAAACGGCGGATACACATTCACGACGTATTGGTAAATGCTGTCCAGACTCGGATCGGTCACCAAGATCGTGTCATACAGGATCGTGTCCGAATAAACAACCGTCTTACGCGTATCTATCGTAACCGTGTCACCCGGACAGATCTTGTAGTTCCGCGTCTCAATGATGCCATTCGCGGCATGACCACTCATTACTGCTGCGGCTAAGATCAGCGCGCAGCCGAAAAATCTATAGAGATGTTTTTTCATATTCTATAACCTGTAACCTGTAACCTGTAACCCTTCACCCTTAATTGTAACACATACATCCGTGGTGGAAACCGGCGCGCGCCGTACGACTGCCGCCGATCATATACGTGAGCTTCAAACCCGCAATGAACGGAACGGTGCGCAACGAACCCGCAGCCGTGTTCAGATACGGGTTGAAAACAACGCCCGTTGCCTTGGCTTCACCGTGTTCATCCGGTGTCGGCAACTCAAAGCGCGCTTTCTCATCACCCTTATTATAGTTATTCAAACCATACTCAAAATAGAAACTCATCTTCAGCACATGACAAATCCGGCTGTGGGTCGGCAGCGAAGAGAGCAGGTCATAACCAATCTCACCGATCAGACTCACGCCTACGTTCAGACGATTCGCTTGCTCTACCTCGAAGGCATACTCCATCAACCCGCGATCCGGTAGGTTCTCGATAATCGCATCCGTGTTATTGGGACGGAACCGCAGGTTATACGTCCCGATCGTGTGAGTCTTCGGGTTCAGCGCATAACTGACCTTCAGACCGGCACCTACATGGAAACCGTGCGTGTAATATCCGAACAGGATAGGTACGTCAACGAAGTTCCATTGGATCTCATCCGTCTGGTTTACGTCATAGAGTAGGGTTCCTTCGCGCAGCAAAGCACCGTCGCGCAACTTACCCTCGTGCTCGATCGTGTAGGGGTCTAACTGCAACTTCGAGCGATGCATGGAGAACTGTACACCGATGTTCGCCCATAAACCGCTCAGACGATATTCGTAACCTAAACCGATACCGCCGCCTACGTTGCCAACCGGAATCACACCACTGGCACGCGTATCCAAAAGTGAGTAACCTACGTGGCCGCTGATATAACCGAAGTGGTAATGATCACCGTCAGCGAAACCGCCACGACGTCTCTGCGCATCGACCGGCATAACCAAAACCGTCAGCATTGCCATGCACACCATGCGCCACATCCAAGATTGTATTTTGTTCGTTGTCATATTCTATATATTATATACTATGTATTGCGCATACACAGCCTGTGTACGTACGCGCACACTACAGAAAGCGGCGCAAAGGTACGACATTTTTCCCATATATAAAAATTTTTTGCAAAAAAAGTGAAAAATATTTGCGTATTTCAAAAAAAAGCAGTACCTTTGCACCCGCTTTTGGAGAATTGTCCAATTTTCAATCTCCAATCTGCAATGCGAACACAGTTCGCGTATGGTGGTCATAGCTCAGTTGGCAGAGCATCGGATTGTGGTTCCGAGTGTCGTGGGTTCGAGCCCCACTCTCCACCCAAGCCCTGTAAATCAA
>CAMHQP010000007.1 GCA_946187555.1 uncultured Bacteroidales bacterium
CCTATGATCTCAAAACAGTTATTACGAAAGCGCCTTGGCGTTGCGGCAGGCAAGGGCATTAGTCCCAAAGAGTTCAGCTGGTTCTTTGAGTGTTTCTGCGCGAAGTACCCGCAGTACCAAGAGCTGAAAAGAGTGCGCAATCTCGAAGCGGATGTAGTGGAGGCGTTTAGCCGATATGCGGGCTATGACCTGCGTTTTCCCATCCCGCTACCCTTCCTTTAGCGTAAATATCCAAAAGTCCCCGCCTAAATATCCATTAGTCGGTGATTTTCTTGCATATGTCATACAATACCCCTATCTTTGCATCGGATTTGAAAACCAACCAACTATGAACAGGAAACAGCTTATCAAAATCATCGTCTCGGTGCTCATCGCAGCACTCACGGCACTCGGAGCAGCCCTCGGCCTCAACTCCTGCAACGTCGTCCGGACGATCACCAACAAATCGGAGTACTATCAACGTGGGGATACCTCCGTGATGATTCAGACCAAAACAACTGAGTCATATGACGCCACAAAAAAACTCTATTAATCAACCATTAAACCAAACCTTAACATTATGGGAAAAGTATCTTATTCGCCGGGTATTGAGTTCGTACAGGGCTCCCTGGCAAAACCGAAGAAAGTAGATGGTCACAGTCACGGCGATTACCTGATCGGTACGCACCGCACCGCTCCGACCGAGAATCCGAACTGCACGCGTATCTACATCCGCAAGGCCAACACCTACGGTCAGAACGTCAGCAAGTCGCAGGAAAGCATCGCAGCCCGTCTGCGTTTCAGTGCCGTCTCGACTGCGGTTAACACCCGCTCCAAAGACCTCACGAAGATCGCAGCCGACCGCGCAGCGTTCCTCGAGCAGAAGGATCTGCCGGGTGGCCGCAAGACCATGAAAGGTTACCTCTGGAAAGTAGAGGGTCAAACCTACGACCAGCAACATGGTTAATCTGGCTTCGGGCAACGAAAGGAGCGCTTCGGCGCTCTTTTTTGTATCCCTAATTCCCTAATCCCTAATCTCTAATCGAAAATTCCGCGAATTTATTTGCGTATGTCATTTTTTTGTTGTAATTTTGCGGCGCAAAATTGAAACATATATGAAAGAACTGAAATGCCCGCATTGCGGGAATGTGTTTACGGTAGACGAGAATGACTACGCAGCGTTGCTGGGTCAAGTGAGGAATGCTGAGTTCGAAACGGAACTAAGCCGTCGTATCCATGAGTTGGAGCAGAACCAGCAGGCGAAAATGGCAGCGCAGCTTCAGATGGAGAAGGCGCAGAGTCAGTTGCAACAGCAGCAGCTTCAGGCACAGTTGCAGGCACTGCAAGCGCAACTCCAGCAGGCAGACCAGCAGAAAGAACTGGCTGTGGCGCAAGTGCGGCAGAAAGCAACGGAGTCGTACATGAAAAAGGAGCAGGAGTTGGCGGAGGCGAAGACCAAATGGGCAGAGCAGTTAAAGGCTGCGCAAGAGCAGGTGGAGTACTACAAGGACATGAAACTGCGGCTATCCACGAAGATGGTCGGCGAGACCTTGGAGCAACACTGCTCCACGCTCTTTGAGCAGAACCTGCGCCTGCTGATGCCGAACGCCTATTTCGAGAAGGACAACGAGGTGGTAGAGGGCACGAAAGGAGATTTCGTCTTCCGCGACAAGAGTGACGACGGCGTCGAGTATATCTCCATCATGTTCGAGATGAAAAACGAGAACGATGCCACCGCCACGAAGCACAAGAACGAGGATTTCTTTGCTAAGTTAGACTCCGACCGCAAGAAGAAAAACTGCGAATACGCTGTGCTGGTGTCGATGCTCGAGCCGGAGAGCGAACTGTACAACGGCGGCATCGTGGACGTGAGTCATCGCTTCGAGAAGATGTACGTCATTCGTCCGCAGTTCTTCATCCCCCTCATCACGCTCCTCTGCCAAGCCAACAGGAAGAGTCTGGACGCCAAACGCGAGTTGGTGCGCGTCAGACAACAGCAGGTGGATGTGACGAATTTCGAAGAGAAACTCATGGCCTTCAAGGATGGTTTCACGCGCAATGTGCGGCTGGCCAACGATCGCTTCTCCGATGCCATCGACGAGATCGATAAGACGATTGCGCACCTGACCAAAGTACGTGAGAACCTCATCAAGTCGGGCGACAATCTCACCGCGGCAGACAAAAAACTGCAAGAGGTGACGATCAAAAAACTGACTTACGGCAACCCGACAATGAAGGCCAAGTTCGACGAAGTTAAGAACACAGATGTGTAATAATTGACGTTTCTTGTCGAAAATTCGCGCGCACGCTCCCCCGCGCTTGCGTATATAAAAATAAATTTGTATCTTTGCACCCGCAACAAATAAATTTAATCATATGAGCGCACTAGAAGCAATAGCAAGTAGTCGTTTCTTGACCGCAATGGGACCGATGATAAAAGACGAAAAGAAGATGACTCGTGTATTGAGCTATATTATCTCTCTTCGTGGAGATGAGGCTCCTTGCCAATTTTCTGATCAGGAGATTGTGGCATTTGCTGATAAGGCCGAGCAAGAATATGCAGCGGGCAAAGGGATGATGAGTCATGCGGACTTTATGCAGGAGGTTGCTACATGGCAGAGATAATTTAGTAGAGGACGAGGCGCATATAGTTGCAATATGGGATGTTCGCCAGAATCCGCAGACTCTCATCCAAACAGTAAATATTTCCGATTAATCGAAATCAAAATTAACACAAATATTAATCATTTAACTTTTTAAATTTATGAAACACAAATTTTCAAGTTTTTTAACTCAAAAGGGTAGATGGCTAACAGCCATACTCTTCTTACTAACTTTCTCCATCGGCCAGATGTGGGCGAACGATTATACGTTAGCGGCATCTACTTTTAATTCTGACAAGAATGCAGCGACAGTAGATGGGCAGACGTTTACCTTGGATCAAGCACATGGTGGAACTGGTCAAACGGGTTATTCTAATTACATAAAGTTCTCAAAAAATAAAACTTATGTAATGACACTTCCTACAGGTTTTACATTAACCAACATTAATATTAAAGGTTATACAAATAGTAATGGAAAGACTGATGGCGCAATTGCTGAGATAGGAGGTAATAGTCAGTCTAGTAAAACATTTCCTGCAAAGGATGATTCTAACCTTGGAAGCAAAACGCAAATAACAGCCGGTTATGACTTTGCTATTTCACAAACAGGAGGTACTGTCGCTATTAAGACTGCAAATACAAATCAAATTTGCGTGTTAATTACTATTACTGGTACTCCTGCAGCTTCTGGTCCGGTAGATCCGACAGCATCGTTCAGTAATGGTGATTACACTATTGGAGGATCAGATCTCGATTTGAGTTCGTTGTTTACTACTAATAGCGATGGTGCTGTAACATATACAATCACCGATCAAGGTACAACAGATGCTGCTTTGCGTGCAGACGGTAAGAGCTTTTATGCTACAGTTGCTGGTTCTGCAATAGTGAAAGTTGAACAAGCATCAACATCAAGTTATAATGCTTATGACGCTACAGCAACTATCACGGTTGCAGCTTGTGAGACGTCGATCTCCGGTCAACCGAGCGATGCAAGCCTGAAGGTGGGTGATGCTAATCCAACATTATCTGTAACAGCCTCAAATGTGGCAGCTTATGCGTGGAAAGAAAGTTCTGATGGAACGTCCTATGACGGTGCATCAACTTTGGGATCGGACGCAACGTATACACCGAGTGTCAATGATGCTGTACAGACTAAATATTATTACTGTGAAGTAACCAGCAGTTGCTCCGGAAGTGCAGTTGTAAAGTCAAATATTGTTACGGTTGAGGTAGAAGCTGCTGATCCACCGTGTTATACATTCACGTCAACGAATCCTGCAGAGGCCGTTACCTATAGCGTAAATGACGTAGTAGCAACTGCTGGTTCTGGCGGTGAAATGGTTGTTGTTGGTAATACGGTAAAAAATACTGCGTATGGTTTGTCTTTTGAATCAAGTGGTAGTGCAAAAGTAACTGTAACCATGAATTCTTTGATGAAAGTGGGTACTGTAATCAAAGCTACATTGTGGTCCAATAATACCGGAAGTGCGCGCTCATTGAAATTGAATAATTCTGGAAGTACGACAAAGGCAACATGGTCGTTTACACCGGCATCTGCAAGTGGAGAAGAGAAAGAATTTTCGTACACTGTTGTTGCAGGAGACGGTTTGGAAGGATCAAATGTATTCCAGATACAACGTGGTTCAAATGTATATCTCAGATCGGTGACTGTTTCCAACTGTGGTGCCGAGTTGTTAGCTCTGAGTTCAGCAGTTACTCCGGCTCACGATCCGGCATATGCAACCGTAACGCTGAGCAAGAGCCTTGTTGCAGCTGGCGGTACAGCTACGGCTACCTATAGTGCTATTGATCCTGCTTACGACTTTGATGAGTGGCAGATTAGCGGAACGGGTGCTACTTTGAGCGATTCAAAGGCTAACCCTGTTACTATTACAATGGGTTCGGCTGATGCTGTTGTTACCTTAAAACTGAAAGCTGCTTCTGTAAAACACACTGTAACTTATTATAATGGTGCTGAGGATCCGGCAAATAAACTCGGTGAGGAGCTTGTTGTAGAAGGAAGCAATCCAACAGCGGCAGAGATTGTTGTTCCGCATAAACTGGGTTATACGTTTGCAGGTTGGAGTACAACGAATGGCGGTGCTGTAGTTCCTTTGAATACGATTTCCGTTGCAGCGGATATGCCATTGTTCGCTGTATTTAATGCGGTTAATTGCTCCGCACAGAGTGGAACAATCTTCTCGGTGATATTGAATAAACCTCAGGCAGAGAACTGCACGATTAGGAGTGGTTCGGGTTATGAAACAGAAGCTGATCTGATTAAGTATGGAACGGTTTCCGGTGGTATTGCTTTAGCGAAGAACTCTTCAACGAGCAACCACATCGTTATAACGGAAGATCCGAAACTCCGCCTACTTGGTGGCAGTGGAAAAGTTCATATCCAATTTGACTGCGCATTGCAGGAAGGCGATAAGATCAGAACAACCATTGAGAATCAAAATATCGCTTACACGACTTCCGATTCGAGAAGTACTACGAATTACTTTGAGAAAGGTACTGCTAAAGAGTTAACCATAACAAAAGACCATGTCTTGGAAAATGCTTCTGAGATTTATTTGTGGTCTGCAAGTTCGAGTGATGGAAAGCTGATTTCTCTTGAAGTCATTCGTCCGGAGAAGTTGGCGGTAACCTTCAACATGCACGGACATGGAGATGCTGTTGCTACGCAAAACATTGTTAGCGGCGGTAAAGTAACCGAACCTGCAACGACGGATATCACCGGATGGGATTTCGGTGGCTGGTATAAGACTTATGTCGCAGAACCGGAGAGCTACTCAGATGCTTGGAACTTTGAGAATGACGTAGTTAGTGCTGCTACCGAGCTCCATGCAAAATGGACGGAGCATGTTGCAAGCAATGATGTTGCGCTGGGTACGCTGAGCGTCAACGGCGAGGCTATTACCATTGTTCCGAGTCAACTGGTTTATGCAGTAGAATTACCGTTTGGTACGACTGCTGTTCCTGCTGTTACAGCAACAGCTAATGATGAGAATGTAAAAGCATTCACCATTACACAGGCTTTGGCTGTTGATGGCTCGGCTACTATCTATGTAAAAGCTGAGGATAATACTACAGAAGCAACCTATACAATCAACTTCTCGGTGGCTACCAGCAAAGCTATCCAATTGGTATTCAAGACCGGAACAACTCTTTGTGTGGGTTCTGCTTCTACGGCTACTCAGATCTTGAGTAATAACGCGGCTGTTTCGACCTATATCAACCAGATCACCTTTACAAATGTAGAGGGTGCAGGTGATGATGGCGCAGAAGGCAGCTCCTTGAACGTTGGTAAGAAAGCAGGTAATATGTTTACCCTTTCTGCTAAACCTGGTTATGCATTCCAGGCAATGAACTTCTTGGCTAAGATTCAAGATGCTACTTGCGAATACTCGATTGACGGTGGCGCATGGACAGAATTGGCAAGTACCAATACCGACGGTGACGAGTGCTATGCTCCGTTCTCTGCGGCTGAAGTACATGAGTTCCGTCTGCGCAGTACAGGAAACTCAGGCGTTTGGATCCGTAACATGCAACTGACCATCGTTGAGGCTTGTACTCCGATCACTCTCGCATGGGATGAAGAGCCGGTTGAGTTCGAGGTTGGTAAGGCAGGTTATGCTATTGCTGCAACCGCAAACAACGGCGGTACGATTGCTTATAGCAGTACAGATGGTGATGTAATTGCAGTAAACGGTTCGACAGGTGCTCTTACGGTTAGCGCACTTGGTTCTGTAACCTTAAAGGCCGCAACGGCTGAAGGTGATGGTACTACTTATTGCGCAAACGGTGGTAATAATATCGAGATCAGCAAGGCGGTTAATACCTACTATCTCGTTAAGTTTGACGCACAGAACGGCGACGCTGCTACTGAGGTTAAATACTTTAGCGGTGACGCTGCTATCGCTTTGCCGGCAGCTCCGAGCTATCCGGGCTATGACTTCCAAGGTTGGTTCGATGCAGAAACCGGTGGTAACAAATATTTGGCTGCTATCACTCCTGCTGCAAGTATGACGGTTTATGCACAATGGGTAGCACAATGTGCAGGCGCAACAATCACCACGCAACCAACAGGTGCAAGTTACTTGACCGGTCGCACTCCTGTGGCTCTCGTTTGCGAGGCTACAGCAGGTAACGGTGGTGCACTGACTTATGAGTGGTTCACTTGCGATGATGCAATGCGCACGAATCCTGTTGCTGCAACGGCTACTCCGAGCACCGCAGTAGCAGGTACGTACTACTACTTCTGCAAAGTAACCGAAGAGGGTTGCGCAGTAGAGGCATTCTCGGATGTAGTAACTATTACAGTTGCAGACAAGACCCCGATTTGCCTGATTGCAACAACCGTTACCGGAGCGAAAGCCCACGGAGCAGTAACCGGTATCTATGGCGAAGCTAAGGGCGGTAGCGCAGATGTTAATGTTACCGGTGGTTCTTACAAGATGGATAAGGGCACATACATTGGTGTAACACTGCCTGAGGGATACAAGTTCCAAGAGGGTGATAAAGTTGTTCTCAATGTAATGACTGTTAATAATGCTACCGGCTTCACCTTGTTCGATGGTAAAGAAGGCTCGCATAACCTTATTATTGATACGCGTGATGGTAATTTAGTTGAAGCTGGTGCTAATACAGTTGTATTGCCGGCATACGCAGGAAGTCAATCTGTTTATGTAATGCGTGAGAACAATGATGCAACAGGTGATTTGAACTCTGCTCTTGATGCAGTTGCAGTTTATCGCACATGCGCGCCGATTTTGAATAAGGTGACCGTTAATGGTGCTGAGGGCAAACCGAACGCACTGAACCAAGTAGTATTCGAAGTAGCTGCTTCTACTACTCAGTCGCAGTTAGAGGCAATCGCATTCGATTGGGTATCTAATGATGATGCATGGACTGCATCTCACGCTCCTGTTGCTACTAACGCTTGGGAGTTTGGCGTAGAGAATACCGTTACCTTCACCGATAAGGATGGTGACCAGAGCGTTTATACCATTACCGTTAACAAGGCTATTCCGTCTAGCGACGCAACGCTAAGCGCATTGAGCGCAAGTGCAGGTGTATTGAGTCCGGCATTTGATCCGGCCGTATTGAACTACACCGTAGCATTGCCTTATGGTACATCTGATGTTCCGACCTTGAGCGCAACGAAGAACTTTGTTGGTGCAGCAGAACCGGTTATCGTAGATGCTGTTACATTCACAAATCGTCAGGCTGTTTCGACAGTTACGGTAACGGCAGAAGATGGAATCACCGAGTTGACTTATACTGTAACCTTCCAGGTTGAGCGCTTCCCGAGCATTGTTATCTGGGATGGTTCGACGATGAGTGCTGTAGCAGAAAGTCCGGACGCAACTACCGGCTTTGCATGGACAGTAACAGGATTTAGCTCCGTTAGCAACTACAGTGCAACTTGTGGTGCGAAGGCTTATACCAAGTGTCTACCTTCTGGTGGAAATGCAAGTGCTTCTCGAAACATCGCTTTGAATGTGCCGGAAGGCTATTTGGCTAAGTTCACGATCGTATTTGGCACTCACTCGGATAATGTTGATGAAGAGCGCGGTATGTTTATCGGAACTACTCCGACCAAGACTTTGGATGAGTCCTCTGTTTTGACGATGTATAGTAATGATAGACCGCATCCGGTTAAGGGTACTTCGGAATTGGTAATTGGTGAAGGTTCGTATTATATCAATCCGATGGCTTCGGTTGACTTCTATGAGATCAGCGCTACCTTGATGCCGGTTGGCTATCAGCGCAATGTAACCGAAGGCCGTATGGGTACCGTTTGCTTGCCGGCTAATGTAGAGGCTGGTTATATCTACGGTGCAGAGGTTTACACACTGCTCTATTGGAAGTATGGAACTTCTTATCAGGATTGCCAAATGGTTGACTTTGAGCAAGTGGATGAGATGCAGGCGGGTTATCCGTACATGATTATCCCGACAAGCGATAAGTTCGCTGTAGTTTATGGTGATGAGACATATAGCGGTGACGGCATTCAAATGAGTAATGGCTTCACAGGAACTATCAATCCGATTGCACAAGCAGATGACAATGTACTCGTGGGTAAGTACGGCGTGGTTAATAATCAAATCCGCTGCTTAGGTCAGGGTTCTTACTCTCCTGCTAACCGTGCATACATTGATTTGAGCCTTACTCCTTCGAAAGAAGAATATGAGGCAGTTAATGCTCCTGCTCCGGTTCAAAAACGTCGCGTTTCATTGGGTCGCCAAGGAGCGCAAGTAGCTACGGGTCTTGATGCAATCAACGCTTCGGAGAAACCGATGAAGGTAATGATCGACGGTCAGATGTATATACTCCGCGGTGAGAAGATATACGACGCTAAGGGTCAGTTGGTAAAATAAGATAAACGAATGAGCGTGAGCGTGCGCAATCCGGCGCACGCCTGCGCGAACCTCTTAAGTAAATAATTAAAAATTATGAAAAGAATATATAAACAACCCGAAATCTCGGAACAAGAGTTGATGCCGATGAGCATTTGTAATGTAAGTCCTACCGTCAACCATGAGCCGACAGAACCCGGAACGGGCATCGAATAACTCTCGCGTACGTGCGTGCGAACATTAATTTCGCGCGTATGACGACAACACATCAAGGGCAGCTTCGGCTGCCTTTGGTGTTTTTGAAACGTATGTTTAACCCGGAGCGTTTTCCCGACGGAACGGGAAGAGCGGCTTCCGCCTAGAAAGGACTTATACCCTACTTATACCCTATGTTTAACGTATTTAGAATTTATCTTTTTTCGATTTTTCTTGCATATATCAAAAAAAAACCGTACCTTTGCAGCGTCAAAAGAAAAGTATGGGACAGTTAGCGTTCATAAAGACATTTATTCTGGTAACGATGCCAATTGATGCCAATGACAACCGACGACACGTGCATGTGTTCAAAAAGGGCGGACGTCATCGTAGATCAGTTGCTAAGATTTGGATAGAATCGAATGGCGCTAAATGTATCGAGATTGCTGAATCGGAATTAAGCGCAAAAGAGAATAATATGATTGTAAGTGCCATTGATAAGCATTGGGATTTGATTAATGATCAAATTACGTTGACTTTCCGTGGCGAGAAGACCGAACTTAAGAATATTGGAAAATAATAGGAGGACTTATTATGTGTAAGATGCCAAATGTAAAAATAGGTATAAAGAACATGGATTTTACCTCGCATAGGGGAAAGTTTTCCGTGTCATTGACCGATGGTCGCGAAATCATCGTTCCGGTATCTATGTTCCCCGACATCCAACACATGCCGGTAAAGCGCCGTAATGAGTGGATGATCCTGGATGACCAGTATTTCTCGTTCGAGCATATGACTCGTATATACTCTGTGCTTGACCTGTTGAAAGCAGCATAATAAAAAAGCGGTTCATTCGAGAACCGCTTTTTTAATGAGGGGAACGAGGTCGGTGTTGTCATGCCAGCCGGTGAAGAGCTGGGCATTCGCGCCGATGGCGAAGATAGGTACGGCGTGCGCAGAGTGCGCGCGAGTAGTCCAACCGACATGCGCTTTCTTGTTGAGCAACGAGATACCCGCTGCGCCGAGGGCGTTCACCGATTTGTACATGTTCTTGGCATCTTTGGCTTTGCCTTTGCAGGCTTTCTTATAGAGTTCCTGAAGCTTAGCCTCCTCCTCTGCTGTGATCTCTACATTCTCCCAGAAACCGAGGTTCTCACGATAGAGCGCCTTCACCGTCTCCCACGACGGTTTTTTATTGTCTTTGAACAGCTGCGTGAACAGATCGCTGAGTACCCACGCTGAGCATTTCTGGTTCTGGAGCAGATCGAGATGCAGCGTGTAATCGCTGTTACCGAGTGCGAGACCACCGGTCTCATGATCGGCTGTTACGACAATAAGCGTCTCATCGGGATGCGCCAGATAGAAATCATAGGCTACCCGCATCGCTTCGTCCATGTCCCATACCTCACCGATAGCCGTAGCGGCATCGTCGCCATGACACGCATAGTCGATCATTCCGCCCTCTACCATCATAAAGAATCGCTCATGGCGCGCCTTCAGGAAAGGAATAGCCGTGCTCACGATCTGTGCCAGCGTCAGGTCGCCTTCTTTGCGATCAATGGCATAAGGCAGATTAGATCCATGCTTAGCGCCCTGATCATCATCCTTCTGAACGAGAATCATTTTATCCGCTAATCGCTCATCGCTAATCGCTAATCCCTCTTCATACCCATGTGCAATCGTATAACCTGCCTCTTCGGCATGGCGGTAGAGGTTGGTTTGCTTGTCGTCGTGCTTGCCCTGCGGGTGATGAAAACCTGCGCCACCGAAGAAATCGAAATTCGACTCCGCAAGTTGTTTGCCTATTCTGTAATATTTATTGCGGTTGGGCACGTGCGCGTAGAAAGCGCCCGGTGTCGCATGGTCGATAGCCACGGTGGTCATGATGCCGATACCCCAGCCCTGTGCCTTCAGTTCCTCGGCAATCGTGGTGATACGTGCGCTATCCTGATCCATACCCAACATCCCGTTGCGGGTCTTGGTGCCCGTCGCGAGACATGTACCGGCCGCCGCCGAGTCCGTGATGCCGTTGGTCTTGGAGTAGGTGGAAGCCTGACCGGAATAAGGGAAGGTGGTCATGAGCGTCTGCACGCGTCCGAGAGGCTCGCCTTGAAGCGCTGAACGGTACATCTCAGCGAGCAGAACCTGGTTGTCACCCATACCGTCACCAATGAAATAGAAGATGTACTTAACTTCCGCGTTTACGGCGAGCGCTACCAGAAGCAGCATCGCCAGAAGGATTCTTTTTCTCATTATCTCGTAGTTTCTTGTTGTGTCTTTTGCGTTTGCGGGCTTCGCGTCGTTTCTCCCGCTGATGTGCCTCGCGCTCCTCGGGTGTGAGATGCGGCGGCGGTTCAATTCCCTGCTCCCGCAGTCGTAGATCTTGTACCTCCTGCTGATGCTCGATCATTCGCTCTTTCTCTTCGCGCACCAGCGCCGCTACCTCTTCCGGCGACAACTGCTCATGCGCGAGCAGGTCTTCGTAGATAAGGAGCGTTGCCCACGCGTCCGTAGAGGCGTAACGCGCCTGCTCGGGCGTGAGATGCGAGTTCTCCCAGTTGGTCAGTTGTTGCGATTTGGAGATCTTCTTACCGAAACATATCGCGAAGAGTTTCTGCAGCCCCATGTCCAGCAAACCGTATTGCGTCACCATCTTCTGGATATCAATGCAGTTAGCGGGCGTGAAATTCCTTCTGCGGCGCAGACCGTTGATGTCGTCCTTGAACGCCAAACCCACCTTGCACACGTTCGGGTCTGCAAAGAAATCCGCCAACTCCTTCGGCATGCCGATATGCGTGAGACGGAAGAGGAAACAGCGCTCGTGAGTAGCTATCTGCACAAGGGCGGTGGGATAATGCGTGCCGCGCTGAAAACTCGGTCGTGACTCCGTATCTACTCCTACCATCTTCTGCGCCCGCAGATAGTCCACCGCAGGGGCTACCTGCATCGGCTGATCGATAATAAAAACCTCCCCTTCGAACGCCTGAACGGGCATCCATTGGAGCAACTCTTTACTGATATGATGCGTCTGATATCTCATGGATAGCACGAAGAACGGATAAGAGTTTGCGACCCCAATGAGCCTCGAACGCCTCGCGGCAGAGCACCACGGCATCGTTCATAATAGCCTCATCGCCTGTCTGGAAAGCGGCTGCCATGTCTTTGAGTTCCTGATAGATATCGGCGAGTCCTTCGGAGATATAATTGGTCTGTATCTCATCGGTATAAACGCCCTGATCCACGAACACATCGAGATAGGCATCGTCCTGACCGAGCAGGTTGCGGATGCCGACTAACGCGAACGTATAGTCCTCTTCGGTCACAAACCGCTGCGGCTCATCTTCCATCACGGTCTCGGCGGGCTCAAGCAGCCTCGTACGCAGATAGAGCACCGGCAAGAGACGCAATAACTGCTCACGCCATTCCTCCCGATCATGGTCTGCACACTGCTCTATGAGCAGACAGGTCTGCGCAGCCGCTGTCACGAAAGCAACCGTGGCGTCGCTATAAACAAACTTGTTCATAAAAAAGTATCAAATTTTGTGCAAAAGTAGTAAAAATTTTGCATATATGCAAATAATTTTGTATCTTTGCAGCCAAATTTGAACTTATACTAACATTTAAAACACGAAAGATATGAGAAAATTCTTTTTGATGGCCGTTTTGGCATTGAGCATGAGTGCTTTCGCACAACGAGTTACCCCGCTGAACATCACCCTGGCTGAGGTGAAATTGGATTCGCTGCGTACGCTGTACTTGGCAGAACCGATCATGTACCGTGCATCGCTGGACGCTGTAGCACAGGCGCTGGACAAGAATGCGCAGGAGATCAAAGCTGCTAAGAACGAACTGAAAGTGGAGAAACAGCATGCGAAAGAGATGGGTACTGCCCTCAAGAAAGCAGAGACGATGGTGGCTTCGCTCAAGAAACTCTACAGCAAAGAGGAGGATGAGTTGCGTTCGATGACCAAGACCGTGGAGAAGCAGATGAAGACCCTCGGTAAGCAGAATGAGTTGAACGAAGAGACCCGTAACCTCTACCGTTCGTTCCTCGAGAAACAGCAGCAGGAGTTGAACTACTCGCTTCGCGACGTAGCTGAGCGCGCTCGCGCTATCTCGGATCTGGAGACCTCGATCCAGAATGCGAAGACGAACTTGAGCCAGTTCGAGCAACAGGCCAACCTCAAAGAGAGCGAGTTGAAGTTCCTGGAGACCCAACTCAAGGTGCGCCAGAAACTCATTAAGGAAGAACAAAAAGCCGCTAAATCCTTGTAATAATGAAAGTCGTTAATCTGTCGGAGCACAACAGCGTGCTCAACATGTACCTGCGCGAGATCCGCGATGTGGAAATCCAAAAAGACCCGTTGCGTTTCCGCCGTAACATCGAGCGTATCGGTGAAGTGATGGCGGTCGAAGTGAGCAAAGAGCTTGACTACGAGCAGACGAATGTCCGGACGCCCCTCGGCGTAGCGCCGGTCAACACGATATCCGACAATCTGGTGCTGGCTACCATCCTGCGCGCAGGACTGCCGCTGCATCAGGGATTCCTGAATGTCTTCGATCGCGCGGAGAATGCGTTCCTTAGTGCCTATCGCCGTGTGAACGCCAAAGGCGAGTTGGAGATCGTAGCGGAGTACATGGCCGCTCCGTCGATAGATGGCAAGACGCTGATTGTAGCCGACCCGATGCTGGCAACCGGCATGTCGATGGAGGTAGGTTATCTGGCGCTGCTGCGTCACGGCAAACCCAAACATACGCACCTCTGCTGCACGATTGCTACGCCGCAGGCTATCGATTGTCTGCGCGAGTCGCTCAAAGACAGCCCGGATGTAACCGTTTGGTGCGCTGCCATTGACCCGGTTCTGAACGACAAGAAATATATCGTTCCCGGTCTGGGCGATGCGGGCGATCTGTGCTACGGAATCAAGATTCACCTCTCCGACCGTAAGTAATCATGCCCCATCCCCTCCGCGTTTGGACACCCGACGATGCGGACTATCCGTACCGTTTGCAATCCTGTCCCGATAAGCCGAATCCGCTGTATGTAAGGGGCAATGTGCCTCCTGAGGGCGGACATGTGGTGGCTATCGTGGGCACGCGGCGACCGACCGAACGAGGGAAAGAAATAACCGAGACGCTTGTGCGCGAGTTGCATGAGCGTCTCGGTGATGTTATTATCGTCTCCGGTGGTGCCTACGGCATCGACATCGCAGCGCATCGTGCGGCCTTGAAATACGGGGTGCCGACCATCATGGTCTTGGCGCACGGACTTGATCGCATCTACCCCTCGCAGCACAGACCCGAAGCGGAGGCAGCGATGGAGAACGGAGGCGTGGTGTCCGAGTACGAGGTAGGCACCGATGTGTTCGCAGGGAACTTCCTGCAGCGCAATCGTATCATCGCCGGCCTCGCCGATGCCGTGGTGATCGTGGAGAGCCGCGAGAAAGGTGGTAGTCTGAATACCGCCCAGCGGGCATTGAAATACGACCGGGCGCTGTTCGCCTTCCCCGGACGACCGAACGATGTCAGTTCACGCGGATGCAATGACCTGATCCGCAGAGGGTTTGCACAACTCATAGATGGCGCAGACGATCTGATTCGGGCGATGGGATGGAAGACCAAACAAGACAAAGTCGCTGGTATCCAGACAAGCCTGATCGGGCTGATGGACGACCTGAATGAGACGCAACAAACGCTGCTCGCCAAACTGGAGACATCCGAAGAAGGACTGCATATCAATGTGCTGGTGCAGGAGACCGGAAAAGATTATGGCGAGGTGTCATCCGAACTGACGATGCTCGAGTTAGACGGGCTCGTACGTTCCCTTCCGGGCGGAATTTATCGATTTGTACGATAAAAAATCATTTTATGTTTGCATATATGCAAAATTTTTTGTATCTTTGTGCCCGATTTTTAAAAGTAACTAAATATCGCGATATATCATGGATAATTTCAAGAAGTATTTAGGAGTTTGTCTCCTTATTTTGGGTGTGATATTCCTGGTTGTGTACAGATGTGCACTGCCGCACAATGCGTTGCTGGTTGCCGGCCTCGTGTTGGAGGTAGCAGGTATCCTTGCCTATATTTTCATTAATAAGAAAGGCTAATCACGGATGGCTTCCCAGGGAGGTTTCAATGATGCTGTGAAGTATCATCTTACCGGCATGTACCAGGATTGGTTCCTGGACTATGCTTCGTATGTGATATTGGAACGTGCTGTACCGGCTATAGAGGATGGACTCAAGCCGGTACAACGTCGTATATTACATGCAATGAAGACGGTGGATGACGGCAAGTACAACAAGGTGGCGAACATCGTCGGCCAGACGATGCAGTACCACCCGCACGGCGATGCGTCTATCGGTGACGCACTCGTGCAGTTGGGACAGAAAGACCTGCTCATTGATTGCCAGGGAAACTGGGGAAACATCCTGACAGGTGACGGCGCTGCCGCTCCGCGTTATATCGAGGCACGCTTGTCCAAATTCGCACTCGAGACGGTGTTTAACGCCAAGACGACGGAGTGGATGAAGAGTTATGACGGCCGTAAGAACGAGCCGATCCATCTGCCCGTCAAATTCCCGCTGCTGCTCGCGCAGGGTGTGGAAGGTATTGCCGTAGGTCTGAACTCGAAGATCCTGCCGCATAATTTCAACGAGCTCTGTGATGCCTCGCTGGCGTATCTGCGCGGCGAAGAGTTTGCCCTCTATCCGGACTTCCCGACGGGTGGCGTGATAGACGTCACCAAATACAACGACGGCGAGCGGGGCGGT
Organism: uncultured Bacteroidales bacterium; assembly: GCA_946187555.1. Classification (GTDB taxonomy): domain Bacteria; phylum Bacteroidota; class Bacteroidia; order Bacteroidales; family Paludibacteraceae; genus Colicola. Next base: position 15,916 of record CAMHQP010000007.1, read on the forward strand.
ACCGTCAAGATCCGTGCGCGTATCACGAAAGCGGACGATAACAAGACGCTCATCATCACCGAGATTCCGTACGGCACGACGACCAGTAAGATCATCGAGACCATCCTCAAAGCCAACCAGAAAGGCAAGATCAAGATCAAGAAGATCGATGACTTCACGGCCGACCAGGCACGTATAGTTGTGCAACTGGCTCCGGGTTCATCGTCGGACAAAGCCATCGACGCCCTCTATGCGTTCACGGACTGCGAGGTCAACATCAGCCCGAACTGCTGTGTAGTGGAGAACAAGAAACCGATCTTCACAACCGTCAGCAATCTGCTCAAACTGAGTTGCGATAACACGAAGGCCTTGCTCAAGTGGGAACTCGAGATCGAGAAATCCGAACTGGAGGAGAAATATTTCTATACCTCGCTGGAGAAGATCTTCATAGAAAACCGTATCTATAAGGAGAAAGGCTACGAGGACGCACCGAATAAAGAGAAACTCATCGAGTTCGTGGACAATGCCCTGACGCCGTTCAAGGCCCAACTCATCCGCGAGGTGCGCACCGAAGATATAGAGCGTCTGTTCGAGATCAAGATGCTGCGTATCACCAAGTTTGACTCTAAGAAGGCCGATGAGCTGATGAAGGACTTGGAGAAGAAGATCAAAGCCTGCATCAAGAACCTCAACCACCTGACGGACTACACGATCGCGTGGTTCGAGATGCTCAAGTCCAAATACGGCGAGGCCTATCCGCGTCGCACGGAGGTACGTAACTTCGGCGCGATCAACGTCAAAGCCGTGGTGGAGAACAACGAGAAACTGTATATCAACCGCGAAGAGGGCTTCATCGGAACGGGACTCAAGAAAGACGAGTACTTGTTCGACTGCTCCGACATCGACGACCTGATCGTCTTCCATAAGGACGGAAAGTACAAGGTGATGAAGGTAGCGGAGAAACTGTTCGTCGGAACGGATATCCTGCATATAGCTGTCTTCCAGCGCGGCGATGAGCGCACCGTCTATAACGTCGTTTATCGCGACGGCAAGAAGGGCACGTACTTCATGAAACGCTTCAACGTTACTGGTGTGGCGAAAGATAAGGAATACGACCTGACGCAAAGAAAACCCGGATCGAAGATCGTTTATTTCACTGCCAACCCGAACGGTGAGGCAGAAGTGATCCGCGTGACGCTCAAGCCGCAGTTGCATCTTAAGAAACTCGAGGTGTGCAAAGACCTGAGCGAACTGGCGGTTAAGTCCCGCACGGCACGGGGCAATGTGCTCACGAAGTTCGAAGTCAAGTCCATCACGCTCAAGCAGAAAGGTCACTCAACCCTCGGCGGCCGTAAGGTTTGGTTCGATGCCGACGTGTTGCGCGTTAACTACGACGAGCACGGTATGTATCTGGGTGAGTTCTACGATGAGGATCGTATCCTTGTATTGACTACTGACGGTACGTACTACACAACCACCTTCGATCTCACCGCCCATTTCGAGGATAACATCCTGCGCATCGAGAAATGGGATCCGGAGAAGATATGGAGCCTCATCCAATGGAACGGCGAACTGAAATACTACTACGGCAAGCGCTTCAAGTTAGACGATGCGCAAGCGAAAGTGCAATCGTTCCTGGGAGAGGATGAAGAGTCCCGCATGATGGTGCTGTCCGACCGAGAGGAAGCGACCTTCCGTGTAAACTTCACCGATGACAGCAAAGCACCGCTCGAGATCGTGATGGCGGACTTTATCGATGACAAGTCCGCAAGAGCAAAAGGTAAACGGATAACAACGCTTGGCGTCGCGAGCATCGAGGATATTACGCCAGAGCCTGAGCCCGAGCCGGAGGTGGAGGAGAGTGATGAGGTGTCCCCGTTAAACGGGGAAACCCTAGACGGAAGGGGCTTTGATGACCAATCACCAATCACCAATGACCAATCAGCCTCTATCGAAGTAGAGGGTGTAAAGATGACGTTTGAGAAACCTGCGGATACGCAGTTGGATCTATTCTAAATCACCAATGACCAATCACAAATTACAAATACTGCTCGGTAGCGCTTCTCCTCGAAGGAGAGCGCTACTTGCAGGTTTAGACCTGCCGTTTACGGCTATTAGCATCGATGCCGATGAGCATTATCCTGCCCACTTGAAGGCGGGCGACATACCTTATTATATTTCGCGCGCGAAAGCACGCGCGTACGAGGCGCAGTTGAAGGACGACCAGTTGCTCATCACAGCAGACACGATCGTTTGGTTGGACGGCAAGATGTTAGGCAAACCGCATGACGAGGCGGAGGCCATAGCGATGCTCAAGAGCTTGCGCAACAAGACCCATCAGGTCTATACGGCGGTGACATTTGCCGAGAAAGGGCACGAGTTAGAGACCGTAGTCGATAAGACCGATGTTGTATTTGGTGACTTGACCGATGAGGAAATAGAACATTATGTGTTCCAATACAAACCCATGGACAAAGCCGGCGCGTATGGCGTACAGGAATGGATCGGGTATGTAGCCTGCACCGAAATGCGGGGTTCATACTTCAATGTGATGGGTTTTCCGGTGCATAAAGTATATGAAATACTAAAAAAACGCATAAAATTTTAATTTTTTTACTACAAAATTTGCGTATATGCGAATAATGTAGTACTTTTGTCGCTGGATTTGAAAAAAATTGTTAAACAAACAATATCTATTTAATCATTTTTTAAAAATTACGCATTATGAAAAAAATGTTCATTGTAAGCGCTATCATGCTTTTCGCAGTAGGCGCTATGACGAGCTGCAAAGACAGCGTAGAGAACGGATGTCATTGTACTGAGACCGCTTCGTATCAGGGCAGAACCGAGACTCAGGAGGAAGATTTCACCGCTGAAGAGATGAAGGCTGGAAATTACAATTCCTGCAAGGCTTTCGCTGCTGACTACGAGAAAGAGGTTAAGGAATATTTGCCGGAAGGCGCAAGCATTTCTATCTCTTGCAAGGGTAAATAATTTACCTCTTTAAACCGTAGTAGCCTGCTTCGGCGGGCTACTATTTTTTTTGTCTATTGTTTAAACGAGATACTATGAGTCAGCGAGTAAACTATATCTTACGGTGCGTGGTAGGCGCGGTGTTTATCCTTTCGGGTGTCCTGAAATGTATTGACACCTCTGCTTTTGCCGATATCATGAGCAGTTACGGACAGGAGTGGTTCGGTTACGGCGCTCCTGTGATCATCGGCATCGAAGTGCTGTTGGGTTTGCTGCTGCTCTTCAATATCGCGCCCCGATGGATAGCTGCTATAACTGCGGCGTTCATCGTCGGAGTCTCATCTATCTTCTTATACGGCTTACTCGGGTTAGGCATCACCAACTGCGGTTGCTTCGGCCCGTTGTCGCTGTTGAACTCCAAACCTTGGCTGACCTTCACCCGCAATGCGGTGTTGATTGCCTTATTGGCTCCTTCGCTCATTAGGCCGCAGGAAGGCAAACCGCTGAAGGTAGTGCCTGTGATCGTGATGGCGTTGGTGATGGTGGTAGTGATGCTGATGTGCGGCTGGTCGCTGCACGGCGCCCAATGTGTACAGCCGAACCGTCCTTTTGAGCCGGTGCGTGTAGAAGAGAGTGTGTTGGCCGACTATATCCAATGTGACCCGGACTCGACGTATTACGTATTCGCTTTCTCCTATTACTGCCCGTTCTGCCAGAACTCGGTACTCAATGTGAACCAATACCAAACCCTCGGAGTGGTCGATAAAGTGATAGGTTTAGCCATTGAGAACGAGCAAGGCCGCGAACGTTTCCACCGCTTGTTCGATGTGGATTTTGAGATTCGCGAGATCCCGGAGATAGAGATGTACCGTATCAGTTGGACCTTACCGACGGTGTTCCGTATCCGTCATGACTCGATCGTCAGTTCGTCGGAAGGATTGTTGATTCCTTCGCCGGCGATCTACATGCCTTAAAGGCCCCTTACAATACAAATGGAATAGAGCATGCCCAGTAACATCGTGAATTTGATCAGTTGCTGGCATGTTTTGTAATCGGACGGAATCTTCGCCGCCCATAACAGTCCTATAGCCCCGAGCAGAGGAATGATAATACCGAAGGCAATATACCGCGTGCTGAGGCTTGTCCAACTGATGGGGAAGGGCAGCACGTGATACCAGAGGTGTCCGATGATGGCAATCGTGAGCACGATGAGTGCGGTAACGAAGATCTTGGTCCACAGGTCACCCCATACAACGGGCATGGAGTGACACTCCAGTTCGCGGTCACCCATCTGATCCTGCATGTCTTTGACGATCTCGCGTATCCAGGTAAGCAGGAATGCGAAAAGAGCGAAACCACCAAGCCAGGCGTAGAGGTCGTGCTGCAGCGTGGTGTAGGGCAGGATGGTAGCGTACCTTAGTTGCAGGATCGCTACGTTTGCCAGCGCTACGAGCATCGGCGTCAGCGCCGCTAACAGGGCGATGATGAGGTTGCCGATCATAAAGAGCCGTTTGTAACTGGACGAATAGAACCAGAGCAAACCCGGCACGATAATGAAGAGAATACCGATCGTGAGGCTGCGCAATAGAAACGCCGCTACGATGCCGCACACCATACCGATGCCGCTGAGGCTGAGGCTGAGATGCATCGCCGCGGGCTTGGAGATAGAGCGCGTGACAATCAGTTCGTCCGGACGGTTGATACGATCGATCTTGACATCGAAATAATCATTGATGACGTACCCGCCGGCGGCGATGAAAACGGTGGCCAGCATGATGAGCAGCAGGATCGATCCAGGCAGTTGCTCGCCGAAGGCGAGTTGATCAAGGATAGGCACCGCTACCCATTTCTCCATGAGCCATACCAGCGCGGCGAGGAAGAGCAGATTGCTCCACCTCACCAAACGCATGATATCTTTAAATAGTTCCATCAATTCATCATTGAGCGGCATAGCCGCGCTCATTTTATCATTTGATACGTAGTACCACTCCTTTCCAAGCGGGTAGGACGATGCGGAAGACGTTATCGGGCGTGAAGTCGATAGCGTACTTACCTCCGCGGAGCAGGTCAGTAGCCGTTGCCTTCGCTTTACCATCGAGTCCCAGATAAACAAATGCATCGTTTGGGATTCGCACGTTGATGGGTTCTTCGCGATCATGGAAATTGACGATCACCAGCAAGGTCTCCCCTTTGACATGACGGAGGAAAGCATAATGTTGCTGCCTGTTGAATCCTTCGCCCTGTGCATAGGTGATGTCGTACATCTTACCCTTCTGGATGGCTTTATCATCCCGCGCAAGGGTGAGTAGGGTTTGATAGAACGTGCGTATTTCGCGTTGCACATCGTTCATGTGCGCGCCGTCGAACTTACCTTTATTCGCCCATGCCTGCAGACTCTTGAGTCCCCAGTAATCGAAGATAGTTGAGCGACCGTCGATACCTGAGAAGCCTTCCATGTCCATACCTCGTTCACCGAGTTCCTGACCGGAGTAGATCATCACCGGACATTGGTTGAGCGTCGCGGCAACAATCATCGCGGGTTCGGCACAACGACCGGAACCGCACCAGAAACCGCTGGCGATACGCTGCTCGTCGTGGTTCTCAAGGAAATAAAGCATATGCTTGATACGCTCGTCGCCGTGCTGCATCCACTGGTTGGTGATGCCCTCTGCCGGCCAGCCTTTGCTGGTCACACCGCGCAGGTAGTCGTACATACCTACTTTGTCATAGAGGTAGTCGAAGCCCGCTGCGAGGTAAGCATCGTACTGGTTCGGATCGTAGCACTCGCCGATGAAGAGGAACTTTTTGTATTTCTTCTTCACCGCCTTGATCGCCCAAGCAAAGAACTCGACGGGCACCATCTCCGCCATATCCACGCGTACGCCGTCGATCCCTTTGGACGCCCAAAAGAGCAGGATATCGCGCATCTTCGTCCAGGTGGATGGGATGGGGTCGAACTGCTTCTCGCGGCCGCCTTGATAGAAGACACCGTAGTTGAGTTTGACGGTCTCGTACCAATCGTTGAGTGAGGGATGCGAAGTGAAGCAATCGTTGCCGGTGACTTTGGCGGGATATTCGTCGTAGCCCATGAGATCCTTGTCCATGGTGAAACGTTCCCCCGGGATATAGTAGAAGTTATTGAGCGGCGAGAAGGCCCATTCGGGATGGTCTTTTTCGCCTAAGTCTTCCACACCCGCAGGTTTGCAGAGACTCTTGTATTCGCGCGCTACGTGGTTGGGCACGAAATCGATGATGACTCCGAGTCCTGCCTTGTGGGTGCGCTCAACGAGGGCCTCGAACTCCTGCATACGCTTGGCTTCGTTCTTCGCCAAATCCGGATCGACATCGTAGTAGTCGGTGATGGCATAGGGCGAACCGGCGAGGCCTTTGGTGATTGCAGGGTGGTTATATTGTGCTGTTGCATGGCGGATGACACCGGTGTACCAAACGTGCGTGACACCCAAATCGACGATGGATTGGAGTGCACGCTCGTTGATATCCACAAATCGGCCGCATCCGTTCTCTTCCTTCGTGCCGTTATGCTTGCGCGTCTCGTTGTAGTTAGCGAAATAACGGGGGAAGAGTTGATAGATTATCGGTTTTGTCATGTTCTTAAATCAGTGCTTGAGTGTCGGAAGCAATCATCAGTTCTTCGTCCGTCGGGATGAGGCAAACGGTTACTTTCGAACCCTTCTTGGAGATGATGCGCTCTTCGCCGCGAACCTTGTTGGCTTCTTCGTCCAGTTCGATACCCAGGAAGCTGAGACCCTTCATGATCTCTGCTCGGATATACGGATCGTTCTCTCCGATGCCGGCCGTGAAGACGAGGATATCGATGCCGTTCATGGCAGCTGCGTATGCACCGATATATTTCTTTACACGGTAGATGAACATCTTACGTGCCAGATCAGCGCGTTTGTTGCCTTCGTTGATGGCAGCTTCGATGTCACGGCAGTCGCTGGATACACCCGATACACCGAGCAGACCGGATTTCTTGTTCACGAGGTTGTTGAACTCAGCCGTGGAGAGGTGCTCCTTGTCCATGATGAAGGTAGCGGCTCCGAGGTCGAGGTCGCCGGAGCGGGTACCCATCACGAGTCCTTCTACCGGGGTCAGACCCATCGAGGTGTCCACGCTCTTGCCGTCCATCACAGCCGTACAGCTGCCACCACCACCGATGTGGGCGGTAACGATCTTCTTACCCTTCGGATCGACGCCAAGGAACTCGCAAACGCGAGCACTTACATAGCGGTGGCTCGTGCCGTGGAAACCGTAACGACGGATCGCATATTTCTCATATAACTCATAAGGAAGCGCGTACATGTACGCGTAATCAGGCATAGTCTGATGGAAAGCGGTGTCGAATACAGCTACCTGCGGAACGCCCGGCAGAATCTTCTCGATCGCGTCGATACCCTTCAGGTTTGCGGGGTTGTGCAGCGGAGCGAGTTCCACGCACTTGATGATCATCTCCTTTACCTCCGGGGTGATCAATACCGACTTGTTGAATTTCTCGCCACCATGGACTACACGGTGACCTACGGCGTTGATCTCCTTGAGATCTTTGATGCAACCGATCTTCGGATCAACGAGTTTCTCGAGGATGAGTTCGATACCTACGGTATGTTCGGGCATCGGTTTCTCGAATTTCACTTTCTCGCCGTTCGGCAGTTTGACAAGGAGGAAAGAGTCGGGCAGACCGATCTTCTCGATACCGCCTTGTGCCATCACTTGCTTGCTCTCCATCTCGAAGAGTTTATACTTAATACTGCTACTACCGCAGTTCAATACTAATATCTTCATAAATGTCTAAATGCTTAAATGTCTCAATAAATGTCCAAATGGTAAATGTCCAAATGGTAAATTATTTAATTGCTTGGTTGGCGGTGATAACAACCATTTGAACAATGTCCTGTACTTTGCATCCGCGGCTCAGGTCGTTCACCGGAGCGGCGATACCCTGGAGGATCGGACCTACGGCGTCTGCACCGCTGAAGCGCTCTACGAGTTTGTAACCGATATTACCGGCCTGCAGATCCGGGAAAACAAGCACGTTGGCTTTGCCGGCAACCGGGCTGCCCGGAGCTTTCGTTTTGGCTACGCTATCGATCAGCGCTGCGTCTGCCTGCAACTCACCATCCAATGCCAGTTCCGGCGCCATCTCTTTGGCCAAACGGGTAGCCTCTGCTACTTTGTCCACCAGTTCGTGTTTCGCGCTACCTTTGGTTGAGAAGGACAGCATCGCTACGCGCGGTTCGATACCGGCGATAGCACGTGCGGTCTCTGCGGTCGAGATAGCGATCTCTGCGAGCTGCTTGGCATCCGGATTCGGGTTAACGGCGCAGTCGGCAAAGAGCAGGAAACCGTTCTCGCCAAGTTGCTTAGCCGGCGTGAACATAAGGAACGCACCGCTCACGATCGAGCAACCGGGTTTGGTCTTGAGGATCTGGAAAGCAGGACGAATGGTGTCTGCCGTCGTACCGCGTGCACCTGCCAACTCACCGTCAGCATCGCCGGCTTTGATCATCAGACAACCCAAGTACAGCGGGTCTTGCGCTTTCTTCTTTGCCTCTTCCTCGGTCATACCTTTCGCTTTGCGAAGCTCAAAGAGCAGGTTAGCGTATTCCGGCATCTTCGGGTCATGGATCGGATCAACGATCTTAGCGTCCTTGATAAACTCGTAGCCCTTCTCTGCAGCCATACCCTTGATCTTTTCCGGATCACCGATCAAAATAAGCTGCGCAATCTTGTCTCTAAGCAAGATATTAGCAGCCTCTAACGTACGCGGTTCGTCACCTTCCGGCAACACAATGCGCTGCGGATTAGCCTTCGCGCGCGCAATCATTTTTTCTAAAATGTCCATAATATTTTGATGTTTAATTGAATTATCCGAATAACGGCGCAAAGATACAAAAAAAAATCAATATATGCAATAGTCACGATAAAAAAGATATTTTTTTTCAAAAATATTTGTTTATGTCAAAAAAAAGTCGTACCTTTGCACGCTGATTTGTGAAAATTTGAAACATTAACCTCTTTTCTATTATGAAGAAAAGCTTATTTATAGCATCGCTTCTTTGCTTCTCCATGGTCTTGTTTGCGCAAGAGCAGCAGGAGGAGAGTGCTAAAGGTGTCCATCCGTATAACGTGCCCGCGGACGGAGAATACTCAAAGGTATATTCTCACTGGTCGCTGGTTCCGCAAATCGGATTCAACATCTTTGACGGAGACTTTAATTCGGAGATGAAACATGCGATTTCGTATCCGAATGTAGGTGTCGCTTTGGAGTATTCGTTTACTCCTGCCTGGAACTTCGGTGTTGACTACATGTTTAATCGTTACCACGTGACGGGTGCTTCCGACAAGGCGTGGAATGCCGATGTGCTGTTAAACGGTTATATGCACGAGTTGGGTGCGTACCTCTCGCTGGACTTGATTAGTCTTTTCTTCCCGAGAGCAAAGAAGAAAGTTGTCGGTATTCAGCCTCTTCTCGGTGTGGGCTACGGATGGTATCGTAACACGGTGATGTACGACGATGATGCTCGTGGCCGCACGGCGTATAGCGAGCCGACGAAGATGACTAAGTATTCCGGTGCCTTCTTTATCCGCGCTGGTGTGAATCTTGAGTTCAACCTCAACAGAACCTTGGCGCTGGGTGTGCGTGCACAATATAACTATTTCGTGAACGACTATATCGACGGCCGTGGTTACCGTGGTGCTCGTGCCGTTGCGTCCAAGAATAATGACGGTATCTTTGACATCACGCTGAATATGCGTATTAAGTTTGAGGCCCGTCCTGAGACACACGTTCGTAATATCACCAATGAGGAAGTATGGACGCCGATCATACCTGAGCCGCAGTGTGTTCACGACACCGTTATCTATCGTCATGACTCAATCATCGTTCGTGAGAAGTTGGTTGAGCGTCGGGAGGAAGTGGATAACTCGCAGTACTACTATGTATACTTCGATAACAACGTATCGGATCTGGATGAGAAGGGTCTCGTTACAATCCAGCAGGTGGCTGATCGTCTGAATGAAGATGAGGAACTCTATGCCGTTGTTACCGGATTCTGTGATAACACGGGTTCGTCGCAACTCAACTATATTCTGGGTGACAAGCGTGCCGCTAACGTAATTGAAGAACTGCGTTACGAGTACGGAGTACCTAAGGATCACCTGTATGCAATGGGTCTGGGTAAGGTTGCAGGTCGCGGTAAACAAGCAGCTGCTTATGGCCCGAACCGTCGTGCACAGATTCGTCTCGTGGACAAGGAGACCTTCGAGCGCCTGAAACAGAACCTCGACGAGAAGAGAGAGATGCGTGTCATCGATACCCAGACTATTCCTCTGTCGGAGAGCGCTCGTAAGGCACAGATAAATACCTATAAGAGCCGCAAGCATGAGACCGTTACGGTAGAGAAGGGTACTACGCTGACCAAGTTGGCTAGACAGTACTACGATAATATGTACTGCTGGGTATACCTCTATATGGCCAATATCGACCGCATTGAGAATCCGAATACTCTCACCGAAGGTTCCGTTCTGGAGATTCCGGAATTGACGAAGGAGGAGTTGAAGATTACCAAAGAAGAGAGTCTTGTACTCTATGGTATGTCGCATCAGTTTAAATAACGGATGTGATGGTCCCATAGCTCAGTTGGTTAGTAGCACCTGACTCATAATCAGGGGGTCCTTGGTTCAAGCCCAAGTGGGACCACAGCAGGAGGATAGTCCCACGACTATTCTCCTGTTACTTTTAAAAGATGAAACGTTTGTGGATCATATTAGCGCTTTTGTGTTTCATGGCAAGTGACTCTTGCTATGCCATGACATCTGCGCAGAAACGCGCGAAGGCGAAGGCCAAGATGGAGCAGAAACGACAGGTCGCTAAACGCAAAGCGGAGAAGAAGAAAGCGGCGAAGGCTAAGAAAGCCAAACGCGAACGGATCAAAGAGGGTAAGCCGCTGCTCTACGTCTATTCGTACGATCTGCGGACAGGTGAACCTTTGCCGGCCACGCATATCACGGTGCAGGAAACGAATGCCCGCCCGAATAAGAAACCGAAAGTGAGCAAGCCGTCGGATAACAAACGTGCGCGTGTACAGCGTGGTTTACCGTCGGGACAATACTGGGCGGCGGGTGCCAAGATCGGCTATTTTGCATCGGACACCGTGTGGTTTAATCACAAGGAAGACGAGGATATCGTTAAGTTGTATCTCTATCCGGAGACGCGCCTGACCTTTACGGTAACGGATTCACTGACGGGACGTCCGGTATCGGCGAATGTGATCGTGCGTAATCATGAGCACCGTAAAGTGATGCAGACCACTTCGGATAGTTTGCATTCCGTTCTGGCGGTGTTGTTAGACGACCGCATCCCGTTCTATACTGTCGAAGCTACGGCGGTGAATTATTTCCCGTTCCACGATACGATTACCGATCCCACGCATTTCGATGGCGTGGTGATGTCGCCGAAGGAGATCAAGTCTTTCGTGCTCCATAATATCTATTTTGCGACGGGCAAGACGCGTATATTGGACTCGTCTGAACCGGCTCTGAATGAACTATACCGGTTCTTGGTGTCCCGTCCTAACCAGCGGATACGTATTGTCGGTCACACGGACAATATCGGTTCCGACCGCTCCAATCAAGTGCTGTCTGAAGGCCGATGCCAAGAGGTGCGGCGTGCGATGAAAGAACGCGGCATAGCGCTGGAACGAATAGAGGTTGAGGGTAGAGGAGAACGCGATCCGATTGTGCCGAACGATAGTGAGGAACATCGTCAGATGAATCGGCGCGTGGAGATAGTCCTTCTATAAAAAAACACGGTGGCTTACCATTTAGCCACCGTGTCGTTGTATATACTTTCCGCAATTTCCGTTACGAGCATATCGCATAACTCGTCTTGCACATCGGTCAACATCTGGTTGGCATCGAAGGTGCGGTAGGCCGAATAGGTCTTGTCGAACGAGTCTTCGGGATTCACATTATTGGTAAAATGCACTACGACGCGCAGGGTCAGTTTGCTCTCCGTAGCATAACTGTTGGCGCCGATAGCTCCTTGCGAGAGATCGTAACCGATGATCTCTCCTTCGAGTTCGAGATCACCGCCTTTGCGCAGAATCTGCAGACGGGTCTGACGTTGGAACAGATCGCGTATATGCTCCGTGAGGGCGCTGCTGAGGGTCGGGTTGACCATCGGTGCGTTGTTCGGGAAGTCGGCGATAGAGATCGAATGCGTGGTCTGATAGTTGATGTTGGCGCCGTTGAACTTATAGCTGATGCTGCAGCCGCACAAGAGAAGTGAGACCGACAATACGATCCCATAACCTATAACCTTTAACCTATAACCTTTACAAACCATACTCCTTGATTTTGCGATACAGTGTTCGTTCGGACAGGCCGACTTTCTCCGCTGCTACTTTGCGGTTACCTCCGGACAACTCGAGTGCCCGTTTGATGCGCTCTTTCTCCCCGTCGTCAATACGGAGGGAATCCTCCTCAACGGGAACAATCTCTTCCTCTTCGCGCGTGGGCTGCACTTCTTCGGTTTCCCGATAGACGGGAATTCCGGTTTCCCGATGTGACAAGAGGTCTTTGAGTTCCTCGAGATCTTTCTTGTTCTGCATCACCATATTATAGAGGATGCCGATTTCGTGCGAGTAGTCTTTACCGCTTTGTTGCGAAGGATTGCGGAGTACGATCTCCTGTCGGTTCTCTTCCTGCGGCAGGTATCGGCGCAAGGTGTCTGCGCTGATCTGATGATCCATCTCGATGACGGCTATTTGCTCGGCGAGGTTCTTTAGTTGGCGAATGTTGCCGCGCCAGTAGGAGTTCTGTAGCAGCATCGTCGCTTCCTCGCTGAGCGAGAGCGGCGGCATCTGGTAGCGGTTGCAGAAATCAACGGCGAACTTGCGGAAGAGCAAAGGGATATCTTCTTTGCGCTCGCGCAGCGCAGGTACGCGTATTTCTACGGTGTTAAGACGGTAGTACAGGTCTTCGCGAAAACTACCTTCATCGATTGCCTGCCGCATATTGAGGTTCGTAGCGGCTACTACACGCACATTGGTCTTACGCACTTGGCTGGAACCCATGCGGAGGTATTCGCCGGTCTCCAAAACGCGTAACAGGCGTACTTGCGTTTGCAGCGGCAGTTCACCCACTTCGTCCAGGAAGAGCGTTCCGCCATCGGCTATCTCGAAATAACCCTTATGTTCGTTTTTGGCATCCGTGAAGGCACCTTTCTCGTGCCCGAAGAGCTCCGAATCGATTGTTCCTTCGGGAATGGCACCGCAGTTGACGGCAAAATACGGCCCGTGTTTGCGGGCAGAGTAGGCGTGAATGATCTTCGGGAAATGCTCCTTTCCTACACCGGATTCTCCGGTGATGAGCACACTCAGATCGGTGCGCGCTACCTGTACGGCGACTTCTATGTTTCTATTGAGTAGCGGACTTTGACCGATGATGCCGAAGCGCTGTTTGATGGCTAATAATTCCTGTTGCGTCATAATAAACCTGACAAAATGTCATGCAAAGGTACTACAAAATTTGCATATATGCAAATAATTCGCGAAAAAAAGCGAATAATCTTGTGTATATCAAATAATTTTCGTAATTTTGCACGCTAAATTTGATAAAATGACTAAAACTATGCATAAATCAATTAAAATTTTTGCGTTAATGCTGGTAGCCTTCGCGGCTGCGAGTTGTATGACGCAGAAGAAGATGACGTACCTGCAAGATGCTAATCCTTCGAAGGAGGATTCGATCAATACGCATTTTGAGGCGCAGAGTGAGACGATTATCCGTTGCGGTGACGCACTGACGATTTTTGTCTCGGCGCTGGACAAAGAGGCGGTTGCTCCGTATAACCTCCCGGCGGTAGCTTTCACGGCTCCGGGTTCTACGATGGTTCAGACGACCCCGATGTTGCAATACTATATTGTGGACGAGGCGGGTGACGTGGAATTGCCGGTATTGGGTAAGGTGCACGTAGCCGGCTTGAGACGTCCGGAAGTGGAGCAGCACGTGGAAGAGTTGTTGTCCAAGCAGGTACTTAATCCGATGGTTCAGGTGAACCTGATCGGCGCGAAGGTATCGGTCATGGGTGAGGTAAATCATCCGATGCAGGTATCGCTGGGTCGTGGTCGTCTGACGATTCTGGAAGCGCTGGCAGCAGCCGGTGATCTGACTCCTTACGGACGTCGTGACAATGTGCTGGTGACCCGTGAGGTAGAGGGCAAAATCGAGATGGCGCGTATCGATCTGCGTAGCGCAGACCTGCTCAAGTCGCCGTACTATTTCCTGCAGCAGAACGATGTGGTGTATGTTTCGCCGAACCAAGTGCGCGTAGTGAACAGTGCCAACGCGGGGCTGTGGTTGAGTACCGTTTCGACGATTGCCAGTGCCGCCACCGTCATCGTAACAGTTATTAACGCAACGAAAAAGTGATTATGGAGCAGAATACAAATGAGATAGACGTACGCAAGATTTTGCGTGTAGTTTCGGAGCACTGGTGGTGGTTTGCCGTAAGTGTAGCCTTTTTTGTTCTGTTAGGTGCGGTGTATTATCTGCGCAAGGCGCCAAGGTGGACAACGGACGCCACAATCATGCTGCGTCAGAAAGAGATAGGTGCCGAGGATGCTATGTCTTCCTTGTCCATGCTGGGGCTTTCCGGCAATACGGCTGCCGAAGATGAGGTGGTTGTTCTCTCTTCGCGCGGTTTGCTGTATCAGACCATCGATGCCCTTAATCTGTGGGAGTCGTCCTACAAACGAGGTGGCTTGCGTTGGGAGACAGAGTTCCCGAATGCGGCATTGAAGATCGATTATCTGGAGCTCACGAAAGATGCTAAGATGAGACCGTTTACCGTGCAAGTGAAGCCGACGAAGAAAGGATACACCATCAAGACGAAGATGGGTTTCTTCCATCGTTCGACAACGCGTGTGCCGGATCTGAGTAGTCCGATAGAAACAGGGGTGGGAACGCTGTTTATTCATGCCAACCGCGAGTTGAGCAGAGATACCACCTACCGTGTGGCGCATGCCCGCCGCGAGCTGGTGGTTGCGAGCTACGGCATGATGATCAACGTCATGCAACACAAGAAAGAATCCAATATCATTAAGTTGTCTGTTGCCTCGCCCTGCCCGGAACGGGATAAGGCTTTGTTGCATCAACTCATCGAGCAGTATAACCTCAATGCCATCGTGGACAAGAATATGATTGCTACCAACACGGCGGCATTTATCGAGGAGCGTTTGGCTATTATTACAGAGGAATTGAGCGATGCAGAGAATGCGTTGGCGCAATACAAAGAGCAGAATGACATCGCCGACCTGACTACGCAGGCGCAACTCTTCCTCCAAGCCAATAGCACGGAGGAGCGTGCCCTCGCGGAGATAGAGACCCAGATGAGTCTGGTTGATTATATCGATGAGTTCTTGCGTGATGACACCAAGCGTAATAATCTTATTCCTGCCAATCTGGGCGTAACCGATGGTTCGCTGGCAAGCGGCATCTCGGAGTATAACGCCTTGCAACTGCAGCGCATGCGTATCTTGCGCACCGCTACGGAGGACAACCCGGTGATCGAGCAGATGAATGCGCAGTTGGCTACTATTCGCCAGAACATCATCGCTACCATCAGCTCGGTGCGTGAGAGTTTACAAATCCGCAAGCGTAACATGCAGGCGCAGGATCGCGAGTACGACCGTCAAATCAGGAATGCGCCGGAGAAAGAACGCGAGTATGTGCGCGTCGTTCGTCAGCAACAGATCAAGGAGAGGCTCTATATCTACCTCTATCAGAAACGCGAGGAGAACGCGCTTATGTTAGCGGCTACGGCTATGCCGGCGAAGATCGTGGATATGCCCCAACGTGACGTACTTAGTGCGTCGCCGAAGCCGAAAAAACTAATGGCTTTGTGCATCTTGTTGGGCTTGATGTTGCCTGCAGGACTGCTCTATCTGTACATGCTGCTGAATAACAAAATCGATGACGCGAAGGAGTTTGAGCGTCGTGCGAAAGCACCGTTACTGGGTCAGTTGGTTCAGAACTCTCGCAATGCGCATATCGCTATCCGTGACGGTGAATCCACTGTTTCGGCAGAGCTCTTCCGTCTCATTCGAACGAATCTGCGGTATGTCATTCCGTCCGATGTCAAATCGCCGGTGATTCTGGTAACGTCCAGTATTAATGGAGACGGTAAATCGTATGTAGCAACGAATACGGCGCTCTCCCTGGCGATGTTGGGCAAGAAAGTGGCGCTGGTCGGAATGGATATCCGCAAACCGATGTTAGCGGTTTATTTCGGATTGCGCGACAAAGGTCATCTGACCGATTATCTGGCAGAACCAACTGTCGAGTTGGACGATATCATCGTACCGAGCGGCGAGCATAAGAATCTGGATATTATCCCTTGCGGTACAGTTCCTCCTAACCCCGCTGAGTTGTTGCAGACCGAGCGCGTGGAAGAGTTGTTCGCCGAGTTGCGTAAGCGCTATGACTATATCATCGTGGACACGGCTCCGGTGGCGTTGGTTAGCGATACCTATCTGCTGGATCGCATCGCGGACATGACGATCTATGTCTTCCGGTATAAGTACACGCCGGCGGAGATGGTGGATTACATGAATCAGGTAGTTGAGCAGAAACGTATGCATAATGTAGCCTGCGTACTCAATGGCGTCAAGGGTCTCCGTGCCGGTTACGGATACGCTGTTCAGAAAGACTAACTGTAATGATTGTTTGTGTAGCAGAGAAACCCTCGGTGGGCGCGTATATAGCCAATGTGCTGGGCGCAAAGCAGAAGCACGACGGCTATTTTGAAGGCAACGGATACCAGGTCACCTGGACGTTCGGCCATCTGTGCGCGCTGCTCGACCCGCAGGAATATACGGAGCAGTGGAAGGCATGGACGCTGAGTTCGCTTCCGATGATTCCCCCGCGGTTCTCTATCAAAGTGTTCGGCGATGCCGGCGTACACAAACAATTCAATGTCATCAAGAACCTGATTGACCAAGCCGATGAAGTCATTAACTGCGGTGATGCCGGGCAAGAAGGAGAGTTAATCCAGCGCTGGGTGTACCAGCAGGCCGGGTGTAAGTGTCCGGTGAAGCGCCTGTGGGTGAACTCGCTGACCGAAGAGGCTATCCGCGACGGTTTTCAGCAACTCAAGGACCAATCGGAGTACCAACACTTGTACGAGGCGGGTATGATGCGCGCCATCGGTGATTGGTTGCTCGGTATGAACGCCACGCGCGCGTATACTATAAGGTACGCACGCGGGAGTGGGCGCGACAGGCAAGTGCTGTCCGTGGGACGTGTCCAGACCCCGACACTCGCGCTGGTGGTCAAACGCCAAGCGGAGATAGAGAACTTCGTGCCCCGCACCTATTGGGAACTCAAGACCAATTACCGCGATACACTTTTCAGCGCACAGATACCCGTCGAAGACGGCGAGTACGCCATCACCAGTGAGGAGCAGGGACAGGCATTGGTGGATAGCATCAAAGATCTGCCGCTGACCATCACGTCGGTGGAGAAAAAGAAAGGAACGGAGTACGCACCCAAACTGTATGATTTGACCTCTCTGCAGGTCGATTGCAATAAGAAATACTCTTTCTCGGCGGAGCAAACGCTCCAACTGATCCAATCGCTCTATGAGAAGCGCCTTACGACCTATCCGCGTGTGGACACGACCTATCTGAGCGACGATATCTACCCAAAAGTGCCGAGTACTTTAGCCGGCATCAAGGATTATTTCCCGCAGGTAGCACCGCTCATCGGCGCCAAACTGCCGAAGTCGAAAAAGGTGTTTGATAACAAGAAAGTGACCGACCACCATGCCATTATTCCTACCGGACAACGCCCGGATAATATGACGGCAGATGAGAAGAAGGTCTACGATCTCGTGGCGCTGCATTTCATTGCGGTGTTCTATCCTGACTGCGAGGTGAGCAACACCACCGTGCTGGCCAAAGCCGGTGAGATAGATTTCAAGGTTACCGGCCGCGAGGTTCTCAAACCCGGATGGAGGGTAGTGTTTGAAACTAGTGATCCTAGGACACCTAGGGACCCTAGTACTCCTAGTGAAGAAAACGACGACTCCTCCGAGGAGACTCGTTCCCTTCCGGCTTTTGTGAAAGGCGAGAGCGGTCCCCACGAACCGGTGCTCAAAGAGAAAACTACCACGCCGCCGAAGTACTATACCGAGGCTACGCTGCTCCGCGCTATGGAGACGGCAGGTAAAACGGTAGAGAACGATGAGTTGCGCGAGGCAATGAAGGAGAACGGTATCGGTCGTCCTTCTACGCGTGCGGCCATCATCGAGAAACTCTATCAGCGCAAGTATATCGTCAAGCAAGGCAAGTCGCTCCGGGCAACGGAGACGGGAATCAACCTCATTCATCTCATTATCTCTCCGCTGCTCAAGTCGGCTGAACTGACCGGTCTCTGGGAGAAAAAACTGCGTGAGATAGAGCGTGGCGAATATACGGCGCAGGACTTCCTCGTGGAACTCAAAGAGATGACCTCCGGCGTTGTGCGCGATGTCAAAAGTAACAAAGCCGGCATGCTTTGTCCCGTTTGCCGACAAGGTCTGATCATCCGAGGAAATACACAATACGGATGTTCCCGATGGAGGGAAGGTTGCTCTTACAGGGAGCCTTTTGACAAGTAAACTTAGCAAAAAAGCATATATGTGCAGTATTTACGTCAATTTTTCCACAAAAGATTGGCGTTTTTTGTGTAATTTTGCAGCCGGAAATGTTTCGCGTATATGCGCGTTGATAAGGATACACAAATCATTTAACTTAATATCAACAAACAAAATCTCTTTATGAAACTGAATGTCAGTATGTTTCGTACCATGATGATCGCAGCCTTGCTTTTTGTCGGCATGGCGGCTGAGGCACGTGTGGTTAGCGGAACAGTTAAAGACCAGACGGGAGAGACGATTATCTCTGCTTCCGTAGTGGTAAAAGGTACCACCATTGGTACAGTGACGGATTTCGACGGTAACTATACCCTCGATGTGCCGGATGACGCTAAAGTGCTTATTTTCTCCTACATCGGTATGCAGACGCAGGAGTTGAATATCACGGGCGATGTGATGAACGTAGTACTGAGTGAGAACACCGAGGTGCTCGAAGAAGTGGTGGTTACCGGTTATGGTACGACCAAGAAACGTGACCTTGTTACGGCTGTTTCCTCTGTCAGTGCAGATCAGATCAAGGATGTACCGGTAGCTTCTGCAGCAGAGGCACTGCAAGGTAAAATGGCAGGTGTATCGGTGGTTACTACGGAAGGTGCTCCGGATGCAGATGTAAAAATCCGTGTGCGTGGTGGTACGTCGCTTACCCAAAGCAACGACCCGTTGTATATCGTGGACGGTTTCCCTGTTTCCAGCATCTCGGATATCGCGCCAAGTGACATCGCTTCGATGGACGTATTGAAAGATGCTGCTGCAACCGCTATCTACGGTGCGCAAGGTGCGAACGGTGTAATTATCATCACGACCAAAGATTCTGAAAGTAGTGATGATAAGATGACATTCCATGTGGATTATTCCGGTTATGTGGGATGGAAATGGATTGCGAAAGA
This sequence comes from uncultured Bacteroidales bacterium, assembly GCA_946187555.1. Lineage (GTDB taxonomy): Bacteria > Bacteroidota > Bacteroidia > Bacteroidales > Paludibacteraceae > Colicola. The sequence goes on from CAMHQP010000007.1 coordinate 35,473, forward strand.
ATATGATGTGTTGAATCCTTACGAGTTTACATTGGCGCAATATGAGTGGGCTTATTATAAGGATCAGACGAAACTGAAAGACAACTTCAATGCCTATTTTGATGCGTTGTATAATAGCACAAAGCATAATCCGGAATCGTCTCAACAAACGACCAGTATTTCCGATCTGTTAAAGGAATATTCCGATCCGTCATTGCATCCCTTCCAGAACTGGCAGGATAGTGCTTTTGGTAAGACAGGATTTGCCTCGAATCACTCGGTAAGTGTTAGTGGAGGTAATAAGAATGCGACCTTTAACTTGTCTTATAACCGCATTGATGACAAAGCGATTATGTACATGTCCAATTATGTACGTAATAATATTTCGGCAAAGGCGAAATTTAAACCATTTAAGAACTTCACGATCGGCTTTACCGCTCGTTATACCAATACGGTGGTGTTAGGCGCAGGTTCAAATGCCATTAAGGATAATGGTACCAGTTCGGAGTCTCGTCTACGTAATGCAGTAGTTTATACACCGACAACGCTTTTGTCAAAGACTACTGAAGGTGAAAGTCAGGAAGACGAAACAATCGGTAGTTTGGTAGAGCCGAACAAGGCTATCCGCGAAAACTACAAGAACAAAGTGGATAATAAGTGGACGCTCAACGGTTATGCAAGTTATAAATTCGCAAAGTACTTTACGGCACGTGTAGAATTGGGTTACGATTCCCGTAATATCAACACCGATCGTTATTATGGCCCGACTACTTATTTCTCCAGAAACACCGGTCGTCCCGGCATCGAGGGAGGAACTTCGCAGGTGCAAGTATTAATGGAGAAAGAATCCCGTCTGCGTAATGCCAATACCTTTGAGTGGAAGCAGAGTTTTGTGAACAACGATCATAACGTAAGCGTGTTGGTCGGTGAGGAAACGATTATTCACAAAGCGGAAACGAAGACAATGAACGGCTTCGGTTACAAAGGCAGCTACAATGAAGAAACTGGTGAAATCTTCAACTATTTAGGCCAAGCCGCATACTCGGAGATCCAGAATTACATCTCGCCGAAGGATAACCAATTGTCGTTCTTCGCTCGTGCGAATTATGACTACAAGGGACGTTATTATATCACGGCAACCTTCCGTGCAGATTGTTCCACTCGTTTTGAGAAAGAAAACCAATGGGGTTTCTTCCCGTCGGTTGCAGGTGCATGGCGTATGTCGGATGAGCCGTGGATGCAAGGTGCTTCTTCCTGGTTAAGCAACTTGAAGTTCCGTCTCTCCTATGGTATGGCAGGTAATAACAATGTAGATCTCGGTTTCTTGCATCAAGACTTCTTGTCTTCGCAAATGACATATATTGATCTGGGTAATGGTGCAAGCAATATTCTCGTTGTCGGTGGTAGCGATAAGGTGGCTCCGAACCCGCACTTGAAATGGGAGACTACGATTACCCGTGACTTCGGTATTGACTACGGTTTCTTTAATGAGCGTTTGACCGGTGCTATCGATTTGTATTGGAACAATACAAAGGATTTGATTATCCGTCAATCGTTGCCGGCTCGCTATAACTATCAGTACCAGAATATCGGTTCTACCCGCAATATGGGTGTTGAGTTCTCTGTAAAAGGCGTAGTGTTGGATCATAAGTCGAAAAAGTTGTCGTATAACTTGACCATTGATGGTAACATTGCCTATAACAGCAATAAGGTAGTTGACCTCGGTGGCGTTCCTTCTATTGCTGCACAAACAACTTGTTTCGGTTCATCGGAATATCTGACTTTGGCTGAATTCCTTGTAGAGGTTGGCCAGCCGATAGGTAATGTCTGGGGCTATCAGACAGATGGTTACTATACTGCATCTGATTTCCAAAACTATATTCTTACAACCGATGAGTGGACACTCGATAAAGATGTGCCGACTTACGGAGATGGCTTCCTTTCGAACAAAGTGATGCCGGGTGCAACGAAGTTTGTGGATCAGAATAATGATGGTATTATTGATGAGAGAGATAAAGTGTTGTTAGGTAATACGGTTCCGTTCTTGACCGGTGGTTTCAATGTGAACTTCAACATCGGTGGAGATAAATGGGGTCGTGTAGATCTTGGCGCTAACTTTACGTTTGCTGTCGGCAATAAGATTCTCAACCTCAATAAGATGGAATACACGACTATTACCGAGAAGTCTCGTATGCGTAACTTGATTACTGATGTAAGTTATGCAAATCGCTATTCGCTCTTTGATGCAGAAGGTAGAAACTTCGTGAAGAATACCGACTATCTGAATCCTGCTGATGTGTTTGTTCACCCGGTAACCAAGGTGGAATATCTGCAAGGAGACGCATATGACGCGTTCGCTAATAATGTAGATGCCTTCAATGCTAGTAAGGGTGCAAATCACGCATCTCCGATTATGTCCGATTATGTGGTAACGGATCAGTGTATGGAGGATGGCTCCTTCCTGCGTCTCAACCAATTGACGCTCGGTTATTCGTTCCCGAAAGTATGGATGGAGAAGACTAAGGTGATTAACAATATCCGTATCTACGTACAGGGTACGAACTTGTTCTGCGCAACGAAGTACACAGGTATGGATCCGGAGGTGGATACGCGTTCGAGCAAGAACCCGTTGACGCCGGGTGTTGACTTCTCCGCTTATCCGAAGAGCCGCGGTATTAACGTAGGTTTGAATGTTCAATTCTAATCATTGTAAATACACACTGTTATGAAAAACGAAGTTAATCGTGCTTTTAAAGCAAAGAAAGCAAAATATTTAATCTTAGGTGCTTTGGCACTGACATTAGCGGCTTGCGAGAAGGATTTCTTTGAGACCGAATCTCCCTCCGCTATGAATACGTCTGTATTCCTCTCTTCGTCTTCTGTAGAGCAGGCTATCGGCGGTATCTACAATATCTTTGGTGAGGATAAATCCTTCCGTAACCGTTTGTGTGGTGGTTATGTAGCCATGAATACGGATATCGAGTATTGTAACAAGAGTGGCGGTCAAGCTCGCGAGGCTTCTATCTATTCACTCAGCAAAGGAACCGGTGACCTTTCTACCAGTAACGGTAAGGACCCATGGGGCTATCTGACCGCAGCCATTGAGCGCGCCAATGTGGTTATAGACGGTATTCGCCAATATTCCGACACGACGGACGCAGAGTTCCAATATCTGTTGGGTGAAGCGTTGACCTTACGCGCCTTCTGCTTCCTCGAGATGGTTAAGTTGTGGGGCGACGTTCCGGCAACCTTCCATGCGTTTGATGGACAAGATGTAGCTGACTTATACAGTATGAAAGCCGATCGCAATGAGATTTATGAGCAGTTGCGTATTGACCTCAAAGAGGCAGCTCGCTTGATGCCCTGGTCTCCTGATTGCCCGGGCAAAGCTGCTAACTTCACGGGGCGTCCGAGTAAGGCATTGGCCTTAGGCTTGCTCGCTCGTATGGATCTGATGTATGCAGGATTAGCTATGCGTCCGAACGTGTTCACGGTAGGTGGAACGAAAGATTGCTCCATTCAGTATAATGTCAAAGATGCTACTGCACGTCAGGCGCTCTATCAAGAAGCGGTATGGGCGTGCGCGCAAATTATAGATGAAGAGGATTATAAGCTGCAATCCAGTTTCGAAAAAGTCTTCCGTGATCTCTGTGCGGATGTAACGAATTATAAAAGCTCCGAGTTCATTTGGGCTATCCCGTTCATGGATGGCGCGCGTGGACAAGTGCTGGCTTTGTGTGGTCTAAAAATTTCCACCAACGTGCCCGGTGCAATGATCAACACCGTTTCCTATGGTGACGGAAATACCAATAATACCAAAGTACAGGGAATGATTACGGTTATTCCGACTTTCTTATGGAAGTATGATCCCAAAGATAAACGTCGTGATGTAACGATTTGTCCTTTTGGTTGGGAGTATGATAATGGTAACGGTGTAAGTAGCGATTCTTCTGCGTTCCCCAATAGCACTCTTACGGAGAATAAGTTGTATCAGAAGATGCTCGCCCCGAGTTCATGGCCTCTCGGTAAATTCCGTGTTGAATGGATGACACGTAGTTATTCCAACAATGAGGATTGTATCGATATGCCGGTACTTCGTTACGCAGATGTATTGTTGATGTTTGCAGAAGCAGCCATCGGTTCGATGGAGGGTAACGCTCCGAGTAATCTCTATGGTCATACTGCGCAGGAGTGTTTTGATAAAGTTCGTAAACGTGCCGGCTTGTCCAGCATCCCGGTTACGATGGATGCCATCATTGATGAGCGTGCATTTGAGTTCTGCGGTGAGAATATCCGCAAATATGACCTGATGCGTTGGGGTATTCTAAAAGAGAAACTCGAGTACGCGACACAACAGGTGGCTGATTTGGATAAAGGTACGGGTGATTTTGCCGGTCGTATGGATTCCGCTTATTACAAGTATCGTCAAGATAACAGTTATGCCATAAAGGGCAACGCATATGTGGTGGATACGATTATAGGTATACACCCGGGTGATAAGAAACCTGCAGATTATGATAAGACGCAAGGATGGGTACGTAAAGCTATCTATGTGAAAGATAACAAACGTCACTTAGACCCGAATTCATATGTCTTGTTTAAGAAAGGAACAGACATCAACATGCGCCAATATTGGCCGATTTTCGATGTGAATGTGAATGCGTCGAACGGTAAGTTATGGAATGACTATGGCTATTAGTCGTAAGATATTATGCGTAGTAGGATTGGTGGGGCTTCTGGTTGCTTGTAACAAATCAGAGCCTACACCTCCTGCGCCTGTTGCTGCGAAAATCGCATTCCCCGGAGCGGAAGGTGGAGGCAAATATACAACCGGCGGTAGAGGCGGAATGGTGTGTCATGTGACGTCCTTGTCGGATGATTATAATGATCGCGGTTCACTGCGGTATAATTTGTCTTTGCAAGGCACGCGAACGATCGTGTTTGATGTCTCGGGAACGATTAACCTGGAAAGTCCGTTGACTATTACGGAGGGATCGGTAACCATTGCCGGTCAAACAGCGCCGGGTGATGGCATCTGTATCGCCGGGTATCCGGTAGTTGTCAAAGCAGGCAACATCATTATCCGTTTCTTGCGTTTTCGAATGGGCGACCAAAACAAAGTGGAGGGAGATGCATTATCCATCAACGATTGTAAGGACGTTATCATTGACCACTGCTCTTTCTCCTGGAGTACGGACGAGTGCGTAAGCGTGTATGGCAACACCAATTTTACGCTTCAGTATAGCTTTATTACGGAGAGTTTGCGTAAGTCCGTGCATGTGAAAGGCAGCCATGGTTATGGTGGTATCTGGGGCGGAACCAATGCTTCGTTCCATCACAACTTGTTGGCGCATCATGACAGCCGTAATCCGCGCTTTGACCATGACTATGTGAATAAGAAATGTGCGGGCCCCATCGACTATGTGAATAATGTCGTCTATAACTGGGGAGGCAACTCTTCTTATGGCGGCGAAGGAACGAACAAAGGAGCCGGAGGACGCCATATAAATATGGTGAAGAATTACTACAAGTATGGCCCCGCTACCTCCAAGAAGACACGCCTCGTTGATCCGACTGTCGCTTGTGCGGATAATTGCGGGAAGTCTCCCGGTGGTACGGTAGAACCCGGTAAGTTCTTCTTGTCCGGCAATTACATGTATGGTTCGACAGAAGTAACCAATAACAACTGGAAGGGTTCTACGCAATCGAAAAGTGTGGCGGGCGTAGATGATCGCTGGACGGATGGCATGACGCTTCTTTCCAATGAGGAAACGGCCGAAGAGGCTTTCGAAACGGTTCTCACTAAAGCTGGCTGTTCTCTGCATCGGGATGTAATAGATACACGTATCGTGGGCGAGGTGCGGAACGGAAACTATACCTATACCGGGTCGAATGGATCGACGAAAGGCCTGATAGACTCCCCCTCAGATGTTGGCGGTTATCCGGAGCTGAAAAGCGAGGCGACCCCAAAAGATACGGATCACGATGGCATGCCTGACGAGTGGGAAGATGCACAAGGATTGGATAAGACCTCTCTGGATGACGGTAAACAATATACGCTGAATGAGAATTATACCAATCTGGAGGTTTATCTCAACGAATTGGTAGCCCATTTGTATTAAAATGCAAAAAATCTACATTTTTTAACAAAATGTACTTGTATATATTCAAAAAATGTAGTAATTTTGCAGCGTGTTTGTAAAAGCATTTTACAATTAACAACAATATTAACTTTTAAAACTCAACAATTATGAAGAAATTTTTCCTCTTCGCAGCTGCAGCTATCGCAGCAATGACAGTTAATGCAGTTTCTTACAATTTTGCCGGCATTACTGCTGATCAAATCGTGGTAGACGCTCAGGGTGCAAAAAGTACCTACACCATGGATGCAGGAAAAGAAACCGAGCAGATAATTCCTTCGGTTAACTACATCTCTACCAATGGTACGGTAATGAATGTATCGATTAACGGTCTGAATGACTTTGCAATGACGTACAAGAATGGTAGCGATACCAAAGATGGTCACAAGGACAATATCTTGAAATTTGCGGAAGACTACATGCAGGCTGATGGCAAGAATGTCATAATGATCTTTAAGAACTGCACGATGATGGATGTCGTAACATTGGTAGTAGCTGCTAAAGGTGATACCAACGCTGAATTCGAGGCTACTGATGCAATCGCAGATCCTGATAATGCTACGTCTATCGCAAAAGCTGCAACCCTCGCTGATTACACCACGCTGAAATTCTATCCGAATGGTGATGTAGACGTTGCGATTAAAGAGACCAAAGGTGGTTTCCGTATTATCAGTGCTACTGTTACCCCGCTCCAAGGTATCGAGAACACAGGCGCAGCTGTTAAGGCTGAGAAGTTCTTCCGCAACGGTCAACTCATCATCCGTAAGAATGGTGTAGAGTACAACGCTCTTGGCGCACAACTCTAATCCTCCTTTATCGGATAACAAAATAGGCTCGCACGCGCGAGCCTATTTTGTTGTTTTACCTTCCTTTTACCTATCAATCGTTAGTTATTCGTTAGTTATTCGTTCGTTATTACTTGGTTATTGGTTAGTTATTACCCATCCCTCTACCTAATGTCATCCTAACCTCGCCCTATCCAACAATATTTTTCCGTCATGTCGCTTTGTCGCTTTTAAAATTTGTAGTGAGACTCTGAGACTTTCTCTATTAAACTGTTTATTTACAATCTTTTACAAAGTCTCATTAAAATTTCATAGTCTCAAAATCTCATCTTCTAATAGCGACATAGCGACGTCTCATTCATCAAAAAGGCTCGCACACGCGAGCCTTTATTGTTGTTATGTACTTGCCTTTACTCCATCGGACTGCCGTTCCAGATAAGGTCTTTGCTGTGCTTGATCGTGTTCTCCTTTTGCGGTGTCAAGATGCAGTTTTGGAACGTAACCTTCTCTGCGAAATCGATCGTCATACCTTCACGTGTACCGTACCAGTTAACGCCATCAAACAAGATGTCATGAACCGGCAGACCCTTCAAACCTACCATATCTACCGCCTTACGGGCATTGACGCAGGTGATATTACGGAACGTGAAATTGCTCCACTCGGGGAAGAACTTACTCTTATCATCCGTGTCCGTTGCACCGCGGCCACCGGCCGAACGATCGGCATAACCCGATTGGAAGAGGAACGCAGCCTCGCGGATGTCCTTCATCGTGATGTTGTAGCAGTAGATATCCTCACACCAACCGCCACGACCCGGAGCCGATTTGAAACGGCAACCGATATCTGTACCATCGAACATACAATCCTTTACGATCAGACGCTGCATACCACCGCAGAACTCCGAACCGATAACAAATCCACCGTGTGCACGATAAACGGTATCGTTCGTGATTAGGAAATCGCGTTGCGGACCTGCCTCCACACCTTTCTGACCTACACCGCCTTTCATACAGATTCCATCGTCACCGGCGCTTACATGACAACCGGCAATCAGCGCTACCTGTACATTACCCGGATCCATCGCGTCGCCGTTCTGTGCCCACCACGGACAGTCGATCGTCACGTTCTCAATAATCAGATTCTGGATACGCGTCGGAACCAAATGGAACTTCGGACTGTTACGCAACGTCACACCTTCTACTACCACGTTCTTCGAGTCGGTGATATTGACCAAGTGCGGACGCATTTTCTCTTGGATCTCTGGGGTGGCCGCGATATTAGGAATACCCAACTCCGGATTCAGGTTAAACGGATACCAGAGGCGATAGGTCTTATCGTCTTGTTTAAGGGTACCGCCGAGCGCCAAAGCCTCTTCCCAAACCTCAGGCAACTTGCCGTCGCGTACCACTTTCTTCTCCTTGATAGGACGCCAGATGAAACCCTGACCATCGATCACTCCCTTACCGGTAATACCGATATTCTCGCATTTTGAAGCACGAATAAGCGCGTAGCATTTCTTGCTACCATCGCGCAGACTGTCGTCTTTCTGCACGTAGAGCTCTTTGTTCTCGCTGAACAGAAGGGTGGCGCCTTTCAGCAAATGCAGGTCAATATTACTGCGCAACTGAATCGGACCCGTTTTCCATACACCTTTCGGTACAATCACGTGTCCACCGCCTTGCTTGCTTAACTCTTTGATGGCTTTGTTGATCGCTTCGCCGCAATCCGTTTTGCCATCCGGTACTGCGCCGTATTGCGCGATATTCACTGACGTAGCAGGGAATTTCACTTCCTGTACGTGCTCGATCTCGATAGGCAGACCTTGATAATAATGGTCGTACTTACTTTGTGCGCTTACCATCAGCGCCGCGCCCAGCATTAGGGCGGAGAGGAACATTTTTTTCATAATTATATATTTTAATGAATTTCCGCTATAATGATAAATTTATCTTTGTTTATCTCTTTTAAATGATTGTACTCGTAGAGTTGTGGTAATTGTTGGTAAAACTGTCTAAAAATTTATTTTTAAGGAGTTTTTAGCAGCAATTGACACAAAAAAACAAAGTTTTAAATCATTTAAAAGTGTTTATTTGGTTTTATTTACTATTATCAATTATCATGCCAATTCAGCGATTTTGAGCGCCGCATTGATGCCATCCAATGCCGAACTCGTGATTCCGCCGGCATAACCCGCACCTTCGCCGCAGGGATAGAGCAGGGGAGTGCTCACTGATTGCAGCGTCTCCGGATCACGTGGAATACGCACCGCACTACTGCTTCGACTCTCTACTCCCACAATCACGGCATCGTTCGTCAAGAAACCCGGATATTTCTTATCAAAATCCCTAAATCCTTGCTGTAACCGTTTGCCGATATGCGCCGGTAACCATTCATCCAACCGACTTGGTACAATACCCGGCAGATAACTGCACGCCGGCAGATCCTTACTCGGCTTTCCTTCTACGAAATCGCGCAAGCGCTGCGCCGGAGCACTACTTCTTCCCCCCTTCATGGGGGGATTGAGGGGGGCTGGTTGGGCCTGTCCTTGCTTGAACGCTTCGCGCTCCAATTCCTCTTGGAATGCTAATCCGCGTAACGGATCATCTCCCTCTATATCCTCCGGGTTAATCTGCACTACCATTCCACTATTCGCGTATGGACTATTGCGATGACTCGCACTCATCCCGTTCACCACACAACTGCCCGCTTCACTTCCTGCCGGCACGATATGTCCGCCCGGACACATGCAGAACGAATACACCCCCCGTCCATCGACTTGCGTTACCAAACTATATGATGCATTACCAACAAGGTCGATCAATTCGTCATGTCGTCGTGACGTCATATCGACATGATACATCAAATGGTTAATCAAACGCTGCGGGTGTTCTGCCCGGACTCCCATTGCAAAACCCTTCGTCTCCAGTTTCACTCCCTCTTTCGCCAACATCCGATACGTATCATGTGCCGAATGACCGATGGCCAGTATAATAGGAGCTCCTGTAACCCGTAACCCGTCACCCGTAACCTCTTTGAGACTTGTTACACATGTCTCAAAATGTATCTCTCCGCCTTTTTCGAGAATCGTCTCTCGCATTTTCTTGATGATCCCCGGCAGTTTATCGCTTCCTATATGCGCATGAGCCTCATATAATACCGTGTCCGGTGCTCCGAAATAATGGAATAGTTCCATCACTCGCTGCATGTTACCCCGTTTCTTCGAACGCGAGAAGAGTTTGCCGTCACTAAACGTACCCGCTCCGCCTTCGCCGAAACAGTAGTTCGACTCCGGATTCAAGCCCTCGTTCCGATTCAGCAACGCGATATCCTTCTTCCGTTCGCTCACTTCCTTCCCGCGCTCATAAATAACAGGCTTAATGCCATGCTCCAGCAATGTCAGCGCCGCAAAAAGTCCTGCAGGACCCGCACCGATGATAACCACCGACCGCTTCGCGTTATGTACGTTCTGGAAGACCGGCGGTTCGTACAAGGGGATAGGTGCGTCCTTCGGAACAGGGTTTCCTTTGTCGTCCGTAAGTATAGTAAGATGCACGCGCAACTCGCGTTGCCGTGCATCTACTGAACGTTTCACTACCCGCCATTGTTGTTCGGCTATGTACGCCTCCCGCGGGCTAAGTATGTATTGCGTTGTGCCCAAAAACTATTTACCTATCTTAGCAAGCACAGCTTCCAGCCCGAGCTCTTTTACTTTCTCGCCGATCTTTGCTTCCAGTTCCTCGCACAGATCCGGGTTCTCCATCAGCACTTCTTTCACTTTGTCGCGTCCCTGACCTAACTTCGTGTCGCCGTAACTAAAGAACGAACCGCTCTTCTTGATCACTTCGGTAGCAACGGCAAAATCCAGGATCTCACCGATACGCGAGATACCCTCGTTGAACATCAAGTCGAACTCTGCTTTCTTGAACGGAGGCGCTACTTTGTTCTTAACCACCTTCACGCGCACCTGATTACCCTTGATCTGCTCGCCGTCCTTGATCTGACCCGTACGACGGATATCGAGACGAACCGAAGCGTAGAACTTCAATGCGTTACCACCGGTCGTCGTCTCCGGGTTACCGAACATAACGCCGATCTTCTCACGCAACTGGTTGATGAAGATAACGGTTGTACCGGTTTTGTTCACCGAAGCGGTCATCTTACGCAGCGCCTGACTCATCAGACGTGCCTGCAGACCTACTTTGTTATCACCCATCTCGCCGGCGATCTCTGCCTTCGGGGTCAATGCCGCTACAGAGTCAATAACAATTAGATCGACTGCTGCCGAACGAATCAACTCGTCTGCGATGTCGAGTGCTTGCTCACCGCTATCCGGTTGCGCAATCAGCAACTCAGCAATATTCACACCGAGTTTCTCGGCATAGAAACGGTCGAAAGCGTGCTCCGCATCGATGATGGCCGCGATACCACCGGCTTTCTGCACCTCTGCCATCGCGTGGATAGCCAGTGTGGTCTTACCGGACGACTCCGGACCGTAGATCTCGATGATACGTCCTTTCGGGTAACCGCCTACGCCCAGCGCGTAGTTCAAACCGATACTACCGGTCGGGATAACGGGTACGTTCTCTATGTTCTCATCACCCAGACGCATGATAGCGCCCTTACCGTAATCTTTGTCAATTTTTGCCATCGCGGCCTGCAACGCTTTCAGCTTGTCTGCCGATGGTCCTTGTTTCTCTGCCATAGTAGTAATAATTTCAATTTTGCGGTGCAAAATTACAAAAAAAAAATGACATACGCAAGCATATGTCAATTTTTTTCATAATAGCGGCAATATTTGCTTAATCCGCATTGTTCGCATTGCGGTTTGCGTGCCTGGCACACATACCGTCCATGCAGCAGTAACCAGTGGTGGGCTTTAGGAATGACATTCTCCGGAATATACTTGACCAGCGCTTTCTCTGTCTGCAGCGGGTTCTTGCTGTTGGTTGTCAACCCGAGCCGTTCGCTCACGCGGAAGATATGTGTATCCACTGCCATGGTCGGTTGGTTCCAAATCACCGCACACACCACGTTCGCTGTCTTTCTTCCAACTCCTTGCAGCGTTTGCAGATCCTCGATATTATCGGGAACAACACCATCGTACACCTCCACGAGCCGTTGCGCCATCTGCACCAGATGTTCCGCTTTACTCCGCGGGTAACTGACCGACTTCACGTATTCAAACACCTCATCACTCGTTGCCTTGGCCATCGCTTCCGGAGTCGGGTAGGCGGCAAACAATGCTGGCGTCACCATATTGACCCGCTTGTCTGTACATTGCGCGGAGAGCATCACCGCCACGAGGCATTGGAAGGGATTAGCAAACACCAATTCCGATTCTGCAACGGGCATGTTGGTCTCAAACCAAGCCAATATATTTTCAAAGCGCTGTTTGGTCGTCATGATAGGTGCGACTTAAGAATTGTAACACGCCCGTCGCCTGTGTCTGAACGCTTGCCGTCTCGGGCGTGATTTCCTTTTTCTGCAATTTGAGCATCATGATCTGATAGAGCAGCAGCAGACACGCCTCAATATCCGACATCGTCGGGCGGTCGGTCTTGGCCTTGAGCAGGTTCAGACTCGGCTGCAAACGCATAACAGCCGCGCGGTACATCGCGTCTTCATTCAAGATCTGCGTGTGCAGGTCAATAAGCTCCGAAAGGGCATTATTGGCTAAGGCCAGATGACCACCGTCCACGATTCCTTCGCGATGCATCATCTCGTTCAGTTCATGCAGTTCCGGTGTGGCGTCTGCATTCTCGGGGAAAGCACGCAAATAGTCCTCCATCTGCCACAAATACAGAATGTACTCGGCTATATTGTCTTTTTTGGATTTCATCATTCCATCAATCCATCATTTCATCATTCCAATCGTCGATATCGTCCAAATAGTTATCACTCATGAATACCTCGATGTCGCGTCTGTCTTTCTTTGTCGGACGACCCATACCGCGGTCTCTACCACCGTTTCCGGCCAGACGTGCCAGTTCAAGCAGTTCCAGTTGTTCAGGAGTTGTACAATCGCGTAGGTACTCGGGCACTAACTTCGCACCCAAACGGTTCTCTGTCAACTGCAGCACTTTATACGTGTAGGTGATGGGACCCTTCCGAACGGTGAATGTGTCGCCGACCTTGAATGTGCGGCTGGGCTTCAACTGTACACCATTCATACAGATACGCCCGTTCTTGCAGGCATCCGCAGCAATGCTCCGCGTCTTGTAGATCCGCATCGCCCAAAGGTATTTATCAACTCTAACCTCAGACATAAATCACCAATCACCAATTACCAATTACCAATTATTTATTGTTATATTGGTTCATCGTCCGGTCAATACCCTGAAGGCAGAAACTCGGAATGATCTCACTCGTTACTTTCAGCCGCTCGTCAATCTGCTTTTTCTCCTCGTCGGTCCATTCGCCGAGCACAAAATTGATCTGCGTCCCGCGCGTGTATTCGTTTCCTATACCGAAGCGCACGCGTGCGTAGTTCTCCGTGCCCAGCACAGATTGGATATTACCGAGTCCGTTGTGACCACCATTCGAACCCTGCTTGCGAATACGAATCGTACCAAACGGCAGGTTGAGGTCGTCCACCAGCACGAGCATGTTCTCCACGGGGATCTTCTCTTGCCCTAACCAATACCGCACGGCATTGCCGCTGAGGTTCATATAGGTGGAAGGTTTAAGCAGCACGAGTTCGGCATTCTTTACCCTACATTTTGCCACGAACCCGTACCGCTTGTCCTCCCACTTGGCACCTATACTATTAGCAAAAACATCGACCATTTGAAAGCCGATGTTGTGCCTCGTCCCCTCATACTCGGGGCCGATGTTCCCTAATCCAACGATTAAGAATTTTGCCATTACGCCTGTTTGCTCTGGCGTGTTGCCTTCACCTCAGCGACGCAAGCGTCTGCCGGGTTAACGAACTTCAAGCCTTCTACCTTCACGTCAGCAACGGCGATCTTCTTAGCCAAGCCAAGCTCGGTAACGTCGATGTTGATACGATCGGGGAATGCGGTGTAGATACCACATGCTTTGAGCTTGCGCATGTTCTGAACCAACTTACCACCGGCTTTAACACCTTCAGCAAGACCGTTCAGTTGGATAGGAATCTCAACTACTACCGGCTTCTTCTCATCTACTGCGAGGAAGTCGATGTGCAGCGTCTTACCGTCAATCGGGTGGAACTGCAACTCTTTAACGATAGCTTTGGTCTTCGTGTCACCAACCGTCAGGTCAACAATCTGAGTGTCCGGGCTGTAGATCAACTTACGAACGTCAGCTGCTGCTACTGTGAAGGTCAGGCTCAGACCACAACCGTAAATGTTGCAAGGAATCAATTCCTCTGCGCGGAAAGCCTTAGCGGCTTTCTTTCCGTACTCGCTACGCGGAGTACCTACCAATGCGAATTCTTTCATTTTTAATTATGTGTTACTCAATAATGGGGCAGTTATTTCTGTTGTGACGCTGCCCGTATCCCATCACACTTGCCTCTTTTCATAATTCACCCCTCCTTATAGGGAGGGGCTTGGGGGAGGCTTCCCTTTGTTGTCCACCGAGGAGTCGAACCTCGCTTCTCGGAACCAAAATCCGGTGTAATACCGATATACGAGTGGACACCAATAATCGCTCTTTTTCAAAAGCGGGTGCAAAGGTACTGCTTTTTTTTGAATTGACCAAATATTTTGCCTTAAAAATGCAAATTACCCTGCATTTTTGTCTCTCTTGCTTCTATTTACTGTACTTTTGAGAACCGGATCTTTATTTTTCGGTGATCCGGCTCCATGGATCATTACGGATGTCTTAGATGGGTGTCTGGCGCCTTATTAAAACATCATGAACATTCTCAGAAGGATCTCAAACTGTTAATAGATAAGCAGTACTCTTCCTATGGTATGAAATATTATTTTCTTTGTTTCTCCTGCTCTATTAATAATCGTTGCTGATGATTCATATACAGCGTACTGGTCATTAGTTACATACCCCAATGATTGAATATATTTATTATCAGATATGTCTATTACTCTCCATTCCGGATATTTGTTTTTTATAGTGCTTCGAATGAACAGGTAATCCGTGCTGTGGCCATACTCAAGCATATTAAGATGTACTATCGCATCCTGATGACCTTCTTTCCATTCCTCCCATAACCATAAG
>CAMHQP010000008.1 GCA_946187555.1 uncultured Bacteroidales bacterium
TATTGATAGAGCAAAATATGGAACTTGTACTAAGAAAGATTATTTCAAGTTGGCTTCTACTATAAGAAAGAAAGGGATTTGGGGTCTTACTGACGGAGAAAATGTATCTTTGTATATTTCATCTTCGCCAGTTAGACTTTCTGCCGAAAGTATAGTATATATACTTATGTATTTTTTTGGATCAATTACTCGTTACAGACCATACGTGTTTGATGAATTATTATCGGATAAAAATATGTGGTTAATGAGCGAGTTTTTAAAGACACAACCAAAACAATTTATTTATTTGGTAACGTATAGAGTACTAGGAAGAAACATTCGACAGTCTTGGATGACAAAATTGTAATAACGAAAACATAACAAACTAAAAAATATAAAAACATCATGAAGAACTTTTTACAAGTTAATCGTGCCTCGACAGGGGCTAAGACGAATTTAAACTTTAAATGGCTATGGACAGATAGCCATGAGAAACAATCACCGCAGCGGTTCGTTCGCTATGCGGCAATGCTAATCATGCTCCTCACCCTCGGTGTCGGACAGATGTAAACTTCTCAAAAGTTCGCATTTTCGCGACAAAAATCAAAAATATTTCATTTTTCTAACCAAACACTTGTGTGTTTGATTTTTTTTTTGTACCTTTGCGCCCGATTCGTTCGGGCGCGTTTGCGTGTACACGTGAGACAAGCGCGTAAACGCACAAAAGTGCGCAAAAAATGAAAACATAACTAACTTTAAAAATACACAATTAAAAAATTGACTTAATTTCATGTTTTTTAACATTTTTCTTGCACATTAGCAAAAAAAGTTGTAACTTTGCGCAATTTTAATATCGTTAGTAACAAAAAAAGATACCACATAAACAACACCTAAAAAACAGCCTATGGTATTATATGCAATCATCCTATCGGCACTCATCGTTATCTCGTGCGTTTCGTTTTTGCTGTGGAGATACTTCGCGTCACGTGTCCTTGTTGTTAAGGCCGGGAATATGAATATTTTCCAATGGCGTTATTCGAGTGAGAGTGTTGACCAAAAGCCTCAGTATGTATATGCAGGAAGACAATTGCTGAACACAGCCGGACTTGAGTACATGTTGGTAAAGGGAAACTCCATGCGATTCTATGGTATTCACGATAGGGACCACGTGTTAGTTGAACCTATAGATAAGTTCGGCTGGCAGAAATTGGAGTACGAGAAACCTGTCGTTCTTTTTTCCGTACAGGACCACAATGGCAAGTGGTTCCGAAACTGGAAGATTTTCGAGAGCCATTACAAGTTGCGTAAATTCATAACATACCTTCAATTGGACGAAAACGAGCCTATCAATTTTGCTGCCATGTATGATCGGCATGAAGGCGAAATAACCGTCTCAAAAGAAGAGTTTGTGAAGCGTTGCAACGAGCGGGTAAAAGAGCTGACGAGTGATACGTGTTATGTATTGTCAGAGACATATGACTGCTCTTTGGGAAGAAACCGATACTCGATACATGGTGTCTCGAATTTGATTGGAACGGTGAAATGTAACTTACCCCAAAACGAAAATAAAGACTAATTATGAAGGATCATTTTTATACATTGATATTTATTTTTGTTGCGTTTCTTTCGTTCGGAAGCGCATCCTGCATGTTTGCAGCTAATTTGCAAAACAGCAAGCAAAAGCCTAAGACGGATAAATCAGACACAATGTGCGTTATGATTCCCAATTTGTCCGTTCAGGATACATTATATATCAAACACGAGGATAACACCGTTGTCAAGCCACAAACATGGTGGGGAGAGAACAAAGAGTTGATTGTAACTATTTTAGGTGCTGTTTTTTCTTTGATTATTGGTCTTGTTGTTGCTTTTTATTCCGCGCGCGTCAATCAAAAAAGCAACGCTGAGCAGTATCTTTTACAGCATCAGACTCAGTTAGAAACAGAAGCCAAAGCGAAGGCGAAAGAGATATACACATGTATCGTTGCACGAAAACGTGCTAATACGGAGGAGCAGAAGCAACAAGCTGTCACCAAATTGGAAGAGATATTAGACAAGGCGGAATTGGAGGTGCCTGATGAAATATTGGAAAGAGCCATGGAGATATATGCATATTATGTGTCAGTCATGGAAAATCCAGCTAATCAAGATGATATTAGAGAGAAGTATCTCATTAATTCATATATTGCACAAGTAAAAAATTAACAAAAAGATATACAATGGCAGACGTAATCAAAATGTCAAAACACGGCATCGCTATAACCAGAGAAAAGATGCCGGCGATCAAAGCTGAAATCCGAGAAAAGAGTCAATCAGAACAACCTCTAGTGTTGGATTTCAACGGAGTAAAAGGATTAGAGATAGAAGCAGCTAAATCGTTATTTGATTCTTTCTCTATGAATCCTCGGAAAGTCATATTTGCTGGAACTACTCCAATCGTAGATGTGGCATTATCTATTGGCGGAAGAACAGTCAAACAAGGCGTAACTGCTACTCCTCTTCATGAAACACGCCAAAAACGCACATCTGCTTTTAGCCCGGCGTTCAGTCGCGCGTTCACGATTTTCCTTCTGCTCCTCACCCTCGGTGTCGGACAGATGTGGGGATAAAAAACGAAACCCGATAACTTGACGAATCAGAGGTTACCGGGATTAAGTGGCGCAAAATTACTATAAAAATTTGATATACGCAAATATTTTTACAAAAATATGCATTTTTAGTGTAAATTTCTTACACTTGAAGATATGTTTTCGAAAATCCAATATGAAGCGACGGGGCAATGTCTTTTAAAGATATTTCCCAAGAAGCCTAAGTCATCTAAGGAGCAACACTATGATAGAAGATTTTTCTTCAATGAGTTAGATCACGTTAATTCGTTAAGAAATAGACTTGCTCATCATGAACCGATATGTTTCACGCATAACAATGACGAAATGGATTTGAGTTATGCGAAATCGGAATATGAAAGAATAATCAAGTTGTTCACATGGATGGGGATAGACCCTAAATCTCTATTCGCAAATACAGACAAAGTACAAATAATATTTTCCAAAATGGAGCAATAACAATCGTAAAATAACAAAAACTAAAAATATAAAAACATCATGAAGAACTTTTTACAAGTTAATCGTGCCTCGAAAGGGGCTAAGACGAATTTAAACTTAATCAAGCGGCTATTATCATATAGCCATGAGAAACAATCGCCGCAGCGGTTTGGACGCTATGCGGCAATGCTAATCATGCTCCTCACCCTCGGCGTGGGACAGATGTAAACTTCTCAAAAGTTCGCATTTTCGCGACAAAAATCAAAAATATTTCATTTTTCTAACCAAACACTTGTGTGTTTGATTTTTTTTTTGTACCTTTGCGCCCAATTTGTTCGGGCGCGTTTGCGCGTATACGTGAGACAAGCGCGTGAGGATAGCATAAACGACAAGACAACACAAAATAAGCACTATGGAAAATAATATCAAAAAACAAATTTTGTATTACAACGAGCACAAAGATGATTTGCTCAAGCAATACAATCATAAATATATTGTAGTTTCACCGGAATTACAAGTAAGTTCATTCGATGCATTGTCAGAAGGCTTTACATATGGTGTTGAAAATTATGGATATGGCAATTTCCTACTTAAGGACTTTACCACTCCGACCCAACAAGTTCACATTATTTCACCTACGATTGCGAGAATATGATAACCGCGCATACAAAGCATTTCGATACCATTGTTCGGCGCATGATTATTCCTTGCGAGATTGCAATACCTGGTGAGGAGAATTCGAGACAAACACTTTCTGCGCTGTGGGACACGGGTGCAACGAGCACTTGTATTTCTCAAGAAGTGGCAGAAACGATGGGATTAAAGCCGGAAGATTTTACTCCGGTAATTGGAATGGAGAATAAGACTATAGAAGCGCCCTTATATTCTATTCAAATCTCAATGGGCAGTTTTATAATTCCGTATATCCAAGTAATCGGTCTGCCTATGTCAAGTCACGAACACAATATGATTTTAGGGATGGATGTTATGGTTCATGGGGATGTATCCATCACAAATCATAATGGAAAAACGACATTAAGTTTCAGACAGCCTTCTTTGGAAACAATAGATTATTCCAAGGAGGTAAGAGATATAAAAAGATATACCACTATGCATATGGCATGGCAAAAACAGGGTAATCAAAAGTGCCCTTGTGGTAGTGGAAAATTATGGGATAATTGTCATGGCAACAGTGTATATCTACCTAAAAAAGCCAAATATTAACGAAATAATTAATTAACAAAATACAAAAACACAATGAAAAATTTTAAACTTAATTTCAAATCAATCGTGAAAAGAAAACCACGGTGGTTATTAACTTTAATCGCCATCCTCACCCTCGGTGTGGGACAGATGTAAGTGGCAGAATGACCAAGACTCAACTCGAAACAATCAGATATATGGAAATACACTTTAAAGACTCAAAACTTGAAAAATATGCGAAGGATGAGCGCTTGTGTGTTCGCAAGTTGGGAAAGGAGCAAGCTGAGAAATATCTTAAACGAATAGACCAATTGTACAATGCAGAGACGTTGGAAGACACACGTTACTTGCCAGGACATTATCATGAGTTAACAGAAGACAGGAAAGGCCAATGGGGATGTGACTTAGTTCAACCTGATCGTTTGGTTTTCGAACCTCAAGAGCAACCTATTCCAACTTCCGAGGACGGAGGATATATTTGGAAAGAAATAAAAGCAATAAACATTATTGAAATAATCAATTATCACGGAAAATAACATGAGTATGGAAACAACATATCGCCCTGTTAAATCTTTTCATCCAGGAGAAACATTGGATGAAAAACTGCAAGAATTAGAAATGTCTGTAGAGGATTTTTCTGCCAAGGCAGGTTTATCTGCTTGGGTTGTTAAATCCTTTATTGGAGGTGACATGTCTGTGACAGCAGATATGGCGTTAGCCTTTGAACAAGTAACTCATATTCCTGCCCACTATTGGCTCAATGCTCAGCGTAATTATGATGAGTATTTGCTCAAAAACAGCGCCAATATGTATCGTAATCGTTTGTCTAAAAGTCAAGAGCAAATGATTATTATCTTCGCAGATAGCATTAAACCTGCCATGAGCAAGCAATATGCTTATGCGCATTAATCTTGAATAACAAAAACTAAAAATATAAAAACATCATGAAGAACTTTTTACAAGTTAATCGTGCCTCGACAGGGGCTAAGACGAATTTAAACTTTAAATGGCTATGGACAGATAGCCATGAGAAACAATCACCGCAGCGGTTCGTTCGCTATGCGGCAATGCTAATCATGCTCCTCACCCTCGGCGTGGGACAGATGTGGGCGGCGGATGTGACCAAGAACACAATTATCTATTTTGATAATACCGCCTCAAACTGGTCCTATTCGTACACATATTTCGTCATCAATGACACCCATGGATGGAAAATGAGTGCTATATCCAACACGAAGTTGTACGTTCACAAACGGACAGAAAACACATGGGGAGGATATTCTTATATCCGCCTTGCAGGAAATGGCTCTGATTGGGGGGAAGGAAATGTTATGGGCAGCTATGATAACATGAACTCATATATAGCCAATTTTACCAACACCTACAACAATTATGGGTTTGGAGCAGATAACTTGTATTACATAAAGCCAGATAAAGCTGGAAGTAAATCGAGTCAAGCCAATTTAAGTGTTGGGCACATAGGAAGTTCTTATACGGCATTGAATAAAACGATTACCGTAAAGGCTAAAGTCTCTGAGAATAATGGAGGATCGTATAGCGAAGTTACTTCACCTGCTACACTTACTGCAGGGTCTTACAAATTTACGACTTTTGAAAATTGTACGACAGCCACTTCCCTTAGTTCGGGAACTATCACTTGCGGATACACAGCTACCACTACATTAACCGCTCCGAGTACAGATCCTTCAGGGTATAAGTTTGACGGCTGGTACAATTCATCGGGTACAAGAGAAACCACGAGCAAAACTCTGACTATCTACCCGACAGAAGATGCTACTTATTATGCCTACTACCGCAAGTTGTATACTATTGCGGCAAGTTCGACAGTGGTATGGGATTTGTGCGGAAATGAAAAGAGTTGGTCTGCAGTGTATTTGTATAAAGACATCGAGGGGGGAAGCGCATCTAACGATGCTATGACGCAATGTGGCTCTACTACGCAATATAGAAAAACCTACGCATCTGCTGTTAGCAATGTCAAAGTGTTCTTGTTCCGCGCGCAAAATGGAAGCACATGGACAGACTATATGCAGACAACCGATCTGTATCGAAATGTCAGTGGTGTTACTTTGTATGAGTTTGATAATACATGCTCAGGAACTAAGTTGAACTGGCAAGAGACGACCGGTGCCAAGAAAGCAACTTCGGGAGTGAAGGTGTATTTTGATAACACAGCAACTAATTGGGGCGAAATTTGGTTAAAGTACGGTACTACACGTTTCAACCGCCATACCGGTGCTCGCGCCACGCAAGTAACCGGTACGGCTAACTTATATGTTATCACAATGCCTGAAGCGTATTATGTAAAGTGGTTTTTTGCGGATAATTATGGCTATACCAATCGTTATTCCATTGAGACGATGACAAGTATCGATAACCGTATTGGCTATCAAACAACAGACCTAACATCAGATATCACATATATACCTTCTACCGGTTCAGGTACTCCAAAAGTATGGAATACGACTACTATTTCCGGTCACACTCGTACGCTGACCTTTGGTGACCATGACAATGGTAATATTACTGTACGCTATACCGATGAAAGCGGAGTAGAGCGCACGGTATCTTCTGCTTCGGCAAGTTCTGTAGATGTGGCTCAGACATGTAATGTCGTTATTACAGCTGTACCGAACAGCGGTTATGCACCTTCGGGTTTGACGCTGAATAGTAGTTCTATCACATCCGGTGCGACACAAACTATTCGTGCAGACGGAACGATTGATGCTACTTTCGTAGCAGAAGAGACGCACAATGTTACCGTTTCGTATATGTATGGAACGCGCGAACTGCACGATGATGCGACTTTTGAGGTCGGTATCACAACGGCATCTGATATCTCTTCGGAGACTATTGACGGATTCGATTTTTCCGCATGGAGCGATTTGACAGGCGTTACAAATAATACCGGTGATTTAGTCCACGATCCTATTAACATCAATACAATTGAAGGTGGTGATGATGGTTCGATGACGTGTAACTACATACCTTGGACTTGTTCGTTGGACCTTGTGGCGAGTGAAGGAGCAACGGGATATTCGTCACGTACAGCCATGAGTTATGATGCAACCGAGAAAGCATATTACATAAACAGAACTACCGCTTCTGCAACAGAGCGATATCGTTTCTTCATCAATAGTATCGAGTATTCTACAAGCAGCAATACTGAATTAACGATAGACAAGACGAAAGTAGATGCCAATACGAATGTAACCAATTACGCAAGCGATAAACCGTCCGTTTATTTCAATGATGGTCCATCTGGATCAAATATAACTATTTGGTTTGATTATGAGAACAAGAAAGCTTGGGTAACTGAGCAGAAACATACGGTAACTATTAGTGCCGGAGCAAATGGTAGCGTTAGCCCGACTTCGGTAAGCGTAGGTAACGTGGTTAAGTCCGGTTCTATCACGGCCACTCCGAGTAGCCATTACCACTTAAGCAGTTGGACTATACCAAGCGGTGTAACACTTGTGGACGGAAGTACAACGACTTCGCCGATTACCATTAAGGCAACTGAAGATGATAAAGAGGTTACTGCATCGTTTGCGGGAGATGTATATACCATTACCTATCAAGATAAAGGAGGTAGCGCATTCTCGGGAAGTCACGTTGATAGTCCTACTGCTCACCCAACGAGTCATACCTATGGAACAGCTACTACTTTGCATTCAGCGACCAAGACCGGTTATGATTTTGACGGCTGGTTTACTACTTCCGCATGTACCTCCGGAACGGACGTTACATCTATCGGTGCAACTGATAAAACGGCTAACTTTACGCTTTATGCAAAGTGGACGCCGAAGACCTATGCTGTTACGTTCGATTATGACGACAACGGTGGTTCGAAGACATCGGGCGCAGATGCTAACAACGCTACCTTTGACCAAAATACAATTACCACTCCGGTTGTATACAAGGATGGTTATTGCTTGGATGGTTGGTATTCGGCAGCCAGTGATGGTGTTAAAGTAATTGATAAAGACGGCAACTTACAACCGAATGTAAGCGTTAGTGAAACTCAATGGACAGACGGTGACGGTAAGTGGAAGAAAGATGGTACAGCTACTGTTTACGCCGTTTATACCGTTCCAACTATTGAAATGTCTGCGAGCCCGGCGGTATTGAACGTCAAGAAGCCGGAGAAAGATACGGTGGTTATTCAGCAGACCTTCAGTTGCGCGCCGACAGGTACATACAATGTCGTTTATACGGTAGGTTATAGTGCAAACCACACCCAATTGGCTCCGCAACCGACTATTATATATGGTACCGCGGGATATGATAGCATCGTGATGCCGATGGCGTCTGCCAATACGTATGAGATCGTGGCTGAGTTGCGTACCGGTTCAACTCCTGGCTCGGGTACTTTACTGAAATGCGATACCATTAATTATGCTGTAGAGGATGAGTATTCCGTTACGTTGCATTATATGGTGGATGGCGTTCAGATTCGTTCTTCTCGCACCGTGTCTGCATATCCGTCCGCTACGGAAACGCCTGTTGAAGTGAGAGTATTCATCGAAGAGAGCGGTTACGAGTTGGATTATTGGGAGATGGGTGTCGGTATTGACACTGTTTCCGGTCTTGGAAGCATCATTGATGGCGGTTCTGCCGGACCTCTGCAGTCTAAATATATCTATGCTTCTAATAACGGTAACATCTATCTCCACTATAAACCCAAGACCAATACCGTTTACTTCTTCAATACCTTTAGCATGTATTGGTACTCGACCATTATGAAGAAATATGACTACGGAACATCTACGAATTATTGGACTGCTACTAATGGTGCCGGTTCAAAATTGGAAAATGAAACAGGAAAGATAACCCCGGATACCGTCAAGAGTACCACCACTGATCTGGAAGAGAAGAGATGGATGGCTTCCATTGGTGGTTCTACCACCAACTTCGCTTTCGTCAGTGAGAAGAAAGACCAACAACACTTCTGGGGCTTAGTAGCAGGAAATGAATATCCGAAGGTTATCTATCGTACGGACTATAATGCCGCTACGCCGATGTTTGTTCCGGTATCAACGGATGTGACTTCTGATTATTACATCCTAAACCGAGCAAGTGATGGTGAGGCACATTACTACCGTGGTTTCTGGGTGAAGTATAGTCCGAATCCGGATTCAACGGGTTATTATCTGCACGTATATAATCAAAAGGCGCAGTCGGGTGCAGAACTGATTCAAACCCTGCCGTTACGTCTGTCTCAGACCGGAGAAGGTGGAACTTGGGAGTTGAGAGCAGTAATGGATCTGGAAGGCGGTAAGACCTACGGCTTCAAGATTACCAAGGCAACCGGTGCAAGCACGAAGACATGGTACAGCTACAACGGAACGTTAACCGCAGCCGATCACGAAGGCAAAGTGCTGGACGGTACATCCGATAATATCGGTTTGACCACCACTTCTGCCGGTGATTACACCTTCCACGTGTTCTGTAAAGACTTCGGTACGAAGGCTGCTAATGAGGCATCTGCTTCTGATGTGCAAGGTCAGTTGGCTGTGACGGTGGATTATGCAACAGTTAGCGGCGACTACCGTGTCATCTATTCGGATGCAACGCAGACCGAGGTAATCGCTTCGCCGAGTATCCATCCGGTTGCTAACGGACAAGATACTGTTTCATTCTTCATCCGAGCAAACGGTGCAAGTCGTGTCATGAAGATTCAGAAATATGACACCAATTGGGCAGACTTCGGAGATCCTGTTGATTTGAGTTCTATTACAAAAGATAGTGTATATGTAATCTATCTGCAACAGAATGAAGCGGGTGACGATATTGAGGTCGCTGGTTACGACTTCTACGATGGAGACTACTATATCCGTACCGACTGTGTGGATGAGCACAAGTGGGACTACAAGCAGTCTCTTGATAACCACCGTATGAATGCGTCGGATTATGGTATGTCAGAAACTCAACCGGTTCAGTTTACGCACTATTACGTGCACTGGGTGGATGCTAATCAGAATGTGAAGTTTGTGGTTGCTAACAAATATGCTCCGTGTGTATCGGATACGCTTATCACGGATGCATACGCTAATGTAGCAGGCGGTAATCTGCCTAATGCGGGTGCGAGTGTACGCTTCATGTACAATAAGGGAACCAATGAGGTGAATCGTGCTTACCTCGCCGGTGCGCAAGGCGGAGCATATACTCCGAATTACCTCAAACTGAGGACCTCTACGGATTCCTTGTCTAAAGCAACAGGTGAGTCTGCGCCGATAGATAGTATAACCTTTACAGACTTAAAGAACTTCGTATATCAGGCGGAGATTAAAGCTAAACCGGGTCTGACTGCAACGCTGACTGCGCAATATAATGGTAACACCCAGTACTTCAAGGGTTCAGAGTTAGAAGAGGAAGAGATCTTAGGCGGTACAACTACTGCATGGCAGAGCCTGTTGCTGACATACGACTTCAAAGTGAACCGTTTGATTTGCGCATGGCAACCGTCTGGAGATAGTATAGAAGGAAATACACCTATAAATGCGGATGTGATGATAATCCGTACGGGACAGGAAGCTGCTCAACAGATTATCTTCAAGAATAATGACTCCAAACTGTCATCTGTCAAGTACATCTATGGCGTTATGCAGTTCAACTACGATGATATGGTAGGTCATATGTACACTTGGGGTCCTACAGCTTATGAGCTCTGTATGTACTATATCTCCTTCCCGTACGATGTGCTTGTAAACGATATCATGGCTCCGGGTCGTATGGGTACTGAATGGCGTATCCAACGTTACAACGGTGCGAAACGTGCAAAAGGTTGGTTTGCCGGTGATGGTGTAACGACCTTCTGGGAGGATGTACAATCGGGCGATACGCTCCATGCTTATGAGGGTTATAGCTTGCTGCTCAACCGCCGTATCTTCAATGACGGTAGCAGTTCGGTATGGGCGAATAAGGGAGCACATAGTAAGTTGTATATGTACTTCCCGTCCAAGGATGCAACTACCGGTGTTGTAGCCAACAAGACTGTCGAAGTTACTGTTCCTTCGCATGAGTGTACGGTTGACCGTGTTTTTGACCAAGACATGGATAAACCGGAAGCGGAGCAACGTAACCATAAGATAGTGGATAGCCACTGGAACATGATTGGTACGCCGCTGTTTGAGAACCATACCGCTGCAACGATTGTTACCGGACCGACTATTGAAGGTGAAACATTGCAGTATATCTATGCATGGAACCCAGCAGGTAATAGCTTAGGCATTCAGAACACGCTGGGTACCAGTTGGGAGTTCAAAACGATGTATAGTTACATGGCACAATATGCCGGCACTATCACCTTCACCGGTTCTGCGGTTGGTGATGTAGTAGCTGCACCGCGACGCACTCCGAAGGAGAACTACACGCTGAATCTGGAATTGACGAAGGATGAGATGTTCATCGGCCGTACGTATGTCGAGTTGCGCGAGAATGCCGTAGATTCGTTCCTGTTGAACGAGGATGTATATATGGTGAAGAACGGCGTTACCGCTGACCTTTATACTTTCGCCGGTGCATACGAGGCAGGTGCTAACGTAATGAGCGTAGGTAGCCACACCATTCCTGTTGGAGTTGATGTGAAGACTGCAGGTACCTATACCTTCTCAATGCCGGATAACTTCGACGGAACAGTAACGCTTATCGATACCTACGCACAGACGCGCACGAACCTCAATATAGAGGATTATGAGGTTACGTTGAACAAGGGAACGATCAATGACCGCTTCTTCTTGGAGATCGATATTGCCAATGCTCCGACAGCTATTGACGGCGCAAGCGACGGTCAAGGAACGCTCAAGGATGGCAAGGCACATAAGTTCATTATGAATGACCAGATGTACATCCTGAAGGATGGTGTGATCTATGATGCTCGTGGTAGCCGCGTTAAGTAAGGAATAAGTGAGTTAGTGAGTTAGTGAATTAGTGATTAAAGGATGAAAGATATGAGAAAAATAATAGTGATAATCATGGCGGTGGCGCTGGTAGCGCTGCCGGCCGTGGCACAGCAGCAGGAACAATGGCAGACTTCCACTATGCAGACTTCCGGTAGTGCCTATTCATCGCAAGTAACGCCTGTAGGAACTACTGCGGCACCGAGTATGGGCACTACGACTAATAATGCACCGGGAAGACCGGGAAATATCCGTCGCTCCGGTGACGATGACGATTGGGGAACCAACCCGCATGTCGGTGAAGGTGATGAAGGTTCGCCGATAGGTGACGCGTTTTGGCCGCTGATGCTGTTCGCGCTCGCGTACATGAGCCTGCGCGTGTTCCTTAAAAGAAAACGCGCGTAAGAGGGGAAGATTGCGTGCAAAAATTGACGAAAAGTGTGCAAAGTGCAGGGAAAAGGCTGCACTTTGCATTTTTTATTTGTATATGTCAAATAAAAGATGTAACTTTGTAGCGAATTAGAAAAACCAAATGAGAAACACATTCTACATACTTTGTTTGGCGGCGGTTATGATGACGGGCTGCGGGGGACAAGCACCCGACAGTGACGTCCGTAATGCGAACGAGATGCGTTTGAGATACTCACAAGAAATGATCAACGCGCGTATGTCCGCTTGGTACAACAAAGATAATCAGGTGGGTTTTCCGAATTCCAACAGCACCAACGGCATCATTCAGCCAGCGGCTGAGGCTTCGTGGGACTATGTGCCGGGCGTGGTAGCGAAAGGTATCCTCGATGTATGGGAATACTACCAGGACTCCGCGTGGGCCGATGCCTGGTACGAAGGCTTGTGCGCATGGGGACTGCATCAGACGGCTACCGACAAGGGTGGTATCTTGGACGACCTCAACTGTACGAAAGTGTTCCTCGGATTATATGAAGGCGCCAAACCCGGCGGGCGATTTGAGAACGCAGCGAACGCGGCGTACTTCATGGAGCAGTTGCGTCGCGGTGCGCGAGGACTGGAGGATCATAAGAATCGCTATACGATAGCGTCCGGTGGCGCCGAAGGCGGTTGGATGCATAAGGCCACGGACGACCCGAGCAAGAGTTATTACGGCCAGATGTGGTGCGACGGGGCGTATATGGGACAGGCGCTACTCGCGCAACTGTTAGCAGCTGGCGCAACCGAAGGCACGAACCTCGGATGGAACGATGTGTATGACCAGTTCGATGCGTCCTGGTACTACCTCTGGGACGAAGAGAAACAACTCCCGTACCATGTGCTCTTCACGGATATAGCGACGAATAACAACGCGCGGGCGATCCACGAGGCCGGTTACGCGCATGCATGCGCAAACGACAGCGCGATATACCATTCAGAGGAATACTGGGGACGCGCGGCGGGATGGTATATGATGGCGTTGGTGGATGTGCTCGAGGCGTATCTCGAGAACTTAGGAATTCGGGATGAGGGATTAGGGATTAGCGAACTTCCTTCGGCACAGCATTTCGATGAGATGCGGGAGATGTTGAGCCAACTGGCAGACGGATTGGTGGCGCGGCAAGATCCGAAGACAGGATGCTGGTACCAACTCTTGGTGTACGATGATACGAAATGTGCAACGCAGGGCATCGATGATACCGGTTCACCCAAATACACGAATGTAGCGGAAGGCGGCACGCAGTGTAACTACTTGGAGTCCTCGGCGAGTTGCCTCATCACGGCGGCTTTGCTGAAGGGTTCGCGCCTGGGGTTGATCAACCA
The DNA here is from genome assembly GCA_946187555.1 of uncultured Bacteroidales bacterium. Classification (GTDB taxonomy): domain Bacteria; phylum Bacteroidota; class Bacteroidia; order Bacteroidales; family Paludibacteraceae; genus Colicola. The sequence goes on from CAMHQP010000008.1 coordinate 13,919, forward strand.
TGCCGAAGCCGGCAAGCGCGGTTTTGAAGGAATAGTCAGAACCTTCGTGCGTGGCGAAGGAGGCGATATGACCATCACGGGCAGTTGCCAGTCCGCGGGCTTGAGCAAAGACCGAAACGGTAGCGCCGCCTACTACCTGATCGGCAAGGATGTACCGATTCAAGATAACGGCGAAGGCAAAGTGCTGGGTGCATTTTTGATGGCTGCTGTGGAGTATGAGCGATTAGGGATGAGAGATTAGGGATGAGGGATTAGCGATTAGGGAATTAGGGAATTAGGGATTAGGGATGAGAGATTAGGGTATTAGGGATTAGTGAATTAGAGAATTATGATAGATACCATGAAGAAAAGAATTGTTGCGGTAGTATGTAGCGCACTGATGCTATGCGCAGGAAATGCGTGGGGAACGGATGTTTCAATACCCGTCACGTTTGATACAAGCCATAAACCTCAAAACGGGATTACTTTATCTTATTCTGCCGAAGACTACGGTACGGTATCTTGCAATACTGCAAGTTCCAACCGTGCTATTATTCGTAATACAAGCAGTTTGACTTTTACTGCAACTAAGACGAATTGGACTATTAAGAGCATTACACTGACGTGGAGAGGCTCTAATGATCCGGCATCAACCAGTGTATTAACCATCACAGGCGGCACATTCAATAGCCTCACATCTATCACCGGCAGCTCTACGACCGTAGTTGTCGGTTCAGACAATACCACCAATGACTATCAGGTAAGAGCCGTTTCTGTTACATTTACCGAGTCGACAGCAACGACGCGGACGGTGTATCTCAATCCAAATGCGTATGGGGATTGGTCGAAAGGGGATGAACGGTACGCGATCTATTGTTTTGGAAGCGGGGATGAATGGTATGATTTTGCATCGTTTGATGCCGGTTGCGAAGGGACGCTGTATCGCGCGACGATAGATACGAAATATACGGGGTATGTGATCTGCCGTATGAATGGTGCTACGACGGAGAATAACTGGGATAACAAATGGGATCAGACGGATGATATCACCGCAGCCGACGGAGCTTATTGTAAGATCACCGGCATGACAGGAGATCCGGCTAAAGCAACCTGTACATGGTCGTACCAACCGTTCCGAGTATGCCTATCGGGCACATGGATGGCATTCGCCGGCGAGACAATTTCGCTGAGTGCCACCAGCGCAGGAGCTACGCATTATCAATGGTACAAAGGTGGAACCAATGAATCGAATATAATCGACGGTGCTACCAGTTCAACTTACACCAAGACAAATTGCACGCACGAGGACGGCGGTACGTATTATTGCAAAGCATGGGTGTCCGGTCACGAATCGGATGCCGCATGGAGCGAAGGTTATGGTGTGCGTGTGCCCTATTTGGCAATACAGACCGGTGGCGGCGGTGACCGTTATGATCTGGATTTTGTTCGAGCGAGCACGAGCGCCGATTCGGCGACCTGCGAGATATATCGCGGCGTAGCATGGGATTACGAAATGAGGGTGATGGACGGTGTGGATGCCCGCGGCAATACCGGTACGATGACCAGCGATAACTGTACCAAATGGACGATGGATCAGTTGAATAATGACAAATGGTGCAGAATTCAAACAACGAAAGAGGGAACCTATCATTTTACGCTTTATTTTAGCAATACGACCTATGTACCGGTGCAGTTGAGTGCCACCTATCCTCCGATGGCGCAGCGGGGTGGTGTGAAGGTGTATCTCGAGAACACTACGGAGATGCAGGCCCGCGGTTGGAACAACGACAAGATTTACTACCGTATCGGTAAAGGAAAGTACAACGATGGGGATGATAAGAACTGGACAGCTGCCCAACTGATGACTTTAGTGCCCGGTACGGCACGCTACTTGGTAACAACGACACCTGAATGGAGTAACAATTTCTGGGTTTGGCATATCGGCAATAACGCAGGTTGGACAGACAAGCACGCCATCTATAAGACCAAGACGGGAGACGAATATGCGATTACCGAGTCGTCCAATTTCCATGGCGATGAGATCACATCCGACCAGACAATTATTCTCAACAGCGCTTCCGGCGGATATGGAGCGGACGGGATGAATGATAACTGCCAGTTCTATGGTTATACGCATTCGGCCGGAATGATCACGCATGATGTTTCTGTGGGATCAACCACGAACGGACAGATACGTGTCGCATACACCCACCACGACAACACAGACCAGGTTTCAGAGGATTATGCGGCTCGGGCGATTAATGACTTGGCGCATACCTGTAATCTGACCATCACCGCCGTACCGGACGATGGCTATCGTTGTACTTCGCTGCAGGTGAACGGTGCTGATTTCACGAGCGGTACGACGCATATCTTAGCTGCCGACGCCACGATTGCTGCAGCCTTTGACCATGCGACTTACACGATCACGCTGCACGAGAACGGCGGAACGATCAATTCCGGCAACGTAACGAGTTATACGCACGGAACGGGTGCAACATTGCCGACGGACGTAACGAAGGCAAGCAAAGATTTCGCGGGCTGGTACGACAACGAGGGTTGTACGGGTGACCCCGTGGAGGTGATTTCTACAACCGCTTGGGGCAATAAGGAGTACTGGGCAAAATGGATTGACGAGGTTCCGAAAGTGACCTATATTCTGGGTTCGTGCTATGTAAAAAACGGCATGTGGACGCAGGGTGATGATGGTAAAGTGAAAGCATGGCTCTTCCAAGCGGGTGCGACAGCAGCAGAGAATACTCTGAAGGAGACGACGGATATATCGTATTCATCCACCAGCACCGGCGGTATTTATTTCAATACGAAAGATATCACACTGCTGGATAATGAGAGTTATTGGGGGACATCGCAAGGTTCCAGTCGAGCTATCAAGGCGCTGAAAGTGGGTAGTGGTAATACGCTGACCTTCGACTTGAGCGGAATGATTGCCAACAAGATTGTCTTCTACGTATTCCCGAACAGCAATAGTGCCTATTCGCTTGATTTAACTGTGAACGGCACGACCACGAATCAGCCAATAGCAGCCAGCAAACAGCATCAATGGCATAAGTTTGCCTACAAGGGCGGTAATTATACGGGTGAATTCTCCATCAAGAGTAACAGCAAGGAGACTCGCGTGGTGGTTATCGTAGAGGTTCCGTTAGTGACAGTGACCTTCGATAAGAACGATGCGTCAGCTACGGGCACGATGGAAGAGATGGTAGTACCGAAGGGTTCAACCTTCGCGCTGGAGGACAATACGTTTGAATTGACAGATTATAATTTCTTGGGTTGGACGGAAGATGCCGGCGGTGCAGGTGTGCTGATTGCGGATGGTGCGGATTATACCACAGATGCGGATGTGACGCTGTATGCGAAATGGGAGCCCATCATTCGAACGACCATCACGCTGAACGCAACGGGTGCGTACAACAGTTATACGGGTTCAGTAGTGGCGACGTACACCAAGCCTATGCCGGAGATAGCCGTACTCCCGAAGCGCGCAGGCGGATATGTGTTCGATGGCTATTATAGTTTACCGGATGGAGCGGGCGTGCAGTACTACACGGGTTTAGGTGCAAGTGTGCGGAATTGGGACCAAACGGATGCTACCTATACGCTGTATGCCAAATGGAAGGAGCCTTGCGATCTGGAACCGACGCTGACGAACGTAGCACCGAAAATAACGATCTGGGATGGGCAGAAAGTAGATGTGGGTGTAGTTAAACTGACCTGCGAATTTGAGGCAGAGGGTATTACCTATAGTTTGCAGTCCGTCTCGCCTGCGAATCCGATTAATGGCTGCAACTTTGAATATTTCGATGAATATATCCATTTGATCGGAACGCCCGCTGTAGGCAACGCCGTAATGCAGGAAATACCGGTTACCTTCACGATGGCGAACTCCTGTAATCCGGCTCGTACCTATACTATCACTTCAACCATCCGTATCTATCCGGCCGGACAGAAAGCGAAAGTGGCGTTTATTATCACGGGTACGAAGGGTGGCGATTTTGATGACTACACCGCTGCGGATTCGACCTCGTGCGATGACTTGGTAGATTATCTGGACGAGTATTACGATATCACGTATGTGAACGGTTATGCGACGAAGAATGAAGCGGCTTTGGCGACCTATTATGACCAATATGATCTGTTGGTTGTAACGGACTTCTTGAGTACGGGTGAAGGATATACGAATGCGATAGGAACGTTGATCGATAAGAAACCGATTTTGAGTTTTGAGGCCTACGTGGCAAATCTGCCGAACTGGCATATCGGTTCCAACCCTAAAGATCCCAAACCGAAAGTGCAGGACATGAAGGTGCTCTGCGCGGGACACGCCATCTTCAAGAACGCGAAGTACAACCCGGGCGATGCAAGTGAAACGGTGGTAGTTAATGCCGATACGACCGTACATGTGCTTGCGAGCCTGAGTGGTGAAAACGATGCGAAAGGTTTGCAGGGCTTCACCATCAACGAGGCACCGGACTTTGTGTTCCTGGCTACGATCAAGGATGCGAATAACAACCGCGATCTGATTGTGTGCTGCGAGCGGCAAGTGGTATTCCCGGCACGACTACTGCTGTACGGCATCAATTTCTATGAGATGCCGAACCTCTCCAATGCCGGTAAGATCGTGATGCGGCAGATGATCGAATACCTGCTCATGACTGAAGAAACCAAAGTGGCAGACTGTTCGCTTGTATTCGATAATGCGGGTGGTGATCATAAATGGAACAACCCTGCCAACTGGGCTCCGGGATACAATATCATTCCAACCCCGTATCATCCGACGCGTATCATTGCGGAGTGCCACGTGAACTCAGACGATGCGCATGCGGGAAGCGTGAAGGTGAATAAAGGCCATGATGAAGGTGGCAATGAAATGAATGGTAAACTGATTGTGAAACCGAACGGAGGTTTAACGATCGCCGGCATGGTAGCAACCGTGAATGATACGCGTTACGCTTCGCCAATCACAATCAAAGCCGAGGATCTGCTCATCGAAGCGAATGCGGATCACAACGGTGCGTTCGTCTATGGCAATAAGGAATCGGATGTCCGCGCCACCGTACAATACTACAGTCGGGGAACAGGTGCCAACACCTCCAGTCCGGTATGGCAGTATATGGGTATTCCGTTCCAGGCCGGTAAGACGGCTGTCAGCATGTACAGCGGCGCGTGGATGTGCCGCTGGGCAAGTGGTTCGACAGACGACTTGGGCGGTCTCTGGCAGTGGGTGGAGAACAACGATGTGATGATGCCGTTTGAGGGCTATTGTATCACGCAAGCCGCGGAGAAGACCTATACGTTCTCGGGTAAACTGAATGCACCGGTAACCAAGACGCTGCCTCTGGATAACCGCGACGGAGATGGTTATGCGTTTGCGGCGAACAGTTGGACGGCGCCGATCAAGATTCAAGAGATGGAGGATGCGGACTTCGTCAATGCAGAGAAATCTATTTATATCTTCCATTCCGGCACGTACGCCAACTGGGAAGCGAACGGAACGCCGGTAGATGCGCATAGCAGCGCTGCGGCTACATTGCCCGGCCAATACGCAGTTATACCGATTCATTCGTCGCCGTATCTGACCGGCGCAGACTCCGTCATTCCGGCTATGCAGGGCTTCTTCGTGAAGGCTACGGCTGCGGATGCCAAACTGAAACTGGTTTATAACCGCACCGTATATGATGCGACTTATTTCAAGACCTCCACGCAACCGATGCGTGCGCCGCGCCGCATGAGTACGGGTGAACCGGAAGTGATGCAACTGATGGTTAGCGGTGCAGCGTCCGGCGGTGATCATGTATATCTGTTGGCTCGCGGCGATTTCTCCGAGGAATACGAAGACGGATGGGACGGACGTAAACTGGAAGGCGAAACAGTCGCGCCGTATCTGGCCGTGGTCAAAGAAGCCGGTACGATGGCCGTGGCTTCGATAGCGGAGTATGAAGGAAGAGATTTGTCCTTCCGCGCCGGTGAGGATATCCATTATACCTTCACGTTCCACTATGCAGGCGACGATATCTACCTGTATGACCGCGAGACCGAAGAGGCGACGTTGATTCAGACGGGTAATACCTATTCGTTCACGGCGGTGAACAAGACACCGGAGAACCGCTTCCTCATTACCGCTAATCCTCCTCGTACGCCGACAGCTATTGACCAAGCACAAGGGGATAAGCCCGGTACGAGAGCGCAGAAATTCATCTATGAAGGGAGATTGCTGATCTTCTATCGAGGTGTGATCTATGATGCGTCGGGTGCGCCCGTCACAATAGGAAAGGAGGCGGCGCAATGAAAAAATTCCGAATACAACTGGTGATTGCGGCCGTCGTATTCGTGTGCGGCGTATCGCTATGCGGAATGATCTATATCGCAGGGAATAAACCGGTGGTATACGTAAACCCGGGAATTGTGACGGCTCCTTGTCCGGTGGCTAATCCGGTGCCTGCAGTGACTCCGCTTTCCGGACGGTCGACCGGATTGCATCATCATTATGCCGTTCCGTCCGTTGCAAGCACGCCTCATTCTTCCGCCTGGTCTGGTACATCATCCTATCGGATGTTTGAGACCAGCAGCGCGACGTCGCACATGGTAGGAAGCGGCGGTGGAGGCGGATTTGGCATTGCAACAACCTCGCACGGTTCGTCTTCGCGCGGTGTGTCCTATAGCAGCAGCGGTGGTAGTGTGACGATGCCGGTAACCAGTTTTGTGGCGGTGGCTTCGAGTCGTCAAGTGGCAGAACCGGAGGCACAGGATGCACCTCAATTGGCACATGTTGCATCGCGTAGAGCACCGGGTCCACCGAATCCATCGGGTCCACTCGATCCCACGCACCAACTGGGCGAGCAGCCGATAGGTGATGCAGTCTGGCCACTCCTTTTGATAGCCATAGGATACATACTCATAAGAAAAAGAAGACTCGCGTGATTGCGAGCCTTCTTTGTTTAGAATCGGTAGGTGGCACCGAGTAGGAAGTTGATACCCTGAGAGCGATAACCGTAGTAATACTCGTTCTTGTGATGCAACCAGTTATTGAGCTGGAAGAAGAGCGTCAAGTTCGGTTTGGGCTCGGGACGGAGGATAGAGCCTTCGGCTATTTGTGATTTGTGATTTGTGATTTGTGATTTACCTACCCACATATCATATTGCAGACCGAGGTTGAGATCCATCGTCGGACGCAGGATATGCTCGGAGTAGGTGTTGGTAGTGCCGTTATAGAGCAACGCGGTGCGGCTTCCTGCGAAATGGTTATCCGAATAGAGCGACCAGTGTTTGTCAATGCGGCCGTCGATGCGGACGTCTACCTTCCAATCCGGACGATCATATACCGTGGTGTCCCCTTTCCAGAAGAAGTAATCTCCGCTGACGTTGATACGCAGTTTATCCTGGAGGTGGTAGTTGATCTGGCCTCCGATCTTACCGCGTTGGTAATTGGTGTGGAAATAACTGAAATCACCTGCCATCATCTTGACGTTCAGCGGCGCGAAGTTGGCGCTGTCAGCCGTAGCCACCCATACATCCTGATTCATCATGTAGGCATAGCCTCCGTGCACCTCAATCAACAGGTCGCGGTAGGGACGGATATGAAAACCGAGCTCGGCATCCACCGGTGTGTACTCTGCCACATGCGGCTCGATAATACCCGCGTGGATGATGCGGTAGCGGTTCTCCTCCATATAACTCTGCAGCGTTCCGAGACCGTGATAACCTTGGATATCGGCATAGATAGTGAGCCATTGTTTGGCAATCTGCGCCTCCAGGTTGATATGCGGCGACGGAGCAAAACTGAGGTTCTCTACACCGGAGAGGCCGTTCTGACCGTGACCGAGGTTGAGGTCGATGTTAATACCTATATGCACGCGCACGCGCTTGCCTTCATACGCATAATACGGCTCCAAACGGAAGTTATGACGTCCGCGATAGAGACTGTCCGGAATGGCATCCGCCAGCGAACCGAGTTGGAGGAAGTTATTCTGCATGTAGAAATTCGCTCCTACATGGTGCTCCTCGCTATGCCAATCGAAGCCTGCTTTGGTACGGATCTGATGCTCACTCACCGCACCGGGTTTGGAGAACAGCGCATAACCGGTCTGCACCTGGTATTGGATGTCATTCTTGGCATTGGCCTTCACACCTACATACGCTTCCGCCGTCCAGAGGGACGTCTTGTCACGATCCGTCACGTCCGCACGATTAGCATACGCCACTTTATTCTTCTCCCATCCGCCGAAATCGTGGTTGGTAGTGGTATAGTGATTATAGTCGTACCAATGACCGTACTTGTGGTAGAAAATATTCCCACCGTTGAAACCGAAATAGAGATCGCAGGTGCTGAAGGTATGCGTGAAATTGAGACCCAGCTTGGTCTTGCTCAGCGTGGCGAGTCCCCATTCTGCCTTGTGGTGAGCATAGACATCGAGGATGGATTTCTTGCCATCGTTCAGATGATAACCGAAATCAAACAAGGTATTCGGGTGACCGAGGGCACCGCGGATATAACCGTTGTAAGTGCTTCCCGGTTCAAAGCGCGTAGGCTGCGAGAGCAGCGGATGGAAAACCGCACTCGGCGTGACATCCGCCGTGTATTCGGAGTACTCCACCGGCGTCGGGTCTATGGTGGTCTCTACTACCGCCGGCTTAGTCGATACCTTACCTGCCGCCTGTATGACCGGTTGGAAATCGCGCTCCACCGTCACCGAACGATTCAGGGCAGAGTCGGATTGTGCGAGGGCAGGAGTAGCTAGGGAAACTAGTAATCCTAGGAGCCCTAAGAAACCTAGGTAATTCTTATTCTTCATCATCTTTCTCCTCCTTTTCTATCGGTTGTTCGAGTTTATCCAGCGCTGCGAGACGTCCGCTGATGAGTTCAGCGATGTCATCGCTATGACCGGTGTAGTTCTGCTGCAGCACGAGCAGGTACTGACGTGCCTGGAACAGCTCGCCGCGCTCGCGGTTGATATCGCTCAGCAGGATGAGTGCTCGCGCGAGCCAGAACTGCTGCTGGGTGTTCATCCGGGTGAATTCCATCACCTGTGCTTCGGCAGCCTCATAGTCCTTGAGTTCAAAATAACTCTGCGCCAACAGGTATTTAGCTTCGGCTCCTTGTGCGGTACGTACTTCGGTTGCCAATACCGTCAGATCCGGTTGGGCATTGCTCCACTGCTTGAGCGCCACATAGGCTTTCGCGCGACCGTAGAGCGCTTCCGCTTTGGTCTCTTCGTTCACCGGCGTATCGTTGAGGATCTGATCAGCGATGTCGATGGCTACTTGATGACGCCCCAAGGCCTGCGAGCAACGCAATATACCCAGGCGGGCAATCGTGGTATTCTCACGCGTAGAGGCCAGTGCCTGCATGCGGTAGAACGCATCCAGCGCACAAGCGTAATCCGCTTTGTCATAGCACAACTCCGCCACGCGGATAGCTGCCTCCTCCTGATACGGGTTGGCGTTCATCTCCGCGAGGATGCTGTACTGCGCCAGCGCCTCTTGGTTCTGACCGAGACGGTAGTACGAATCAGCGAGGTAATAACGCGCGGTGGTGCAATAACGTCCACCTGCGCAGTACTGCGTGATGTAATTATTGAGCGCAACGGAGGCTTTCTGGTAAGCGGCCTGCATGTACTGCATCTCCGCGGATGCGTAGAGCAGCGAATCCTCCTGCGTGGAGACATTCATATTGATCTTCGCCAGGTTTTTGGTGTAAGCCAGATACTCATTGACATTACCGGCTTCCACGTACAGCGTCTGCAATGCATCCAAAGCCGTGTAAGCCTCTTCGGTAGCCGGGTATTTCTCGATCGTACGGCGATACGCAGCGATCGCATTGTCGTTCTGACCAAGGTTGCGATAGAGCATCGCGCACTCGAGCGAAGCCTTGCGCGCCAGCGTCGAATGCGGGTAGGTAGTGAGCAGACTCTCGTAGGTAACGATCGCTCCGCGCTCATCGTCCTGTTGCAGTTGCGCACGAGCTATCTCATACACACCGTCATCCGCATAATCGGACTTGGGGTAACGCGTGATGAGTTCGCGCAGTACACTGATTTTCTCATCGTACTTATGCTGCAAACCGAGTGCGTATCCGCGTTGGAAGAGTGCATAGTCGGCACCCGAAGCCTGCAACTTAGCCACCTGCGTATAATAGGTGATGGCTTGCGGGAACTGGCGGTCATTGAAATAGCAGTCGCCGATACGGTTGAGTGCATCCGCATAGGTCGGTTCGGTAGCCTGCGCCGCATCGATATAGGTCGAGAATGCCTCCCGCGCTTTGTCGTATTTGTTTTGTGAGAAATAGGTATAACCCTGCAAGTAGCGCGCCACCGAGTAGTTCTCCGATTGACGGGCATTGGCGCGCGCAAAGAACGCATTCAGATCTTGCTCACAGGCGGCGTAGTTACGCAAACGATAATTGGCCTCGGCGCGTATGTAGTACGCCTCCGTCGTGTATTGATCCGATTCGGCTTTGTGCGCAATCACCTGTGTCATCCAATCGACCGATTGCTGCATCTTGCCCTGCAGGAAATTATCCGCACCGAGTTGATAGCGCAGGTATTGCTTGGTCTGCAGCATTTTCGGCGACGGATTCGGAATAGAATCCAGCGTAGCGATCGCTGCGGCGTAGTTCTTACTCTGCATTAGCGCATCGGAGAGCAACTGATAGATGCGGTTCTCGTACTTGGAATCCGGGAACTGATGCAGGAAATCATTGAACGCCCGCACGGACTCACCGAGGGCACTCGAACTCTGATAGGTGCAGAGCGTGTAGTTGTATGCCGCTTCCTCTTTGATAGCCGGCGTAAGACCGTAATTGGCTGCGGCCTGATAGGAAAGCTTGGCCTGCTCGGGTTGCTTGAGCTGCACGTAGGCGTTACCCATCGTCAGGCAAGCTGCTTCGGAGATCGTATCGTTCTCTTGCTTCACCTGTTTGAGTGCCTTGACAGCCTCCTCGTAGCGCTCCAAACGGTAGTTGGCTACACCGAGCATGTACATGTCGTTGCGCAGCAGTTCTTCTTGCTGCTCGGTTGTCAGTTTGGCATATTGGCTCAGGTGCTCCACTGCCTGTGCGTAGTCCTGTTTGTTATAGTAAATCTCACCGAGGATACGATGCAACTCGCCGTTATTGAGGCTCTCCGGATGCTCGCGAAGCAAGGTGTTGGCGCGAGCCTCCACTTCTTCGTAGTTATTGTTCGCATACTCAATCTGCACGATATAGTACGGAACGGTTTGGGAGTAGGCGGGTTCGTTCTCCAGTCGCTTCAAGGCCGGTAAGGCTTTGTCGTATTTCTCCTGTTTGTACATGCAGTAGGCGTAGTAATACGTGCCGCGAATGGTATAACGGCTCTCCTCTTTGGAGAGGATGCCGAAATAGATTGCTGCGCGTTGGAACTCCTGCTGCATCAGGTAGGCATAGCCGCGGTAGAAAGCATAGTCCTGCTGATGCGGGCGCGTCAGGGCTTGGATATCAATCGGCTCCAAGATCTTCAGCGCCTGCTTGTAATGCCCTTTCTCCACTTGGAGCACACCTTGCATGAAATGTACTTCATCCGCGAAGGTGGTGTAGGGATAGGCCTGCAGGTACGCTTTGAGGTCGCGTTGCAGCAACTTATCCCGCCCATCGAAACGCTCGGCGAGGGCATTGAAGCGCAACTCCATCTCCGTTGTTTGGGCGGAGAGGGGAGTTACTAGAATACCTAGGAACCCTAGGAGTCCCAGGATGCCTAGTTGAATAGTTTTTCTCATCGTGCTAATTTGATTTCATTCCACATCTCGAGCAACATCTCCTGACTCTCGCCGGCGTCGTGCATCAGTGCGCAACGGTCGATGATACTCTTGTCGGCATAGTAAACCGGGTTGAGGTGCAAAGCGTGCGGGTCAAGAATCTCATCCTCAACCTGAATCGGCTCATCGCCGAAGAAATACGATGCATCTACGGTCTCCGGCCACTCCTCGTCATCGTTCTGCTCCTCCAGGATGGCAGCGGCTGCCTTCGGACCACCGGCGCAGGACACATAACCGATCTCGTCCATGTTGGCCAACGCGTTTTCCGCTTTGCACATATAGTCGATGAAATAGGTAGCGGCTTTGATGTTCTTCGCGTACTTCGGGATTACCCAACCGTCAAACCATACGTTCGAACCCTCTTCCGGCACGATATAATCGAGCATCACGCCCATCTCGGCAGCCTCTTCGATAGCGAACTGTGCGTCACCCGACCAGCTGAGGTTGAGCCATGCTTTGCCTTTGGTCATCTCTTCCTTACCGAAGTCCACTTCCCAGCCGCAGATCTGTTTCTTAGCGCGGAGCAGGATGTCCTTCACGGCATCTACACGCTCTTTGGTGATGTTACGCACCAACTCGTCACGGCTCACCGTACCGTTCGCCAACTCCTCGCGATACGCATAGAGCACAAGTACCGAATAGACATCGCGGAACGCATCTTTCATCAGGATACGGTTCTCAAACTGCGGGTCAAGGATAGCACCCCACGAACGGAGATCCTCACGATTGACAAACTGCGGGTTGTAGATAAATCCGGTTGTTCCCCACATATAACCGCAGGTGTAATCGCTCACCTGAACGTCATGACTCGGCGCCATCTGCTGGAACTTGTTGAGTACAAACGGCGAGAGGTTGTCGAAATAATAGATGCTGTCGGGAATCAGGTCTTTCTGAATCGGAATCAACAGATCTTTCTTCAGCATGCGCTCGATGATGTACTCCGACGGACAGAACACGTCGTAGTCCTCGTGACCCACTTCGATCTTGGTCAGTGCGGTCTCGTTGATGTCGAAGGTCTCATACACCAGTTGTACTTTCTCGCCTGTCTGCTCGAAATACCACTGCTCGAAGTTCTCCTTGACGTCCTCGTCGATATAGTCCGCCCAGTTCAATACTTTGAGTTGATGTGCGCGGTCAACGCGGTTACATGAACAGAACACGATGGCTACGAGAGCCACGATAAAAGAGATTTTTTTCATTTCTTTTCTTCTTGTTTAGATTTTCGTATGTTGATATAAATTAATACACTTAGCATCACCAGCAGGATGATGGTGAACAACGGACGCAACTCCGGCGTCAAACCGCCTTTACGCGCGTCCGAATAGATAAAGGTACTTAGCGTCTCGAGTCCACCGCTACCCTTGGTGAAGAACGTCACACCGAAATCATCCACAGAGAGGGTCAGCGCCAAGATGAAACCGCTTAACATACCCGGCCATAACTCCGGCAGCATCACCATCCGTAGCGCTTGCGCAGGTGTAGCTCCCAGATCGAGGGCAGCCTCATAGGTGTTGGGGTTCATTCGGCTGAGGCGAGGTAACACACTGAGCACCACATAAGGCGTACAGAACACCACGTGGGCGATGCAGACCGTCGCTAATCCCTGACTCACGCCCAAAGCTACAAACAGCAGGAAGAGTGATATACCCGTGATGATATCGGGGTTGATCATCGGCACGGAGTTGAGCAGGCTGACCATCTTGCGTTGTCGCGCTCGCATGTTATAGATACCGATCGCAGCCAGCGTACCGAGGATGGTGGACACCACCGCGGCAATCAACGCAATGACCACCGTGTACCAGATGGCGCTGTTCAGTCCCGCATCGGCTTTGCCGGTGAAGAGGTTGACGTACAGATCGAAGGAGAAACCTGTCCAGTTGCCGAGGATCTTACTCTTGGTGAACGAGAACACGGCAATCAGGGCTATCGGTGCGTAGAGTACGAGCAGCAAGAGCCAGAGGTACAGTTGCGAACCGTAATGCCGACGCAAGCCCATGCGCTTACGCCGTAGTGTCTCTTGCTCTACCGGCGTAAGGAGTCGCTCTTTGCGACGCTGTGCTATATAACCTATCGTGGAGACGATACCGGCGATCAGAAGCAGACCGGCAAACACGAACCATATCCAACCCGTACTGCGTTTGGCCACGGCCGTGTTGGTACGTACGTACTCTTCAAAAGTCTTATAGGCATTCTGTACGCGCACGCGTTGACCGCGGTTCTTTATCTCCTTGTTACTGCGCCAAACAGTCCAAAAAGTCCCGATTTCATCGGAATAACTATAGATAGAATCAAAGGATTGGATATTGGATATTGGATGTTGGATGTTGGAGAAGATAAAATCAAGTTCTCCATCCTCTAATCGCTCCACGCTCACCATTATATTGATCTTCTCTCCGGCATAACTCTCCGGGAAATTAGCCAACAGCGCATTCTCACCCGTCGTACCTACGCGAAGCTCGTACGTCAGATTGGACTGCGCAAAGGTGCTGAGGCTGAAGATTAGCAGCAATCCGCTAATCGCTAATCGAAAATCGCTAATCGTTAATCTCATACCAGCCCTCCTTCCTCTTTATTGTCATGGTCGCCGAAGAACGACGTCAGTGCGATGATGATGAGCAGTACCAACGATAGAACAGCACCGTAGTTGAGCAGATCCGTGGTGGTGATATAGTCCTGAATAAGGCTACCGAACAACTTGATGTTGTTATGGGTCAACAACTCCGCGATCGCGAACGTACTAACCGTCGGCATAAATACCATCACGATACCGCTATACACGCCCGGCATGGACAGCGGAACGATCACTTTCCAGAAGCATGTCCAGCGGTTGGCTCCCAAGTCCTGTGCCGCCTCGACGAGCGAGTTATCCATCTTCTGGAGTGTGTTATAAATCGGGTAGATCATGAACGGCAAGTAGTCGTAGCACAAACCGAAAAGCAATGCCCCTTCGCCCAAAGGCAGTCCGCACATATTGAACAGTTCCACCGTAGCTACCGTACGCAGCAGGAAATTGATCCACATCGGCAGAATGAACAACATCGCCATTACCTTAGGCGTTTTGAAGTCCTCCTGCGCCATGATATACGCCGCCGGATAACCGATCAGCAGGCATATTGCGGTATTGAACACCGCTATCATGAGCGAATAGAGAAAAGTCTGGATCGCTTCGCTATGCGTAAAGAACTTCGCAAAGTTACGCAACGTAAACTCACCGTGGATATCCGTGAAGGCATAGAAGCCGACCAAGATCAGCGGCAATACCACAAACATCGCCATAAACGCGATATACGGCCAAGCCCACGTGCGACGCGAAGAGAATATCTGAACGAGTTTATTCATTTTCCCACTTATCGATCTTGATCTTGTTCTTCGGAATCACGATACCTACGCGGTCGCCGTCATCCCATACATCGTTCGTGTTGACAAACAGGTCATTCCCTTCGTCCGTACGGATGGTCAGATGGTAGTGATTGCCCTTGTATAAGATAAAATGCACCTCACCCGAGAGCGTACCTTCTTCCTCGTAGTCCTGCAGGTCGATGTCGCGGAATTTGACGCGCACCTGCACTTTCTCGCCGGGTTCAAAACCCTCGAGTTGTTTCTCCTCTACTTCCCATTCCGCATCGAGGAACCATACCTTACCGTTCTTGAGCACTTCTCCTTCGAAATAATTGTAGATATAGTGCTCTTTTTTCATGATCTGGATGTCTTCGGGCTTGACGAGCATGCCGATCTCTGTTCCCGGCAAGTACTCGTGGTAATCCTGAATAAGGAACTCGTAGTTATCCGGTGTGAGTACACGCATCTCGTAGTGTACGCCTTTGAAGATACAACTCTGTACTTCACCGTACCACTTGGTGAACTTGCCCTTCGGCACACGGTCTTCGGCATCGTCCTCTTCGTTGGCTACAACCTTTCCGCGTTTCTCATCTTCCTTGCGCCAAACATAAATATCTTCCGGACGAATGACCACATCAACGGGGTTGTTCTCTCCGAATCCGGTGTCAATACAATCGAACTCCTGACCGCAGAACTCCACGCGTTTATCGCGAATCATCGTACCGGAAAGGATGTTACTTTCTCCGATGAAATCGGCCACAAAGCAGTTTTGCGGTTCGTTATAGATATCCGTCGGTGTACCGATCTGCTGGATCTTTCCTTCGCTCATTACTACCACGCGATCGGAGAGCGTCAAGGCCTCTTCCTGATCGTGGGTGACGTAGATGAAGGTGATACCCAGTTTCTCGTGCAGCTCCTTCAATTCGATCTGCATGTCGTGACGCATTTTCAGATCCAAAGCGCTCAGCGGTTCGTCGAGTAACAACACTTCGGGTTTGTTCACGATGGCGCGCGCGATAGCTACACGTTGCTGCTGGCCACCGGAGAGGGTGTCCACTTTGCGCTCCTCGTAACCCGTGAGGTTAGCCATCTTCAGTGCCTGACGCACTTTTTTCTTGATGGTCTCCGGGTCTTCTTTCTTCAGTTTGAGACCGAAAGCGACGTTGTTGAATACGTTTAGATGGGGGAACAGAGCGTATTTCTGGAATACGGTGTTGACGGGACGCTTATAAGGTGGTGTCTTCGTGACATCTTCTCCTTTAAGCAGGATATCTCCCGATGAAGCAACTTGAAAACCGGCGATACAACGAAGTAATGTTGTTTTGCCGCAGCCCGAAGGGCCTAAGATTGTGACGAACTCGCCTTTCTTCACTTGAAGACTCACGTCATTCAATGCAAACTTACCATCCTCGAACTGCTTCGAAACATGGTTGACCTCAATAATAAAATCCGATTTTGCCATTTCTTTCCATACATACACGCGCATACTCGCGCAAAATACAGCGCAAAAGTACTACAAATAATTGAATTACGCAAATTTTTTTGCGTTTTTTTACGATATTTGCAAACTTTTGCGAGCGGAAAGGAGTACGATAACGGCAGTGATAGCAGAAAGTGTATCGCTGATAGGTATAGACCACCATACGCCGTCCAGCGGATCTACGAAAGCCATCGGGAGCAGTATGGTGAGCGGAATAAGATAGATTACTTGCCGAGTCAGACTCAGGAAAATAGCCTTACCGGCTCTGCCGATAGAGGTGAATAGGTTACCCGTCACCATCTGGAATCCGATGATAAGCATAGATGAGCAGATGATACGCATGGGTTTGATGGTCTGCGCAATGAGCATCGGGTCGTGGGTGAACATTTTTGTTACCACAACCGGACAGAACTCGCCGAGGAAGAACACGATGCCCATCACGCCTGTGGCGTACGCGCAAGTGAGATAGAAAGACTTCAATACGCGGTCGTACTGCTTGGCGCCGTAGTTATATCCGGCAATCGGTTGCATACCCTGGTTCAGACCCATCACCATCATAGCGAACACGAATGTCAGACGGTTGATAACCCCGTACGAAGCGATCGCCAAATCCCCGCCGAAGATCTTCAGTTGATTGTTGATGATGATGACCACGAAACAGTGCGCAATATTGTATAAGAAAGGTGACATACCGATGGCCAAAGCACGCGATGTGATATGTCGGTTAAGACGCCAAATTCCCCGATGAAATCGAACTAATTCGTTCTTATTCGTGAATTTGGTAAGCTGCCAAAAAACGGCTACCGCCTGGCTGATAACGGTTGCCAATGCAGCGCCCCGAACGCCCATCTCCATGCCGAAAATGAACAGCGGATCGAGGATAATATTGACCACTACTGCCACAATTGTAGCCACCATGGAAAAACGCGGATGGCCTGCCGAACGAAGCATGGCATTGAGGCCGAAATAAATGTGTGTCAGGATGTTTCCGTAGAGGATGATCTCCATGTATTCGTGCGCATAACCGAGCGTTGCTTCGCTCGCTCCGAAAGCCATCAGAATGGGGTCTAACCAAATCAATCCTACTGCCATCACGAGGGCGGAGAGGATGACGTTCATCACGATCACGTTGCCTAACACGCGGTTGGCGCGGTCGTAATCCTTCTCCCCTAGATAGATAGCTAATAAGGAGGATGCACCCACGCCCACGAGACTACCGAAGGCCGCGCATATATCCATGAACGGCTTGGCAACCGTCAAAGCGCCCAAGGCCAAAGCTCCACAACCATGACCGATATAGATGCTATCGACGATGTTATAGAGCGACGTGGCGGTCATTGCTATGATCGCCGGCATCGCATATTTGAAGAGCAGTTTATGTACCGGCGCTATGCCTAATTCGGTAGTTCGACTCATAGTTTTTCTGCGATTTTATCGAAGAAAATCGCGGCCGGATGGCCTGCTTGTAAAACAATAGGAGTACCCTCATCGCCGCCCTCACGGATAGACTGCACGAGGGGTATCTGACCGAGTAAGGGGATATGCAGTTCTTCGGCGAGTTTTTTGCCTCCGTCTTTGCCGAAGATATAGTATTTATTATTCGGTAATTCAGCCGGGGTAAACCATGCCATATTCTCGATGAGACCGAGGATATCTACGTTTACTTTCTCATTGCGGAACATCTCCACACCCTTACGCGCATCGACTAAGGCAACCGGTTGCGGCGTGGTGACTACGATGACTCCGGTGAGGTGCAATTCGTTAATCAAAGTGAGGTGTATATCGCTGGTGCCCGGCGGCAGATCAATCAAGAAATAATCCAACTCACCCCAATGGGCATCTTCGATCAGCTGTTTGATTGCATTGGAAGCCATACCTCCACGCCAGATAACAGCTTGGTCGGGATTGACGAAGAATCCGATGGATAGCATCTTCACCCCGTATTGCTCGATAGGCTCAATGAGCGTTCTTCCTTCGATTTCAACGGAGAAAGGTCGGCACTCTTCGATAGCGAACATCTTCGGCATCGAAGGTCCGTGAATATCTGCATCCAGCAGTCCGACTTTATATCCCTTTTGCGCCAAAGCTACAGCCAGATTAGCCGTGACGGTTGATTTACCCACACCGCCTTTACCGCTATGAATAGCAATGATATGCTTGGCGTTGATTTTCGGGCTTTCGGTCTTGGGCTTTTGATTCTCAACTTTGAACTTCGTATGGATATTCGCCGCTATATTCGGATCAACATAGGTCTGCAAAGCCACCTCAGTTGCTTTGAGCACCGATTTCATGAACGGATCGTTATCCTTTGGGAAGATGAGCGAGAAAGACACCTCGAAACCCGAGATGCGGATATCGTCTTCCAACATCCCGCTTTCTACCAAATCCTTGCCTGTTCCCGGGTAGCGCACGTGGCGTAATGCATCAATTATCTGTTGCGGATACATAGTCGTTTTCAATTTTGCGGCTGCAAAATTACAAAAAAAAATGCAAATGTGCAAATTTTGCCGTTATTTTTTGCTGTAAATAGCAAATCCCCATAATTAGGTATTGTGTATATCGCAAAAAAGCAGTAATTTTGCAGCGTGATTCAAATAGGTGTCATAGGGCTACCGCAGAGCGGTAAGAGTGCGTTGTGCCAATCTTTGCAGAACTTGGCCGGTGAAACCATGCAATTTGTAGAGGTGCATCACCCCGATGAACTGCACGGAAACGCGTATGATGTGGTGCTGCAGGTGGTTGATGCCACGCGTTTGGAGGAGTCGTTGCTACTCACGCCGCATATCATCGACGAGCATCAGAAGATCGTGTTAGCCATCGGCCGGTACGATTTGTTACTCAAGACCGACCACTCGCTCAATCTTCCTAAGTTGGAACAACTCATCGGTGTACCTACCTGCCATGTCTCCGTACGACTCAACTACGGTTTGCCGAATTGCTTGTCCATTCTTCGCGAAGTAGCTGCGCGCCCGGCTTCTACGGCGCACCCGATCTATCACCTCCGTGATCAGGGCGATGAGGACACCTATCGCGCGTACGTGCACGGTATATTAACGGAGACGCTTACGCACGCGAAGGACGATAAGCATCAGACGCGCCTCGAGCGCATTGATAAGGTGCTGACGAACCCGTGGCTCGGCTTCCCGATCATGATGGCGATCCTCTATTTTGTCTTCTGGTGTACGTTCACGCTGGGTGCATACCCGCAGGAATGGATAGAAGAAGGAGTCGGATTGATGGCTGACTGGATGAGGGGATTAATGGTTGAGAGTTGGTGGTCGTCCTTGCTCATCGACGGTGTGTTACAGGGCGTGGGAGCTGTCTTGGCTTTCTTGCCGAACATCATCATCCTATTCTTCTTTATCTCGCTCATGGAGGACTCGGGTTACATGGCGCGTGAGGCGTTTATCATGGATACGATCATGCACCGCGTCGGTCTGCACGGCCGTAGTTTCATTCCGATGCTGATGGGTTTCGGTTGTAATGTCCCAGCCATCATGGCGGCGCGCGACATACAGAACCCCAAGGATCGTGTGCTGACGATGCTGATGGTGCCTTTTATGTCCTGTTCGGCACGTCTGCCGGTGTACATGCTCTTCGTTGATACGTTCTTTGAGCACCACAAAGCCCTCGTGATGATCTCGCTCTATGCCATCGGCATTTGTCTGTCGGTGATCTTCGCGATCATCATGAAGCGAACCAAATGGTTCAGGCAGGACGATGACGATACAGTCAATGAGTTGCCGGAGTTCCGTGTGCCCAAAGCCCGTAACACTGCCGCACATATTTGGGAGCGCGTAGCGGATTATTTGCAGAAGATCTGCACAGTCATTCTCTGGGCATCGGTTATCATCTGGGCACTCGAGTATTTCCCGACGCAAGATCTGAATGATCTCGAGCACTCGTATCTGGCTTCTATCGGTCAGTTTGTTTCACCGCTCTTGGAACCGCTGGGCTTCGATTGGAAGATGTCCGTTTGTCTGTTGACCGGTCTGCCGGCGAAGGAAGCTATCGTCTCGACGCTCGCTATCCTCTATGGCGGCGATATCAGTGCGGCCGGTTTCACACCGCTCACGGCCTTCAGCTTTATGCTCTTCGTGCTGCTGTACTTCCCCTGTGTAGCGACGATTGCTACCTTGCATCGCGAAGCCGGCAAACAGTGGGCATGGTTCACTGTCTTCCACAGCCTCTTCTTGGCATGGTTCATATCGTTTATTGTTTATCAAATAGGTAGTTTGTTATGAGAAAATATCTTTTGTCTTTGTTCTTTGCGCTTTGTTCCGTAACCTTGTTCGCCGCTAAGGCCGACAAGCAGGTGGTGGTTCTCTCTTGTGACCTGCATTGCCAGGGGTGTTGCGATAAGATTATGAAAAATATCGCCTTTGAGAAGGGTGTCAAAGATATCGTTTGTGACCTCCCGACCAAGACGGTTACTGTCACCTTCGATGCCCATAAAACCGATATTCCCACGCTTCTTAAAGCCTTTGATAAAATCGGCAAACCTGCTAAGGTAAAACAAGCGCCTTCACAAAAAGAAGCATCGGCTCCTACGACAGAAACCGATGCTACTACAGGTGCTTCTCAGCAATACTAACGTTTCATCATCACTTCTTTGAGACGTTGTACTTCATCCATAATCTGCGTCTCGTTCATACCTTTCAGTCGCTCTGAGAGGTTCGGTATCTCCAGTTCGATACCCGGCGTGACGTTACTCGGATCGGCGATCTGGTCACGGTTAGCCTCATAGATGAATACCCAGTACTCGGGGTTACCGTAATGACGTCTTGCTATCTGCGCGAGACGCGAACCCGGGCGTACAATTTCGGTGGTGCGATAGGTAGGTACGATCTCCACACGACGGTCTTTGCTCAGTTGATGATGACCGTTATAGCGATACGGGATATCCTGACCCAGGCTGGCTACGATCATCTGGTCTTCGCGAACACCGAGTTCTTTCAGTTGTGCCGCCACCGCTTTCGCACGACGTAATGCCAGCCGTTTGTTATAATCCGGCTTACCGAGTTTGCAGGCGTGACCGTTCACGTGAATCTTCTGCTCCGGATGACGCTTAAGGATCTCTGCGATACGGATGAGGATATCTTCCGGTTCGAGGATAGGTATGGCCTTATCGAGGTCGAAGAAGATAACGGCTTTCATAAGCATGTCGTCCAACTGTTTGGCTACCGTGTCCTCTTTGATAACCGGTGTGGGTTCCGGATCGCGGTACAGATAAACGGTGTCATGAATTTGACAGAAGACATCGCAGATATTGATATTGTTGGTCTCTGCTATCTCCAGGATGCGACGGATAGCCTCTTCACGCGGGTCGATCACTTCTGCCACCGGTTCGATCTCCGCTTCCACCACTTCCAGTGCGGAGGCTTCTGCGATTTCCACAGCAGCCTCTTCTGCCTGCTGCTCTTGTTCTTGCTCTTTCTGCAGTTTGCGCAGTCTTCTCTGCTCGCGGTCGTAGTCACGTTGTGCTTTGGTGCGGTTCGCATTGATCTGCACGCCTAATTTCAACCCTACTGACCAAGGGTGGAGGGTCTCCACTTCGTTGGTTCGCAACACACCGTTATACGGGGTAGTGTACGGCAAGTCGTACTCACCTGTTTTGCGTCCGTCCGCAAAAGCCAGAGGAGTGGAGTTATGCGTCTCCAGCACATCGTTGATGTAATAGTTGGCATACGCAGCCAGCGCTAACTCAACGCGCTGGTGCACGCGGATGAGCATACCTAACTCCGCATATGCAGCGTAGTTGATGGATTTCCAGCGCCAGGATTCGTATTTGCCGGACTGACCGTCAATAGGCAGTGTCTCCACCACCGTCGGTACATCTTCGATGGTCAGGTCGTAGAACGGGTAATAAACGGAGTTATGCATCGTGCCGTTATCACGCAGACGATAGTTATTGGCCATCGGCAGACCGATCTTCATTCCTGCGGTAGCGGTGAGCCCCACTACGCCAGGGCGATAACGGAACTTGAGCGCAATCGGTATCTCCAGCATGTACAGCGTCTGATCTTCCTTCAGATCCCGCGGGGTGGAGGTCAGTACGTACTTGTCGCCAAACGGATCGACACGCATAGGATCGGTCGGTGTAGCCCATGGTTCGGTGATGTCTGCCCTGTTCGTGTAAGCCGAGAACTGAACACCTGTTCCGAGACCCATCCAGGGCACGAAGTAATAACTTAGACCAAAGGCTGCATTCCACGACGGGAAATGAACCTTATTGGTCACATGCCGATCGTTATTCGTCCAGGATGTACCAATCTGTCTGTATTCATATCGTCCGACACCAAGGCCGCCGGCAAACTCGAAGTTCCATCCATACGAGATATTGGGCTCTTCGCTGCTGGCTTGACGTACGGAGTCGGGGTATTGCTTAGCCGAAGCAGAAACGGCTACGATAAGCATCGATGCGATGATAAAAATCTTTGTTTTCATATCCGTTCCTCCTTATTTAACAATCAGTTTATGTGTTTCTACCGTTCCATCCGCAGCGGTGATCTGTACGAAATAGACACCTTGCATATGCGGCGCACTGAGGGTTGCCGAACCTTCCACATTCCTCAAAGCACTCACGCGCTCGCCGTAGAAAGATATGATCTGTACATCACCAAAGCACTCGATGGTCAGCGGCTGACCCGCATCGACGGGTACGGGATAGATGTGGGACATCTCCGGTGCCGAACTGCCGGATGTCGTCGGCAGGGTGACTTCACATGAGCGGTATTGATCGCCGTTCTCTGCGGTGAGCAAAACATAGAACGTACCGACAAGCGATGCGCCGCCCTGGTGGTAGTACTGTTTGGTCTCGCCTTCCAGAATCTGTCCGTCCTTATACCATTGATAAGCTACGAACTTCAGTTTCTCTGCGCCACCGGTTTCTATACCGTTATCGGGGTTGTTGTCCACGAAGAGCACACGATCGTACTTCGTATGCAGGTAGCCGCCCAGACTGAAGGTCACTTGCAGTTTGCTCGGTGCACTATAGCATATACCCTCCGTCTCTCCGTCGACTGCGTATCCGATCTCCAGATTCAGATAGCAGTCGCCTACACCTATCGGCGGCATATCGGTCAGGAGGATCAGACCCTGTGTAGTAATCGTACCTACCGTGTCCGTACGACCCATATAGAATGCCATATCCGGAGAGAACGTGATACGGAAGGTGTTCGCCATTCCGGCCGTTCGCTCAAACTCCAATGCCATCGTACCGGTCTCTTGGCAGACATGTGCTGCGGTGTCGATGCGGAACGAAGGAACATCCGTGACAAGGATGGTGATGAAACTGTCAATCGGGCAGTCGCTGTCTTTGTCGGTGAATGACCAAGTCTCCCCGTCTTCGGTAAAGGTATGCGAGGTCTCTTTTCCTTCTTTGTCAACGTGCGTGAAAGTATAAGGCATCTTTTCGCGACAAATACTTCTTGTGATGTGAACGCTCGAAGCCTGACCGTAATACTGCGTCACCTCGCCGTCGGACTTGATCCAATCGCAATCTGAACCGGCCTGACGTACATAACGGGTGTAGGTGTATATAGTACCCAAACTGATTTCGTTCAGATGGACGGTATAGTTGAGGTTAGCTTGGTCGCCTATCTCCTCCTCACCCGGGGTTCGTCTCCATTGGTACTCTATACCGTCTGCGCAGTTAGCCTCGGTGGTCTCTTTGATATGAACCGTAATGGATTCGGTCTCTTTTGCATTCTCAGCGAAGCAGTAAGGCGAACGCTCTTCTTTTTCAATAGCACCCGGGGTTAAGGTAGACATGATATGAATCTGAAGTGTATAACGGGTCTTGGTCCACGTGGTGAAACGGGTATCGTCCTGTACCTCGCGGGTGAAGACATAATCATGTCCGGCTTGCAGACCGATATTACTTAGATCCAGATCACGACTGATAGCCTGCGGAATAGCGATTCCGTTACGCAGCCAACGGTACTCGATCGTACCAGCACCGCCGGTGGCATCCGTCGCTTCAATGATATGCTCTTCGGCATCTGCTACGGTGCAGAAGGATAGTGTCTCGTGATCAATAATCTCTCCCGGATCCAGCGAATCGAAGGCCACCACGGTGTACTCGCCTAACTTCGACACATCATGTTCCGGTACGTAGCAAACACTATCCCTGGTGCCGCGCGTGAAACGGTAGATCCCAGCTTGATTAATCGGATAGTCTTTCAACTCCAATGCAGTCTGCGTATGGATGGAGTCGCCGTTGACGAACCATTGGTAGTATATCGTTCCGCCACCTCCGTGCGAAGCTTCGCTGCCTTCCGATTTGACGAGCGTAGGAATGGTGTTCAGCAGGATTGTGTCCCTTTTGGTTACAATCATACCCGGAACGAACTCTTCGAAGACATAGTACTCAAAACCGGATTTGTTCTCTAACCAATCGGTCATGCAGCCGTTGTCATGTACATAACTGCGCACGATATAGTGTCCCGGCACATCGGTCGGCACCTTACATGTGTCATACCACGTGATATAGTCTCCTTTACCGCAATCTGCCAGCATCGTATCTACCAGCAGGGTATCCGTGTCGGTGATGCGATAACGAATCACCTCATAGTGGTAGTCGCCGCCGATACCGATCCATCCCTCTGTCGCCGGACGCATATAGGCTTCTTCTTTAAACTCCTCATAGGAATCAAAGCAGTAGTAGTGCGTATAATTGAGCGTATCCGCCTCTTCGTCCCGGCCGACAAAAATACCCGGTACCAGATCCTCTACGCGGCGCGGACTCATATACACGACGCGCGTCTCGTTGTTCAGCTGGGCATCTACGAGTACTACTGTCGGTGCACAGGGGCGTACGACTTGTACGCTACCGTCGGTATTATTGATGCTAATCCACTGCTCATCGGCTTGTTTCTGGCATGTCCATGTGATACCGCCCACGATGCTGACGTTGAATGCCAACGTGACGTCATTCGCATGCTCCACCGGAGCGGTGTTGCTCGTCTCTAAGTACATCGGTGCAGCCGATAATAAGGCGGCATCCTTGCCGGCGAAAGCACTCAGGATGGGATAACGCGTGGTGGCGTTTGACCAGGTGGCATTCCCCGCAAAGAGTGAGAACATATGTGCCGTGCTGTCGATAGGCGTGATGACATTGCCTTCGATACCGGATTTCTGCAGATAAGCCTTGCGGTCGAAGTAACATTGAGTGTATGAACCGCCCTTGTCTTCGCCTACAATAGCGTGGCCGTCTTCGCTCGATGCATAACCTATATTAAAAACGCGTACGAGCGCGCCCGCATTAGAGCCAACTATACAGCCGACGGCGGTAGAGAGATTATTCAGGTAACCCGCCTGATAGCAGTCGATGATCGAACCGTCGGCGGTCAACTTGCCTACCAGACCACCTGTGGTATCACCTGTGGCTACAAACTGCGCCATAGACCAGCACTCGCGGATCGTTCCGGCGCACACACCGGCGAGCGCACCGATACGCGTTTTGTTCTTCGCCATGATCTTACCGCCACTGATACCTACTTGCTCGATCACAGCATTCTGGCCTACATGACCGAACAGACCCACGCCGTCCGTGGCTCCACTGAAGGTACGCAAACCGCGAATGAGATAACCGGATCCTTTGAACGTACCATTGAACGGATTGGTTGCCGTTCCGATAGGAGTCCATGCCTTGTAATCCAAGTCGATGTTCGCTTTGAGCGTGATGGTCTTACCGGTGAAATCTTGGGAGGCACTCAAAGCTGCTATACCTGCCAGGTCAGCCGCTGAAGTCACCTCTATCTCATCCGGTATTGCAACCCACGACGTGGCGTCCGTACCGTTCCATACACTGTACGTCTCATTGGCCGCTTGCGCACCGAAAGAGCACAGGCAACCCAACGCCACAACTAAAATAATAGAGAGTAATTTTTGCTTCATACTGATGAAGGTTAAGTAATTTTGGCGCAAAATTACACAAAAAAAATGACATACACAAGAGTGTATGCCACTTTTTTACGATTTTGTTTACTATTATTACTTGAGCTTACGCTTAGTACGTCTTAGCCACTAGGGCACGACTTACTTGAGTTTACGCTTAGTACGTCTTAGCCACTAGGGCACGACTTACTTGAGTTTACGCTTAGTACGTCTTAGCCACTAGGGCACGACTTACTTGAGCTCTGCCAAGTATTTAATAGTACGAACCATCTGGCTGGTGTAGCTGTTCTCGTTGTCGTACCAGCTAACAACCTGTACCTGATAGGTGTCCTCGTCGATCTTAGCAACCATGGTCTGGGTAGCATCGAAGAGCGAACCAAACTTCATACCGATAACATCGCTCGATACGATCTCATCTTCGGTGTAACCGAAGCTCTCGGTAGCAGCAGCCTTCATAGCAGCGTTGATACCCTCTTTGGTGATGTCTTTACCCTTAACAACTGCAACCAGGATAGTGGTCGAGCCGGTCGGAGTCGGAACGCGTTGTGCGCTACCAATCAATTTACCGTTCAGCTCAGGGATAACGAGGCCGATAGCCTTAGCAGCACCGGTGCTGTTCGGAACGATGTTCTGTGCACCTGCACGGCTACGACGGAGGTCACCCTTACGTTGCGGACCGTCGAGAATCATCTGGTCGCCCGTGTAAGCGTGGATCGTCGACATGATACCGCTCTGGATCGGAGCGTATTTGTGCAGAGCAGCTGCCATCGGAGCGAGACAGTTGGTCGTACAAGAAGCTGCGGAGATAACCTTATCTGCCGGAGTCAGAGTCTTGTGGTTAACGTTGTAAACGATGGTCGGAAGATCGTTACCTGCCGGAGCGGAGATAACCACTTTCTTTGCACCTGCCTGGATATGAGCCTCAGCTTTAGCTTTGCTGGTATAGAAACCGGTGCACTCGAGCACTACATCGATACCGAGTTTGCCCCAAGGCAGCTCAGCTGCGTTCGGCATAGCGTAGATAGTGATCTCCTTGCCGTCAACGATGATCGAACCCGGAACGAGAACGGTCTTGCCATCCTCAGCGAGTTGAGCGTCTTTGTAAGCTACAGTGTGCTTGCCCTCACCGAACTTGCCTGCGAAACCACCCTGAGCGGTGTCGTACTTGAGAAGGTGAGCCAACATCTTCGGGCTGGTCAAGTCGTTGATTGCAACTACCTCATAACCCTCAGCTTCGAACATCTGACGGAAAGCCAGACGACCAATACGGCCAAAGCCGTTAATTGCTACTTTTGTCATAGTGTGTAATAATTTAAATTATTTGTGTATAAATTGTTTTATCAATTGCGGGTACAAAATTACAATATTTTTTTAATATACGAAAATAATTCGTATAAAAAATTAAATTTTGTCATCTCTTTTTGTCATTTGCGCCCAAAATCGGCAGGAATTTCGCCCCAAGCCTTGGTGTCCCACTTATAAATGGGGGTAGTCCAGGTGTTGTCATGGAGCCACATCTCGGCTTTGCGCACCATGAAAAACAAGTCTTGATTGGATGCATTCCACTCGATCTTTGTCTTGCATCGTTTCTCGCGCACCCAAGCCAAAGCAGTCACGCTATCGGTGTAAATAACCCAAGGCAAGTTGTATTTCTTGATGTACGCGAGACCTAACACGAGTGCGAGGAACTCGCCGATGTTATTCGTGCCCTGCGCAAAAGGTCCGCGACGGAAGACCTCCGTACCGGTGTCGGCTATCACGCCGCGGAACTCCATCACGCCAGGATTACCGCTACAGGCGGCATCGACGGCTAATGCAGGTAAGATGGGCTTAGTCATGAATGAGCATTTTAGTGGTTACTTGTTCGCCATCAATCTCCATCACTACGATGTAGATGCCTCGTGCCGGCGTACCGTTGACGGGTCGTCCCATCGTGTCGTAGATCTTCTTTATCGGAGCAGAGCTTCCGGTGTTTTGGGTACGGCTCGGAGTTGCATCATCGAAGGTCTGCTGGCAGGTATAGATCGTCTTTCCGTCCGTCGTGTTCATTCGGCATTGATAGAGCGTTGTGGTGCCGGCTAATCCCTTGGGGTCATAGAGCCGTTGCATCGTCTCGCCCGGCATAGCCACTCCATCTGCGAACCACTGGTAGGAGACGAATCGGCCGTCTGCATTGCTGACAAACAGCACATCTGTCCATTTGCTGTAAAGGTGTCCGGAGAGGGCGATCGTAAAGGTGGAGGTGGCGGTGGACTCGCAGTCCAGACCGGTCTCACTGACCGTCACGGTGGCGGTATAGTCACCCGCTACCATCTTGGTCGGAGAGAAGACGAGATCGCTGCCGCTGACCGTTCCGGTATAATGGACGCCGTCCACAGCGATGTCGTAGGTATCCGGTGTACCGGTTGAAACAGTGAACGGGATACGTACTTCACTGGCGCTGTCACATACCATGCTTACCGTGCCGACGGTGATGCGCGGCAGGGCTTTTATGGTTAGTATCAGACTATCGTAACCGCTGGTGAACGTATCGGTACCGATATACGGCGTGATCGGGTAGGTGCTGCTCATCCAAGTAACCTTATTGCCCTCACAGATCGTGGTGTCCAGTTTATTGCAACTCATACGCGTCGGCATATCCACTGTGTCGCTCACCGGACAAGCAAGCATACCGGATATCTCCATCATACGGAGGGTGAATACCATTGATGTATCGCACATGGGAACCTTGACATCCTTCCATGTGAAACTCTTTTTGCCTTCTCCGGCGATGCTGTAGGTGCTGGTCGGTCCGCCAGGAATAGGCAGAGTGAAGAAGGCCGGTCGATACAACGCATAAGGGATCGTAGCGGTAATCGATACAGTGAAGGAGTCTGCATCACATAGCACAGTGGCCGCATCTTTGGTAACAACGAACGAAGAGATAACCGATGTCATCGGGGAGTTTGGCAGTTTGAATGTCTTTACACAACTGTTCGCTCCATCGAACGATACATGCAGGTTATAGGCTTTTCCTGTTGCCGGTATGTCCGTTATGGTGAGACCGGTCAAGGTCTGCGGAGTCTTGTCGTCCACAGAGTAGGTAGCCGTTTGTTTGGGCAGCCCATCGACCCAATAGGTGAGCGTACCGCGCTGGTTCGTGTAATGGAGGTCGAACGTCAGGGTAGTGGTCAGATCGGTACAAGTCAGCGCGGAGAACGCTATGTTCGCTGTGTCGCTCACCGGTACAACCGGAGCATCGGTGGTCACGCCGGTGATCTGTGCCGTTGTCCAGTTCTCGAAATAGACATCCCATGTATGGGTGGCAGGTGTCAGACCGGTGATGACGATATCTTTATCCAGATTAGTCTTCGTGTCAAATGCCACTGCCGGTAGGGTGTACGGATACTCCGTATTCGTCGTTTGATCTTTGATAATCAAACGTCCGTTCGGGTTCTCGTACTCCACATGCATTTTCACCGTGTAGTTCGGTGCGGCATCGCAATCGAGCGGCACAACTGTAGCGGTGAAAGCATCTATTTTCGGTTCGTGGGATGTAACCACAAACTGCTGCTGCGATTTCACGACTTTCGATACCGTGCTAATCGGATGGAACTGAATATCATCCAGTGCGAAGTCATTACCGATATTGAGCGTGTTCGTGTTGAGGTTCACCACCGAGATGCGTACATTATTGCAATCGGCTGTGGCTGTGTACGTTTTAGAGCACTGATGCCACAAGTTGTTGCGATACTTAGCCAAACTCAAATCCAATACTTCCGATGAGTCTAATTTGACAGGATTAGCCGGATTCGTTATGTCTTCGATATAGAATTTAAACTTGGCTGCATTATCCATCTCGCCGTAGTTGTTGACGTTCGCCGCCCAGAAGGAGAGCACGTAAGTCGTACCATTTTGCAGTTTCAAGTTGCTGCTGGTGGAAGTGGTAGCATACCAGGCTTTCTTATTGGCTCCGGCTGCGCCCGTTGCAGCATCAAAGAGTGCGAAGTTATTACCGGATTTGGCTGATACCTTGGCGTAGGTTGGGTAGAAATTATACGCGCTGCGCACTACCGCAAAACCGTTACTCTTCTTGTCCGATGCCAAGGAGCAGGTGTCGTAGAAATTCATCTGCGAAGCGGAGTTGTTATAAATGCCCCAGAAATCATTGTCGCTGATGGTACTCTTTTGTTTGTAATTTCCGTAGCCGGTGGCATCTTCATAGTCTCCGTTTTCGATGATATCGTCCATCGAACCGCTGGCAGGGTAGTATTCTTTGTATGTATAGGTGGTCGTGGAGTCTTTGCCGTACGGATCGATAACCAGCACTTGCGGAGCACCCTTAATCGTATCGCCGTTAGCGAGCCAAACGTAGGTGTTCGCGGGATCATAATCTTTCGGTGTAAGTACAAAACCTTTGCCGGTTAACGAATCGACATTGACAACCGCTACAGCCTCCGTGGCATTCGGTACATCAATCGTGATGACCTTTGTACAATTGGTCTGGTCGCCCGCAAAATAAGCGGTGGCTGTAGTAGTCACGCCGCTTGTTGTAGCAGCGGGAACACCATGCAGCGAGAAAGCCTGCGGGCTCTTTGGCGCGGTGATCGTAATAGACTTACCGTCGCATGAAATGACCAGATTACCGTTTGCTTGACCGAAGGCAACCATACCATCCAACGTGTAGGTGTTATCATCGGCATTCACATTAGACACCGCTGTCTCGAATGACGTAATCTCGCAATCCAAATCACAACTGGTAGAGTTGGTGTTTAATTGAATCAATCTGCGTCCGGAAGGTAGGGATGAATGCAGGTAGTAGTACATTACCCCGCCGGTGTACGCACTTGGCAATTGGTTTTTGTTGATATCTATCTCTGCATCGATACCACCCAACGGCGTACCGGTTGTTCCGGGAGTAACCTCTGTCCATGTGATGCCATTGAAGGACATGTACCATCCATGACCTTTTACGTTAGAATATACATATTCGGTTTTGCTCGAATTCAATTTGACCCGTAGTGAGAATGGTCCACCCAAATCATTAGGACAGATGCTGATCTTTTCCATTGTTACACCGCCCGCAGCAATAGTAGCTGCCGAAGCCAGTGAACTGGCAGTCGGAGCATAACCTTTCCAGTCGTAATCAACTACACAGTTGTCATCCAAGTTGTTCTTGGCATAAAACTCATTCAGGAAATTACAATCGCAGCCTGTGTTATCGTCGGGATTGTAGTTATTTGGAATATTGATATCACATGATTGGTTCCATCTGTCATTCCAGTTACCTGCCGTTCCGGTTGAACTCTTACGTACAACGGAAACGAGATCGTACCAAGGCTCTATACCGGACGGCATCGTACCTACATATACTTTGCTTCCGCTCTCGATGGGAGAAAGAGGTACCCACATGGACTTGGTATTATCGGTGGATTGGAAGAAATAAAGGAATAGTTTCGCATCATCTTTCGACCAATCATTACCATCTACACCGCTTTGCAGTACGTTAATATAGACTTGCTCGCCTACTTCGTACATACGTGCGCTGACACTCAGCGCGAGGGTCATCAATAAACCTAAAACGATATATCTTGTTTTCATAGTTGTTCCTCCTTATTTTTCGATTACCACATTATCATTATGTACCACTTTGACCTCTACGCGGCGGTCACGAGACAGGGCTTCGAGTTCTTTCTCGTCGTTCGGGATACGTGATCCGTGACCGGCGATGATGATACGCTCGCTGTCTATTCCTTGGCAGTAGAGATAGTGAGCAACGGCACGAGCGCGGTTCTTAGACAGGAAGTCATTATGCGAGCTCGAACCTTCCGACGAAGCGTGACCGTCAATCATAATCTTCGCATCCGGTACGCGTTTCAATGCTGCGGCCATCGAATTGAGGTGAGCTTTCGCTTTCTTGGTCAGGACATAACTGTCGAAATCAAAGTATATCTTGTTGAAATTCTCCACCTCTTCGGCAACCTGTTGGATATGCTCCGGAACAATCGTGTCGGCGCGGGCGATGAGCACCGTGTCCAGACGTTCCTTATATTCCGTACGCGTCTGTTCGCGCATAAACGGCTCGAAGTAATCTTCCATCTCGTGCTTGTCCGGCTTGATATAATGCCAGTGGATACCGACCTTCACGCCTACTTCCCAGGGATGGGAACCGTTAGCGAGCGTCGTGGCGTACGCACCCTTGTATTCGTTCATGAAGGTGAACGTGTCGTCTTTCCAACCCAAGTCCGCTTTGTCGGAACTGTTGGCGTTGTTCATTGAGATATTGAAGTATCCGCCTACCAGCAGGTCTATCTGCTTGGTCAACGGGATGAGTGCACCGAGATCAGCAAAGAACGTAGCCTGCGGACGAACGCTCAGTTGGCCTTTCGACTGCGGAGCATCTTTGTAATCCTTCCTGCCGAACTCGTGCATGTCCGTCAGCGTCAGATCCCATGCGGGGTAGTAACCCGAGTGGTCAATCACACCCTCTACAACCTTGTATTTCTTCGATACCGAGAAAGATGGAGCGACACCTAAAGCGGCGAAGATACCGGCTTTCCAATCCTCTTTGCGCATCTGGAACTGCAGCGAGATAGGTATGCCGAGGTTATGAATCGTCTCCCGCTCACGCCAACTCTTCACACTGGCTGTGTGGTCGTAATGCAACTCATAGTCCGTGTCGGTCTGATCTTTCCACTGGTAATCGCCGCCAATGTGCGCAAACGAAGTGTAGTTCGTGAACCATAAACCTACGGCGACACCCCAATTTTGGTGGAAATAATAGGCGTATTGCAGTTGCAGCAACGCACTGAATGAACCGTTCACGCGGTTGTCTGCGCCGTCCAACTGATACCCTAAACTACCGTAACCCAAGCCCACATGCGCCTGGATATAATGTCCGCGGCGATCGGTCGAATCGGTGGGAATAACCACCTCACGTTGCTTGGCTGTGCTGTCGGGAATAAATTCTGTACGAACCACCGTGTCCGTCACCGTGCGGATCACCGTGTCGTAATAATGACGGATGACGTACTCCTCATCCGCCCGCATCATGCTTGATGTGCATACTACAATCAATAAGAGAAACAATTTGTGTTTCATGGTGTTGTGTTTTTTGTTTTTTTTGTGACCCGACCGGGAATCGAACCCGGATCTGAGCTTTAGGAGAGCCCCGTTCTATCCATTGAACTATCAGGTCGTGGTTTTAGCACCTGGACGGAAACTCCCCATACTCCTCGAAGGTGTAATTTAAAAAATCGTTCATCGGCTTACCCGCTGCGGCTATTTCCACGATTTCATCGAGAAAATCCGGTGCACTTACCTGCTCGTCCGTCAGCGGCGTGCTAAACGTATAGGTCTTATGCTTCAACCAATCGGCGTGCTTGAAGTTCGGATCAAATCCTGCAGGCACTTTCTTGAGCATACCCCAATAAGGGTCGAAGTCATCGGAGAAATATTTCTTCCACGAAGGTGCTGCCATGATGGCTTCCACCTCTTCGTAGTTCGCTTCTATCTCCTTGCGCAGCGCGTCCAGCAGCTCCTTGCCCGGATCCCATATGCCGCCGGCGAACATACACTGCCCGGGTTGGATATGTACGTAGTATCCGCCCCGCATGGATTTCTTGCCGAACGTCTTCGGTTGTCCAGGAACACCGGAAGCGGGGAAGACACCGAACCACTCTTTGTACGGCCGTTTGTCGTGGCTGAACCGTACATCGCGGTATATACGCCAGATGCAGTCTTTGGGTTGGAGCACCGCCAGAGAAGGATCAAGTTCGGCGAGGCGCTTGATATATTCTGCACTGAAATCCACAAAG
Organism: uncultured Bacteroidales bacterium; assembly: GCA_946187555.1. Classification (GTDB taxonomy): domain Bacteria; phylum Bacteroidota; class Bacteroidia; order Bacteroidales; family Paludibacteraceae; genus Colicola. The sequence continues at coordinate 48,200 of CAMHQP010000008.1, forward strand.
CGGGCATAGCAGGCTTGGTACCATGCCTTGTTCTCGGTAAACCACTCGCGGTTATTATTCTCCGATAACGCCTTCAAAAACTCCAAAATCTCTTTCATCCTAATTTAGCCATGCAACGTTTCAAACCGTCCAACCAATACGGGATCGTGACACCGAAGGTCTTTTTGAATTTCGATTTGTCCA
>CAMHQP010000009.1 GCA_946187555.1 uncultured Bacteroidales bacterium
CTTTCTCGATACCTACCGGTTTGCCTTCCTCTTCCGGATAGAAACGCAGGTTCTCAAGCAGCAGTACCTCACCCGGTTTGAGAGCAGCAGCCTTGTCTTGTGCTTTCGCACAGTCCTCAGCGAACTGAACGGGACGACCGAGCGCAGCAGCTACAGCGTCTTTGATCTGACCGAGGCTGAACTTAGCCTGCACTTTACCTTTCGGCTTACCCATGTGGCTCATGATGATGAGCGCACCACCCTCATCGAGGATGTGTTTCAATGTCGGCAGCGCACCACGAATACGGGTGTCGTCTGTGATCTTACCGTTCTCGTCCAGGGGCACATTGAAGTCCACACGTACGATCGCCTTCTTACCGGCGAATTTGTAATCTTTAATCGTCATAATTCCAAATATTTTAGTTAGTTTGTTGTTTACCAATCAATCGAGTTGAGATGTCCTTTATAGACATCACTATAAGTGTTTCTGCTGTCCTGACCACCGAACAGGTAAATATAGTTGTCACGCACGATAGCGGTCTGTTTCTGCCGTGCCTGATAAGCTTCGGGCAATCGGTTCTTCGTGCTGTCCGCCTTCACCCAGTTCAGTCCTTCGTCATTCGAGACGTAAATATCCCGTCCTAAGTAACGCACCTGATCATCGATGCCACCGAAGAGAAGCAACTGGTTGTTATAGAACACAACCGATGCGCCGGTCAAGCTCGTGAACTCCGGACGGTCAATGGCGAACTCTTCCAATCGGTACGAACCGATCGGTATTGGATGCTCAGAGTACTCCAAGTGCCATTGGGTGTTGAGTGACCGACCGTTCTCTGCAAAACCGCCGATGATCATCGCCCGTTGGCGTTCGCTGGGGCTGAGGAAAGTGACGGTTGCAAAATCGCTGATCGGGAACTCACCGTCCGGTTGGAGTCCGCTGCGCAGGAGCACGCCGGCTTCGTACGTGGCGAGTTCATAATTATCTTCGCTCCCCACGAGCGCCCATACGATGTTATTCCAATAGAGGAGCATCGTTACAACATTGTCCGTCACGGTGTTAGCCGTCCAGTTCAGGGCATCTGTGGAGGTATAAATGGCATTCCCCTGACCGTAATAGAGGGTGGTGCCATCGGAGATGATCTGCCGCACTTTCGTGCCAGCGGGCAGTCCGGTAGGATTTCCTAAAGCACTCCAACTTGCACCGTCGGCAGAAGAGAAGACCGTATATTCGAAGCCGTTATTGGCTATCATCACGAAGTCGTCGTTCAGTTCGACCACGCGTTGCTCGCTATCGTCGGTAGGATAGATTCCGGTGCAGAGGTTAGTCCACTCGTACAGATCCGGATCGGAGGTGTGTACCGTAGCACGAATCTCATAGACCTTCGTGTTCTTCCCATCCTGCGATTTGATGGTCAGGTAGATAGGTTTCTTGTTGAAATCAAGCGTGTCATAACCGGTCAGGCGAATGGAGGTATCCCCCAACTGCAACAAGGTTGCGCTCGGTGTAGCAGCAAAGACAAAACGCGGTACAACGCTGTCCAGACGAGTGCCGTAGAGAATAGAGTCTTTATTCCATACTAAACCCGTATCCAGGCGCTCCTCGATAGTGAAGACAGCTGCTGCCAAACCCGGCATCGAGTCATTGGAGGCGAAGCCGAAAGCGCTTAACTGTGCAACGGAAGAGGGCTGAGAGGTAGTTGATGAACTTTCACAACTGCACAGCAATACAGCAAAAAAAACGATTAATATGTATAAAAATTTGCGCATTTCAATTTTTTTTTGTACCTTTGCAGCCGCAAAGGTAAAATCAAACGTATTATGTTATTTGAATCACAAATACATGACTTCAAAATGTGGTTTCCTTGGTTCCGCATTCGCCGCGAGCAGGCTGCGCTTCGCGCTATTGTGGAGCAGCAGCGTCGCATCATGACCAAGGAGCAGGTGGCGGATCAGTCGGCACAGATCATCGCTCAGTTGGAGCGGATGTCGGCTTTCCGTGACGCCCAAGTAGTATTGCTCTATTATCCGATTCATAATGAGGTGGACTTGCGTCCGTTGCTCACCAAGTATGCGGATCAAAAAACATTTTTGTTACCTGTCACCCATCGACACTCGATGGAGGTTCGTCCCTATGACGGCGAGGATATGATGCGTAAGGGGCGTTTGGGCGTTCCTGAGCCTCAGACGAGAACCTATAAAGGTGCCATTGATCTGATTCTGGTGCCCGGTGTGGTCTTCGATCAGCATCGCCATCGTATCGGTCGCGGAGGAGGCTATTATGATAAGTTCTTAAAGAAGCACTTGTCCGCTAAAAAAATCGGTGTCTGCTATCATTATCAACTTAAGAAGCACGATATCCCGCACCTGATCGGCGAGCCGAAGATGGATCGCATTATCACTCCTCAACAGACCATTGGATAGTCGGTTGACTATCGCGTATCTGCTGTAACTTTCGGTCGCTCTCGGCCGAAAGTTTCATTTCGCCCTTGCGGTAGTAATAGATGACGCCGTATAGCTGGCATTTCATCAGTTTGGCGTAGGGCAATTCGTTCTTATAGAAGTCCTCTATGAGGTTCCATAGATGGAGGATCATCTCATCAGCCTGTACACGCAGCGGCTCAAGGTTGTCATGCACACGCTCCGTGTTCTGCACATGGAAAGCATGCTGACGCTGGTGCTCGCAGAAGATATCATAGTGCACCTTCACCTTATTGATAGCCGGGTTGTAAATCGGGAATCCGCCGTTAGCCATACGTTTCTGCTCACCCTCAATGATTTTCTTTCCCCATTCCAGCAGGTATTCTTCCTGCGACAAGTCAGGTACTACATGTTGGTGCGGGTCGAGGCCGTACAGCAGTTTCTGCTCTTTCTTGATCTCACCCCGGATGACAGCCAGGTTGAGCACCTGAATGAAATGCGAGATGTACATACGTGCGTTCTGCACGATGTGGCGGTATTGTTTATTGGCATTGACCGTGGACTTATAGTTATCCTTGGATTGCATCACCACGTTCTCGAACTGAACGAGAAAACGTTGGGCTTCCGCCAGTGTCTTGTACGGAATGACCTGCTCGGTATAATCCGCGCCCTGTGCACGCTGGATAGCGTTTTGCAGCGCATGGAGGCGAGCTAAATCCGTGTTTGGTAATCGACGATAAGGCATAATTCTATTTACGATTTACGTGTTACAAGTTTCTCTGCGAGCTCACGCAGTTGCTCGCAGGCCGCGTTCTGCGGCAGTTTGTCTAATTGCTTCAGCGCGACAGCCGTGTGCTCTTCCATAACGGTTTCGGCCGCTTCACGTACACCCAGACGGTTGTATATCTCCGTCACACCGGCGATCTTCTCTTCATTGCGATCGGTCACCAAGAGCCATTGGAGTAACTCGGCTTTGCTCTCGGCGTCGGCCGTCTCCATAGCGGTAAGCAGCAACAAAGTTTTCTTGTTCGCGCATATATCTCCGCCGATGGCCTTGCCGAAGGTGTTCGGATCACCATAGACATCGAGGATGTCGTCTTGGATCTGGAACGCCAACCCGATATGCAGGCCATACTGGTAGAGCGCTTTCTGCTGCGCCTCGTCCGCACCTGCGATGTATCCGCCGATACGCATCGCGTTGGCCAAGAGCACAGAGGTCTTGAGTTCGATCATCTTCATATAGTCGGCGATGGTCACTTGACTCATATGCTCAAAATCCACATCATACTGCTGTCCCTCGCAGATGCCCGTCGCCATCTCATTGAACCACTTCAGCACTTGCGGCAGTTTGTCTGCCGGTACGTCGCTCAGCAGCTTATAGGCCTCAATGAGCATCTGGTCGCCCGAGAGGATAGCGGTGTTGTCGTTCCACTTCACATGCACGGTCGGTCGTCCACGACGAACCTCTGCGCGATCCATCACGTCGTCATGGAGCAGTGTGAAGTTATGGAATACCTCCAGCGCCAAAGCCGCCGGAAGGGTCTTCTCCATCGCATCGCCGTTCAGCAGACCACCGTTGGCGATACACTCCGCGGCTATCAGTGCCAGGGTCGGACGCAAACGTTTCCCGCCCGAAGCAAGGGTGTAGGCAATCGGTTCATACAAGCCCTTCGGCTCTTTGCTCCAATCGAGTTGTTCTATTTTTTTGTTAATATCGATCATGCGAATTTGTTTTCTATAATATCGGTGAGTACATCTTTGATATCGAGTCCGGCGGCACGAACCTGCTGCGGAATGAAGCTCGTCGGCGTCATACCTGGGGTAGTGTTCACTTCGAGGAGGTTGATCTTCTCGCCCGTGATGATCCAATCCACCCGGATGATACCTTGCGCACCGATGATATCGTACAACCGCAGGGTCTCCGCTTGGATCTTATCGCGCAGCGCATCGGGGATACGTGCCGGGGTGATCTCATCTACCTGACCTTTGTATTTGGCATCGTAGTCGAAGAATTCATTATGCGTCACTACCTCGGTGATCGGGAATGCGACCGCTTTGGTCTTGGTCTTATACACGCCGCAGGTCACTTCGGTACCTTGCATGAACGACTCGCAGATGACCTCATCGCCTTCTTGGAACGCACGCTCGATAGCGGGATAAACTTCCTCAACCGTCTTCACTTTGGTGCAACCGAAGGACGAACCGCCCACGTTCGATTTGATAAAACAGGGCAGGCCGAGGGTCTCGGCGATCTTCGGTGCGTTAGGCAACTTCTGTCCGGCACGCAGCATCATGCTGTTTGCGATGTGGAAACCGAAATACGACAGATAATGGTTGCATGCATACTTGTTGAACGTCAGCGCTGCGGCTAAAACGCCGCAACAACTGTACGGCATACCGATCATATCGAGGTAGCCCTGCAGAATACCGTTCTCACCCGGTGTACCATGGATGGTGATGTACGCGAAATCGAAAGTGTGCTTCACGCCCCCACGCGTAAAAGAAAAATCATTTTTATCGATAGGACACCCGTCCTCCGTGTGCCAATCCTTACTGTCAAACACTACGATTGTGATGTCGTAGCGCTCCTTGTCCATAAAGGAATATAAGCCCGCCGCCGAACGCAGCGATACCTCATGTTCGCTACTGTCTCCGCCGGCTATGATGGCAATATGTCGCTTCATTTGCTATAAAAATCAATTTTGCGTGCAAAATTACAAAAAAAAAATGACATACACAATAGTGTATGCCACTTTTTTGCTGATTTATTGTTTTTTAACTTTTCTTTTGAACAACATTTTCCAGAAACCGGAGATAAGGTTCGTAAAGAAATGAAACTCATTCACGGCATTATTCACGTTCGTCTCAATACGTATGGCCTCCAACTCTACGTCCTTCTCAGCCTTGAGCGTCTCGAACTCCAACTCTTCCTGCGTATGGATGAGTTGTTTGGAAAGCAACGCAATAAACGGATGAATAAAAAGAGGTTTGCGGGCACAAATGGCTACGATGATTAGCAGCAGATAAAAACTTCCCACAATCAGCGCCGCCGCCCATACAGGCAGGTATGCGGACATCGCGTCAATGGCGGCTACAGAACCAAAGGCGAAGAGTGCCAGTACACACAACGAGATATTGAGAATCAGCAGGAATAAACCCAGTACGCGGCTTACAATGCCGATCAAACGGAGTTGACCCACTTTGCCGACGGCTTTCCCGTAGCGGGTAACTTCGCCTTTGAGTTGCTCTATCAATTCACTAAACATACTTATACCTCCTTTTTACTCTGTTTCTTGGCGGATTTTTTCTTGGGCTGAACCGCAGCCTCATAGACTTCTTTTACATTCTTTTCGGCCTCCTCAACCAAGTCTTTCAGTTTTTCACGTGCCTGTTGACCGGCCTCGGAAGTGACGTACAATGCAACGGCAGCGCCTACAGCTGCTCCGGCTGCGAAAAGGATGGATGATTTAATCAGTGCTTTCATACTAATGTAAGTTAGATGTTTTTCATTTCCGGCTGCAAATTTACAACAAAAATTGCATATATGCAAATTTTTCCTTATTTTTTACTCAAAACTCAGATACGGAGCTACCCGTTTTACCTCGTCTTCATGCATTTCCGGTAGGGGAAACAACTCCTCTATTGAGTTCAGCCTCGTCGATTTGCGGCGAAGATTATAAATAGCCTTCGCTTGTTCGTAGCGGATATACGGATGGCGTTGTAGGCGTTCGATAGAGCAGCTGTTGACGGGGATTCGTTGTATAGCCGCTGTATCGACGATGAAATGATATAGCAGCGTATCGAGGCTGAATTTGCCAAGCGCTTCGTCCTTCAGTTGTTCGGGGCTGTAATAGCCACCGAGTCGTTCGCGATACTGAATAATCTGCACCGCTGTATAACGTCCGATGCCGCGAATGAGTTGTAACTCCGTCGTGTCGCAATGATTGAGATCAAGGATGGTGTCTTTCTTCACCTTCTTTGCGTACCGCCAGCCTACTGAGTCGCGCCAGAGGGAATCCGCAACCCGCATCGAGTCCCAGCGGGCTTGGCGTTCTATCTTCCATGCCTCGTGCCGCATCGAGTCGGCCATACGAAACGAGTCATACCGTTGCTCGCGCTCTTCTTTCCATTGTACGTAGCGCAGCGAATCCGCGATGCGAATCGAATCTTTGCGTTCCTCCCAGGATTTCTTATGTGGCTTTTTCTGTTCTTCCGGTTGGCGGGATGGCCAAACAGCCACAACCACCCACGAGATGAGGGCTATACCGAAGAGTATAGCGGCTGCTATCCGTTGTTCCTTGGCGAGTATCATACCTTTAAATCACGCGATCCGTCCGTGAGATGAGTGGTCACTTTATCCCCTGGTAGAAGCTCTTCCACACTCCGAACAATCTTACCGTTCTTGGTCAGCAGACTATACCCCCGTTGATAGATACGCTCGGGATTGCAAGCCAGCAGTCGTTGCTCCAGCATCTCCACGCGATGCCGGCGAATAAGAATCTGCCGTTCTGCTGTACGTTGCAGACGAAGCATCAGATCCGCAACCTTCGCCATCTGTTCATCCATCCGGTGAATCAACCATTCCGCCACGGCAGTCGGTGTCTTCAGTGCTTCATGTGCTACGAGATCCAATATGCTCACATCGCGCGTGTGACCTATACCGCTGAGGATAGGCAAGTCAAACTGCGCACAAACGGCACATAGCTCATAGTTGTCAAAACAACTCAAATCAGTCGTTGCACCACCGCCTCGGATGATAGCGACCGCATCAAAGCCCGATATCCCCTCTAAGGCGGCAATGATCGATTTAGCGGCTCCTTCACCTTGCATGGTAGCACCGAACAGTTGCGTCTCGAACCGATACGGACTATTATCCAATTGATGCTTGAAATCTTCATAGCCCGCGGCATTCGGCGATGAGATAACAGCGATGCGTCGGATGAGGGTAGGGAGGGGGAGAAGTTGTTGGGCATCCAACAATCCGTCTTTCTCCAGTTGCTGAATAGTCCGTTGACGTTGTTGCGCTATATCGCCGATGGTATAAGCCGGATCGATGCCGATGATAGAAAGGCTTAGCCCGTAAACGGGATGATAGTGTACTTCGGCTTCCACCAACACTTTCATACCTGCTTGTAGAACTTGACCCGTTTCGGACTCGAAATAGGCCATGAGCATCTCCTGCGTTCCTGACCAGCATGTAGCACGCATCTTGGCGGTCTTTCCATCGATGAGCTCGAGGTACATATGTCCGCCTTTGATACTCAAACTACTGATCTCCGCTTGCACCCAGTAAGAAGGCGCCAGACATTCGTTCAGCGCTTCGCCTATCTCGGCACATAGTTCGGAGAGCGTATAGCGAATCATACGATTAGTGCCGCCACGGGTCGCAAAGGATACAGTGTTCTTTCGGTTGGAAACCGAAGAGGAAAGTGATTCGTACGCCGACGAACAGATTGCGTGCCCAGAATTGTTTGGCGTCTTGTGTAGAGAAGACATGTGCTATCTGATAAGTCGGGAAGTCATAGATTGTACTCTCAGGGATGTCGTAGAGGACATTCTTGGGGTTGGAACATATATTGAGCATGCCGAAATCCACAAACGCACCGAAACGGATACGTCCATCCAAGCGGTCACTCGGCCGTACACGGTAGTTCTTGACGTTTTGACGCGTGTTGTACTCATAACCCATCTCGAGATGCGCCATCAAGTCGAAATTGAGTTTCAATTGCTTGCCATCCCGCTCCACCGGTACGTTCTTCCGGAAACCGTGATTGTCCATCTCTTCCCATACGCCTACATAGCGCTCATAGAGGCCGGTGGTCGAACCGAGCATCGTCTGACGGGTATTGCCCCAGAAAGCGTAGTTGGCATGGATACCGCCGAGTATATAACCGATACCGCGAGAACCAAAAATATAGCCTCCCACATACAACGGAATCTGTCCGTAGAGGTTCTGTGTTCGGTCTCGACGCTCGGTAAAGGTATGCTTGAGCGTATAGGTGGCACCATCGGTACTACTCCATTGGTCAGGCATGTTATAGTGGTACATCGCGGTGTCGGACAGACTATTGACGGCATACTGATAGGTCACACCCAGACCCGTCTGGAGGATGAAACCGCTGTACTGATACTCATACAGCAGATGGAACCCTGCGCCTCCACCGCCCGGGGCAGCAGATACATTCGGCATCGAACTAACCAACGACGTCCAACTGCTTTCCACCGAGAATCCGATCAGGTGATGCGACCCCGAATACTGCGAGGCATGCAGACCCCACAGCACATCGGTCTGGTTCTCCACGTCTTTGGTGGAGATGCCGCGCGTCTTGCTTATCTCATACTCCGACTGATTGGAAGCTGAGTAGCGTTTCTGTGCCCATGTGAGCGCACAAACGAAGCAAAGCGTCAGAAGGATGATGTATCGCAGTTTGGACATTGTTTACTTACTAATACTTTAATTGCTCTATAAGGCTCTTCCGGCGTGGCATCCGACCAGAGCTGTACGATATACAGTCCTTCGGATTCCGGCAGACGTATCTCCGTCACGTCGGCGCGGAAGACACCGTCGCTCACATGCTGGCCGTTATCGGTTGTCACGCGGTAGGTGCCGTCATGACGGGAGAGGATATTAACATACGGATGACCGGTTACGACGCAGGTCGGTGTGACGGAAAGATAACCCATCGTCGGCACAATCGCATCGACCTTATAGGTTGCGATGATCGGACAGGTACGTACGGTAACGTTATCGTCTGTACGTGTCATCGCTACGCTGTACGCCGCATCCGGTGTGAGACCGGTCGGTACATGCAGATACGGCTTCGTCTGACCTTCCATCATCTGGTCGTTCTCGTACCACTGGTAAGCCGACCAGGTGTAACCGCCGCCGTTGTATTTCTCATTGAGCAACGCAATCACATCGTTATGTCGCTGCTCCATGATCCATGACGGATAACGCATCTCCATCTTAAACGGATACCGCATCATGCTGTCCGTCAGGCAGACACCGTTCTTAAAGGAGATGACCGCATCGTAGTATCCCGGCCGCGGATAACTCTTCGCTGCTACACTCGGCACGGGCAAGGACAAGGTCTTCGCTCCGTACAGCGGAACATCTTCTTCGTCCTCAAAACCAATCGAATGTGCGATGGAGTCGTACTTCAGACTATAGGTAATCGGTGCGAACTCGCCCTCGTACGTATAGCGGATGGTATAGTTGTTTGCTACGCCTTCTTCGTCATAGCATACCGGATCTACCGACAGATGGAAGATGGTTGCCGGGATATTCTCGAGCGTCAACTTGTAGTTCGTCTCGCAACCCCAGTAGTTCTCATGCCGCATCTCGTAATAACCGGCTTGCGTGATCGCCCGCTCAAAGAGCATGTAGGTCTCGCCGAGACACATCGAATCCGTCCAGATTGAGTCGCCGCTCGGTGCGATAGTCAGATGCAGATACATCGTCGAGTCGCAATGACCGCGAACGGTTTGCTCGAAGATCGTATCATAGAACTCCTGCGGTGTGAGCCACGTGCTCGAAGCGGCTATCTGGGCATCGTAACTCTTGCCGTTCCACGTGAAGTGTTCGTCCGCGGCGCAGAGCGTTGTGTCGATATAATATGCGTACGGTTGATCAACGAACACATGCAGGTAATAACTCGAGTCGCACCCATTAGTCGTCGTTCCTGCAATCGTGTCGAAGATATGTGTCGTGACATCCGATTGGTAATGAACAATCGAATCGTTGCCCTCCTGATCTTTGACAATCCATTCGAAATCATCTCCGGTACATATCGCCGTCTCCGTCACGAAACGATGGGTCGGATAAATATGCAGATGAAGCGTATAAACCGAGTCACATCCGCAACCTACCGTCTTCAGACTATCGTAATAGATGAAATCCCCTTCCACATCCGTCGTGATGAAGTCAATCTTATTTCCTGCTTCATCGTATAGCGCCTCCGTATGTTCTTTGGTCTCACCCGGACTAACCCATCCGTACGGGTCAAACTGGCAGATGGTATCGTAATCAACGAGTTGGGAACCGTAGAAAGGCATGAAGGTTAGATACATCCGATACACATCGCCGCAGACGGAATTCTCATCCTTGTATACTGCCTCCACGTACTTGAGACCTCCGGGGCGGTAGAATATCGTTTGATAATGCCATCGGAGCGTGTCGTTCATACACAGGATGGTGTCGTACTGCCACAAACCGGAGGGCATCACATCGAGTCCGAGAACATAGACGGAGTCGAATGTATGCGTGCCGACGGTGTAACCCACCGAATCGTAGTAATAATTGGAGTAGTACCGATTGAGGTTAGTGTACTGACGCCAGTCGTAGCGTGTGTTGGAGCATACGGCGGTGTCAAACTCAAAGCGGTACGTAGGGAAGACATAGACGCTGTCGTGTACGATCGAGTCGCATCCGCTAGCGGTGATAAGGGTGTCGATGAACAGGTACTCGCGCACCGTACGGCCGGTAGGTATAGTGTAATCAATCGAATCCAAATGGAATTTCTCTCCGGTCACTAAAGGCAAAGAATGCTCCGGTGCGTCTCCACCGAAATACCAGGTGGTGTCATTATCACCAATCGAGTCCACGATTTGGGTAAACTTCACTTCGCAGATGGCGATGTTGACATAATGCACACTGTCGCAGTTATACATCGATATGCCGATTACCGAGTCGCGGTGGAACAATCCGTCCTCTCTCGGGATGTAGATTACGCTGTCGTACTGCGCCTCCAACGCCTCCTTGGTCGTTTGGGCGGCATCAAAATCGAAGTCGTAGCCCACGAAGAGCATATGGGGGCTGACGAAATGCGAGATGGTGTCGTTGGACGCCATGCTACGATGATCGGTTAGTTCTACATAGCGGTCATTATAGGTCGGATGAACAGTGAGGGTTAGTGTCCAAACGCTATCACATCGTATACGCTTCACTGCACCTGTCTTCGGATTCGTGTAGATGGTGTCCGTCTTTATGGAGTCCACCGAAGTCATGATGCCGTGCGAGGTGGTAGGCACAGAATAATGCCCGATCCAATCGAATGTTTGCCCCTGACAGATCTCACCATTGTCTGTGTAGTCGTAATTAGGGTATCCGGTGAGGTACAGCACGTAGATTGAGTCGTAGTCCAGCGAGGTCTTGAGACTATCGTAGTACACGCGTGTTTCGTACTTTGCCGGCAGATCGGTGATATAAATCGTGGTGTCCTCACCTGTTATCGGACTCTTAATGATCCAGTTATACGTACCGCAGTTAGCACACGTAGCATCGTATGCGGTGTCGCGGAAGATTTGTCCGATGGTGAGCGTCAATGTGCGTATCGAGTCGCAGGAGTAGTTTCCAATCGAATCGGTATGGAGCGAATCGACAATAACATTCACGCCTCTCACAACAACCACCTCTTTGCCTTCCGGGTCAAACACCGCTTTCTCACCGGCGTAGATACGTCCTTCCCAATGTATCGTGTCCTCACTCGATATCATGTCCTTAAACTTCAGATCGTAACTCGGCAATATAACCACGGTCTTTTTCACAATCGAGTCGCAATTATTGGCTGTATGCATATAATCGACAATCTCGTATGTGCCTGCATCGTCCAAGGACAGACTGCCTGTCCAATCCGGATGGCCTGTCCAGTCGTATGTTGCCCCCGGTTGTTTACAAACGGTATCGTTGAGTTCGTGTTCGTCCAGATAAACCGGATAAACCGTCACGTAATGCAGTACGGCGCTGTCGCAATGGTGGATAGAAGGTACGTTTTTCTTTAACACGTACGTCTGTCCGGGAATCCAAGGCTTCGCCGCCGTGTTGCATATCGTGTCATAGAATATATATTCCTGGTTGGCGCAGATAGCGGTGTCTTTGCGATCTGCCACATATGTCTGCCAAACGGTCAGCGTCAACGTCAGGATCGAGTCACATTGATACTGCGAAACCGTATCGCGGCGAGAGGTATATACACCCAACTCTACCCGTTTACTCTTCTCCGGTATGATGCCCGTGTAGTTCGCACCATAGAACAACGTATCCTCCCATGTGAATGCTCCGTCATCGCAGATGGAGTCGATAGTCGGCATCGTGTATGGCTCTCCGACGCGCAAGTAGAGTATACAGATCGAGTCGCATCCGCCGGCATCACCGATCTTCTGCGTATGGAGTGTGTCAATGTATTGGAACAATCCCGGGTATGTGATCGGAATCGCACTATAATTAGGATGGTTCTTCCATGCGTGAGTCTGATGCTCGTCTTGCGGGTTCCAACAAACGGTGTCGTACGATAATTGGTTCTTATAAACTGTATCAACATAGAAAGTAAGCGTATCCGTGAAACTACACAACACCTCTCCGCCTTCTTTGATCTCTACCTCTAATTCGTGTTTGTATGGCGTGTTGCACAACTTGCCGTCCGAGTCGAAGTTATATGTAGCGGTGACATTCGTCTGACTGCGGTAGGTGTATTGGTCGCCTTGACACACATGGATCGTATGCGCCTGTCCCGCATCGCTGACGAACATCAACTGCAAGAAGTTAATCACGCTATCACAACCGCCGGGGGGACAACCGTCACAGTTGACGTACTTAACCGTGTCGCGGAAGGTGTACAGCGAGTCCTTTTTGAAATCTTCGGCATGGAAAGTGGCAATAATGCGGTCGCTCTTATCTTGTTTCCATACGTAGGTAGTACCTTGCGACATACACTGGCTCTTGCGTATCCGGTTATTTACCACCGTCATCACTTTTAGGTGCAACTTATATACCGAGTCGCAGCCGTTGAACGATAAGCAATGCGGGGCAAACTCCTGCCAATCGGGGTCATCCATACAAGCCGTCGCACGTAAGGTGTCATAGAGAAGCGTATCCGCTTTCGGCCATGTGTTGGCAGGGCCGTCCCCGTAGCGATTAAAGAAATCGCCGAATACTTTGCCTAATGTCCCCAGTCCATTTTCGCATACCACCGTATCTTTCTGTTGCAAACTTGGTGAACAAACGAAGAGCTTGAGTGTACTCAACGAGTCACAACCGCCGCTTGAGATATAACGGCGGGTGATGGTATTGGCACCTAATTGGTATTTGCATTGTCCGATGCTGTCCGGGGTGCTGGATTCGTTGTTAAAGATGGTCTTCTGTATCGTGTAGGTTGATCCGTCCCATACCGTGTCTCTAAAGAACTCCACGGTGTCGCCCCAGCAGATAGCGCGCCATGTGGTATCGTCGTACTGACGAAGTACACGCACGATAGTGTTGAACGTGTCGCGCTCCCATTTGTCTTCCGGAATGTTACAGATAATAGGTTTGCGAATCAAGATGCCGCGTACCTCAAAGTCCTCAAACGGCTCACGGTTCTGTTCGCTGGGCAACAAAACAAACTGATGCTCCAATTCCGGACGAGTGACACCCGCATCAGCTGCTAATTGCTCTTCCGGATCAACAGGAACGAATCCCTGTATGGAACCCTCAATCTCCCATCTTACTTTATACCAAGCCTCGTAGGTCTTGATCGGGAAATCTAAGGTCGTACTATCGCAAACAAAAATCGAGTCCAACAGGTATGTGCCATTATCCAACAAGGTCTTGTCGAGATGCCAACCGCTTTCGGTGTTACTGATTGCTCTGTTTTTCCACTCCGATCCATGCACAGGGTATTCACCAGCCGCTCCCATCAAGAACAATGAATCCTTTTTCGGCGTGAAGTCATATCCCACGGGATAGAGATACGCCTGACCGTCATCCATACCATACACGTAGCCGGTAAAGGCTTTGCTTGGTGCCGTGACGGTGTGTACACCATCGGTGATGTCTATGCGTGCCACTGAATAACCGGGCGCAAAGGTGCCTACCGGGGTGAAAGAACTTGCGATAGAAACACCGTCCAATTGGATGTTGTCTGTTGTTTTAGCCCAAAGAATCATTTGGTGGGATAAGTTCTGCAATCCACCATTGAATGTGCGGAAGATAGCCGTGTCAGTAAAATACTCCACCGGCGGGATGAGTGTCGTGGACGGGTCACCCTGATTGTGGCGTTCCACATTCTCGTCGTCGTACGGGTTAGAACCTTCTCGGGACGTATAGAGATACACCTGTACGGGTTTGTCAGCCGTGATGTACATGGTGTTATTCGCCATGGTGGGCGTGGCGATCGATGCTTTCACGATAATCAGCGAGTCATCCGACTGGCTGAGCGTGAACTGCTGATGCTGAACAGTAGTGGTCTGTCCTTTGCGGTTCCACCAGTCGACGGTCGTATTTTCTTGCAGACCGATCACATGCACTTCATTCCATTGTGTGTAGAGACCGGTCAGCGGCACGATAAACTCTTTGCCCCATTTATTAACCGGCAGTAACTGATCGTACGCATGATCATGGCTACCTTCCAATGCTTTCGGAATGACAGCGTGCTGGTTTCCGCTCCATACAGCGACCGGTTGATCCGCACAAACGGTGGCACCGGAGAGGCTGATGTTGTCATTGGTCAACGTGGGGTCGTGCGCTTTGGAACGAACAATATAAATCTGCTTGGCTCCGGTGAATTGTATCATCGGCGGCATACCTTTACGACTTTCTACCGGCAGGTTCAGCGTCACGTTCGTCACACCGGGGCGCGTGGACATGACAACGAACTCAGTGGCGATTGCATCATCGTTACTCGTCTGAACAATATACTCGGTACCTAAGGCCTCAACCGGCAGGATATGTGCGCCATCGAACGAAATCGAACCTTCTGCACCGTTCTGGTTGATAGAGTAGAGTGTGAAGACTTTGTCGTCCAAACTATAAACGCGGATACCCTTGTCGATGACCAACTCATCTTCGCTCTGGTCGATATCCCAATAGATGAGCGTCTTGTCCAAGTCATCAATGACCAACGTGTGCTGACCACCGGGGATGGTGTAGTCGCGATAGGTACCACCGGCATACTCCACGCGTATATGGTTTTCTTCCCGTGAGTTGGCAATCAACTGCAGATTTAAATCCGGATCATCAATCTTACTGGCTACGTTCGGCAACCACGCCACAAAGAACTCACGACCTTCAGTGCTCGTGACCTCCGGCAGTTTCTTGGTTTGCGCCAAAACGGAACTCCACCAGCCGAACGCCAGTGCTATAACCAGTCCTATGTATGCTAATCGCTTCACTTAACTACTGCTCCTTCTGCCGTATAGGTACGACCGTTTCGAATGATATATAATTGCCCGTTTTGCAGCACTTTCTGTGCCTTGAATTCACTGTTAATCTCGTTTATACCTTCCGGTGCATCTTCATCGAGACCGCCTTCAATAATACCGGTATATGAGAAGTTATAGGTGTTCTTATTTTCGCAGGTGATATAACCCGAAATGATATAAGCACCATTCTCCTTGCGGATGACCATCTGACCTTCGGTTGCATAGGAGTAGTCTTCATATTCTTCGCCGTACTGGAAGAAGGACTCCTCCGTCATGTTTCCGCTTTCAATGGCATATGTGCCGACGAACTTATTCTGCTCAGGAACGTTGATATCCAGTGTCAGGTAGATGAATTCGTTTGTCTTGTCCCATATGTAGAGCGAGTAAACATGCTTGCCGCTCTCTGATTCGTCCGGGTCGTATTCAACGGATGCTGTGTCGTATTCCAAGAAGAAAGTCTCGCCCGGTACATCAATCTCTGTACCTACCGGATCAGGGTTCTCTTCGAAGTATACCTTCACCTCTTCGAAACTGATGTTCTTCGTGCATGTGAGCGTCACACTCATTGCGTTGATATTGCGTACAACGAGTACCGGGTCACCGGTTGGTTCTTCGTTCTCGTCAATATAGTAAGAGATGTCTCCTCGCGAAGTGGAGGTCTCATGATTCTTCTTCAGCGTACCTTTGACTGCGATACCCTTGATGTACTGCGTAGCGGTGAAAGTGATAGAGCGGTTCTGAATGCATGAGAAGGCAGCAGGTTTCTCGTTCTGCGCCTTGTTAATAGAGCCCGAATCGCAATGAACAAGGATATTACCGTCAATGAACGCATATTCCTTGTGGAAGATATTAGTATCCGGCGTATGAACTATTTCCGGTTCTTGGTACTCGTACGTCCAATCCAGATCGTCCTCGGTAGGCAGCGGAGCTTCTTCTTCGGGCACAATAACAACCGGATCTCCGTCAATAACAATGCTACGAAGGTTGCGTTGACCGCTACCGGTAATGGTGAAAACAACTTGGGTTGCACTACCTGCCCAACTATCCACTTTCCAGTCCGTTATGCTGGTAGACTCGCCACCAGGAGTTAGTGTACCGGGGTTTGCACTTAAACCGGCATACGCTTTTGCTCCTCGTTTGGCAAAGACCAGTTGGATATTTGTCAGCGCATCCTCCGAAGAAACAGTGATGGTGTTGTTGGTATACATGCGCATTTCTACCATGCCTGTTTCATAATCAGTGCCAGTTGTGGGCGCTTGCGTGTTAGAACCTTTGCCCAAAACCACCGTGATGCCGTCCTTTTCTTGGTTCAGGTCTGCCGACGAGGTGAACGTGAACTCTGTTTCTGCGTACACGCTAAGCGCGAAGCAGATCAGCATCAATATCGTATAGAGTTTTTTCATTTTATTTTATATAATCAAAATCGGGCGCAAAAGTACAAAAAAAATCCGAATTACGCAAATTTAATTTACTTTTTTAGGCATAAACACGAAAAATAATAGTAAAAGTGCGTAGTAAATCGCTACCATCCACCCGTTTATATGGGCGCTGACAGTACTTCCGGGCAAGGACTCGATCCATTCGACGGCATGATTCATTGCCCACGCCAATGCCCAAGTGGCTTTGCCTACCACCACCCCTGCGGTACTGCCGCCTAAAGCGATTGTTGCCAATCCGCAGGGCACCAACAAACTCGCTAATGGTAGCACCATCAGGTTGGTCAGCAGAAAATACGTACTCACCTGCTTGAAATACACCATCGTGATGGGCAGCGTTCCTAATTGTGCCGCCAGACTCACCAGAATAATCCCCAGTACATAACGCACGATTTTCGGCATACTGGATGACGAGACTGCCGGGCTCCAAGCCGACATAAAGAGCACAATCGCCGCGGTCGCCGCAAAACTCAGTTGGAAACTGATGCTCCATAAATCTGTCGGTTTAACAAGCAGGATGAGTACCGCCGCCGCGGCGATCGTGTTGATGCTGAAACTGCGTTTATATGCCATGTGCCCGACCTCAAAAATCGTCACCATCAGTACTGCGCGCACCACCGATGGCGTCATGCCGGTCAACCACGCGTACCCCCACATTGCCCCGATGATAACCAAACTGATGGTCCACCGACCGAATCGGTTCTCATGCATCGGTTTGAAGCGACCTCCCAAGGTTAATAACGCGATCAGAAGACCGTAGATGATACCCGTGTGCAAACCACTGACGGCCAGTACATGCGCCGCGCCGGAAGCCTGAAAATGACGTCGCAGATCCTTATCCAGATCCTCTTTGTAACCCAGCGTCAACGCACCGACCGTCGCTAACTCATCGCCTTCCAGTCCTGCTGCGGCTAAGCGTCCATAGAGCATCTGTTGCATAGCGTTGGGTGGCGTCTTGGGTGCGTACTTCGGAGGACGCTCTATAAACAAGAGTATTGCTGCTACCAGCGGCAGCAGCAATACAACCATCGGATAGGCCCTTATATGGTCAAGAATCGAATCACGCATTAATCACACAATAATCACGCACTAATCACCCAATAAACCTCCGTTGCAACCCGTGTATTTACGGGGATTTGCAGCAGGTTTTATGGTTGGCCCTTCATTTTTCGGATGGCTTCTTCGGGGTCTGGGGCGTTGAAGACGGCAGAACCGGCTACGAGGGCGTCTGCGCCGGCGGCGAAGAGTTCGGCGGCATTCTGGGTATTGACCCCACCATCGATTTCGATCAGCGTATTCAGTCCGCGGTAGTCAATCTCCTCGCGTATGAAACGGATCTTGTCCATTGTTTCCGGGATGAATTTCTGGCCTCCGAAGCCCGCAAAGACCGACATCAGCAGCACCATGTCCACCTTGTCCAAGTACGGCACGAGGCGTTTCACGTCAATATCCGGATTGATGGTAAGGCAAGTGCGAACACCCTTCGCTTTAATCATGTCCAGCACCGGCATCGGATCATTGACGGCCTCTAAGTGGAAACCCACCGACCAGGCACCGGCGTCGCAGAAGCGCTCTACGTATTTCTCGGGATGCACAATCATCAAATGCACATCCAGCGGTTTTTTGCAGTACTTGCGCATCGGTTCCATCAGCGGAAAACCGAACGATATGTTCGGCACAAACGTACCGTCCATCACATCGATATGCAGCCAGTCGGCCTCGCTACGGTTGATCATCTCTAAGTCTTGTGCCAGATGTCCGAAATCGGCGGACAACACACTTGGAGCAATAATTTTCATATCTCTAAACAGTAAACATTCAACGCTCGTTGTTAACGAGCTTATATCCTTTATAACGCACGGCAATAATCTCGTATTGTGCCGCTTTGATAAACCCGCGCAGATGGTTGACATAGACGCCGAGCGAGCGAGCCGTGAACGCGTTGTCTTCCTTCCAGAGCGCCGATAAGATCTTATGCCTGTCCACCACCTCGCCCTCATGCCGAGCGAGCATCAACAGCAGGTCACTCTCCCGCGCGGACATATGCTGCCCGTCGAAAGTCTGATGGAGCGAATCGAAGGTATGTCCGTTCAACTCAAACACCTTCTGTTTGTTCTCTTCAAACGCCCGTACGCGGCGTAGCAGCGCCTCGATGCGGCAGATGAGAATATCCATCGTGAAGGGCTTGATCTGGTAGTCGTCTGCGCCCAACTGAAAAGCACGCATCTGGTCTTCGCGATCACTGCGCACGGTCAGTACCAGCAGCGGAATATTTGGCAAACGATGACGGATGTTTTTCAGCAGATCATACCCGTTCATGCCCACGCCCTGCAGCTCCATCAGTACAGCATCCCAATGCTCCGCCGACAAAGCTTCCAGTCCCGCTTTGCCGTCACTCACCCGCATCGCTTTGTAGCCCCGACTGTCCAAGTAATCGCTGAGCACCGTCGAGAGGGTGACATCGCCGTCTATAATCAAGATACGTGCTGCCATATTCTTAAAAATCGCTGCAAATTTACGATTTTTTTTGCATATGTGCAAGAATTTTTGTAATTTTGCAGCGGAAAAAAGAAAAATACCATGAGTAAAGTTCTTTTGATTTCAACGGGAGGCACCATCACGATGGTGCGTGATGCGGCTACACAAGCGCTCGTACCGGCGGATATAGACACGTTCAAAGCCTATATGCCGGAACTTTTCGCCGGCGCTGTGCAGGTCGACATCCAGGCCTTCTCGCCCCTCATCGACTCTTCCGACGTCAATCCCGATTGTTGGGTACGCATGGCGCGGATGGTCTTTGACCATTACGAGGAGTACGACGGCTTCGTCATCCTGCACGGTACGGACACGATGTCCTACTCGGCATCGGCGCTCAGTTTTATGTTGGAAAACCTGTCCAAACCGGTCGTCTTCACCGGTTCCCAACTACCCGTCGGTGTCCTGCGCTCCGATGCCAGGGAGAATCTGCTGACGGCTATCGAGATAGCGGCTGCCAAGGACGAAGACGGCAACGCGATCGTACCCGAGGTGACCATCTATTTCGAAGATCGGCTCTTCCGGGCGAACCGCACCACCAAGCGGAATGCGGAGCATTTCTCGGCCTTCAACAGTTATAACTATCCTGCGCTTGCCAAGGCCGGTGTACATATTACGTACCAGCCCCATCTCGTTCATTACTCCGATCCCGAAGCCCCGCTGCGCCTGCATACGACTTTCGATACCAACGTCGCAGTCCTCAAACTCTTCCCGGGGATTCGCCAACCGGTCGTGCGCGCGCTCTTACGTACACGCGGTTTAAAAGGTGTCGTCCTTGAGACCTTCGGTGCCGGCAACGCCCCTACCGACAAATGGCTCTATAAAGAACTCAAAACGGCCGTGGACAACGGTATCATCATCGTCAACAAAACGCAGTGTAACACCGGTTCCGTCGAGATGGGACTCTATGCCGTCTCGCTCAACCTCATGAAAGCCGGCGTCCTCTCCGGATATGATATCACCACCGAGGCGCTGCTCACCAAGATGATGCTCCTCCTCGGCGAGAACCCCGAAAACGCCAAAGAACTCATAACCCAAAATCTCTGCGGAGAAGTAACAATTGATTAAAATATGAAAAATCTAGAACCTAAAGGCTTGTGGAGCAGTTTCTACAGCCTGACTCAGATCCCGCGTCCTAGCGGTAAACGCAAAGAGATCGCGGATTTCCTCTTCAACTACGGTAAATCGCTCGGTCTCGAGACCCTGCAGGACGAGATCGGAAACGTCCTCATTCGCAAACCCGCCTCGCCGGGTATGGAGAACCACCCGGGTGTGATCCTGCAAGGACACATGGACATGGTGCCCCAGAAAAACAGCGACAAGGTCTTCGATTTCGAGAAAGACCCCATCGAGGCGTATGTAGAAGATAATGGTCAGTGGGTAACGGCCAACGGCACGACCCTCGGTGCGGACAACGGTATCGGTGTTGCCACCGCGATGTCCATCCTTGCCGACAAGAACGTAGTGCATCCGCCTCTGGAGGCACTCTTCACCATCGATGAGGAAACCGGTATGTACGGTGCCAACGACCTGAAGGCAGGTTGGCTCCAAGGCAAGTATCTGCTCAACCTCGACTCCGAGACCGAGGGCGAGTTGTATGTGGGTTGTGCCGGCGGTATCGACACGACGGCTACGTTTGACTATCAGCCTGTTGAGACCGAAGAGGGCGATATTGCACTGAAGGTTGAACTCAAGGGCTGCAAAGGTGGTCACTCGGGCTGCGATATCCATCTCCAGCGCGCCAACGCGATCAAACTCCTGTTCCGTTTCCTCAAGGATGCGGTGGCTAACTACGAGGCTCGTCTGGCATGTGTCGAAGGCGGTTCGCTCCGCAACGCCATCCCGCGTGAGGCATCGGCTATCATCACCATCCCCGAAGAGAGTTATCAAGACGTGCAGGATCTCGTGGATCGTTACGAAGACCTCTGGCTCAAAGAGTTTGACGGCGTGGAGACCGATCTGACCTTCAAGGCCAGCGAAGTAGAGTGCCCGAAGACCGAACTGCCGGAAGATGTACAAGATTTCCTTATCCACGCCATCACCCTATGCCCGCATGGTGTGTACCGCTTCATCACCGAGATGCCCGACATCGTCGAGACCTCCAATAACGTAGCGATGATCAAGACCGAAGAGGGTAAAATCGAAGTGTGCTGCTTGACACGTTCGAACGTAGAGAGCCGTAAGGAAGAGCTGGCATCCATCATCCAGTCCGCTTTCTCGCTCGCCGGCGCAGATGTCCAATTCTCCGGCGCATACCCGGGATGGCAGCCTAACTTCAAGAGCAACTTACTCAAGGTCATGAAAGAAACGTACGAGAAAGAGTTTGGTTCCTCTCCTCGTATCGTTACTATCCATGCCGGCCTCGAGTGCGGCATCATCGGTGCCAACTATCCGAACATGGAGATGATCTCCTTCGGCCCGACTATCGAACATCCGCACTCGCCCGACGAGCGCGTCAACATTGCTACCGTGCAGAAGTTTTATCGCTTTGTATTAGCTGCTCTACAGCGGCTTTAGTGATCTCATCGTCGCGCTCAAACAAGGGGAAGAAACCCTCGTCACCGAGTACGTCACGAACGATATAAGCATGCAGAAGTCGCGTCATTAACGGACGCGATTTTTGTATCTCTGCCTCCTTGGGCTCCACGCCTTTCTCTTCGGCAAAACGCACGAACTCACGCAGTATATTCTGCTTGATCAGATGCTGCTCAAGAGCCTGCCAATCGCTGAACTTACTCAGCTCCTTGCGGTGTTTATCCGTGTATTTGTATGCAAACTGATAGGTGTACGCCAGGTTCACGCAGCGGTTGTACCAAGGTGTATTGAGGGTGGTGTCTCGGCCTACAAACACATCAGGCATGATACCTCCACCGCCGTACATCTTACGGCCGCCCTTCGTGTAATACGCCGTCGTGTCCGCGAAATGGATACTGTCCGCCGAATAGAACTCGCCGTGTTCCCAGCGCTCCACCAGATCGCGCTCGTAGTCCTCCTGATCGCCCATCGTATAGGGTTTCTGGATACAACGTCCACTCGGCGTGTAATAACGTGCCACAGTCAGACGAACCGCACTACCGTCCTCAAACGGCATCTGCTGCTGAACCAGTCCCTTACCGAACGAACGTCTGCCGACAATAGTAGCTCGGTCGTTATCCTGCATGGCGCCGGCGAAGATCTCACTCGCACTCGCCGAGAAATTATCGATCAATACCACCAGCGGAACCTCTTTGAAGCGACCACTGCCGTTGGCCTTTGCCTCGTAACGCGGATACGCGCGCCCCTGCGAATAAACGATCAGATCACCGCGGTGCAAAAACTCATTGGCCATATGGATGGCCTGCTCCATGTATCCGCCGCTGTTCTCGCGCAAGTCCACGATATAGCTGTCCGCACCCTTCGCGTACAACTCCGCCAAGGCAGACAGAAACTCTTTATACGTCGTCTCGCCGAATTTATTCACGCGGATGAAACCGATCTTTTTGCCCTCACGCTCGATGATGAATTTTGCATCGACTGAATGAACCGGTATATCGCCGCGGGTAACGGTGAAGTACAGCATCTCCGGCGTGCCCGAACGCAGTACGCCCAGTTTGACTTGCGTACCTTTCTCGCCGCGCAGGGTCTTCATCACCTTCTCG
Organism: uncultured Bacteroidales bacterium; assembly: GCA_946187555.1. GTDB lineage: Bacteria > Bacteroidota > Bacteroidia > Bacteroidales > Paludibacteraceae > Colicola. The sequence goes on from CAMHQP010000009.1 coordinate 23,183, forward strand.
TTATTGATCTTCTTACCCACGAACGCAGAGTCATCGACAGTGATCAACTTATCGCCGGCCAACACACCGACACCCTCACTCGGGCCGCCCGAGATAACGGCTACGATACGCACTGTGTCCTGTTGGATAGTGAACTGCACACCGATACCCGAGAACGAACCCGCTAACTCCGAGTTCACCATCTCCAGGTCTTCTTTGGGGATGTACGCGCTATGAGGATCGAGTTTCTTCACCAGCTCCGTCATCGCCTCGTCGGTGATGCTGTCGATGTTCAGACTATCCACATACGCTTTCTCCATCAGATCCAGCAGACGGTCGATCTTCGATTGCTCTAACATCAACGTACCGTTCTGAAAAACGAAACGCTGAGCCTGTACGTTCTGACTAAGAGCCATCCCGATGATGATGCCCAAGGCCAAACCAATGACCGTCAATGTCGGTAAAATATACTTCTTCATTTTTTTATTTGTTTTCAGGTAAAAATTCAACCTCAATCCCCGCGCGCTTCAGCAATTCTACACCATCCATCAACCGGTACTCTTCGCCGTACACCACGCGCTTGATGCCCGATTGGATGATCAGTTTGGAGCACTCGAGGCAGGGCGAGGCCGTCACATACAGCGTCGCACCGTTCGAACTGTTATTCGAGCGCGCAACCTTCGTCAGTGCATTTGCTTCCGCATGCAGTACGTAGGGCTTACTCACGTTGTTTTCATCCTCGCAGATGTTCTCAAAACCCGAAGGCGTGCCGTTATAACCGTCCGAGATGATCATCTGGTCTTTCACCAGCAGCGCACCCACTTTGCGGCGAACGCAGTAACTGTTCTCCGCCCACGTGCGTGCCATACGCATGTATAGATAATCGCGTTTTTTCTGTTTCTCAGTCATATATAAAAATATCTTTTTCTTTCTCGTAAATAGGGCTTTCTAACCCAAGCAGATCCAGTACGGAGTGATAGATAGCGAACGAATTAGCCGGCTCGTCGGTCTCCCTTACTTCACGCCAATCGCCGTTCAACCAAACAATGAGCGGAACCTCGTATTGCTCCTTCGGCGCCGTCACCATCGGTACACCGTGCATGAACAATCCGTTCTCGCCCAGACTCTCCCCGTGGTCACTCATATAGATCATCGCCGTGCGACGATGCTCTATAGCCGCCAACGAATCGATGAGATTATTCAGCAACCAATCGGTATAGAGTATCGTATTGTCGTACGCATTCGTCAGTCCGGGAATATTCTTCACGCCCTCTTCCACGTTATGCGCCACAGGGGTAAACACCTCGAAGCGTTCCGGGTACTGCGCCGTGTATTGCGCACCGTGACTCGTGTTCGTATGCAGCACGATGAACACCCGCTCTGCCTGCGAGGACTCGATCCGCGCTTTGATACCTGCGAAGAGTGAACCTTCATGACCGTCATCGGCCTCGGGGAACTGTTTCTTGAGTTCGTCCATTGTCACATATTCCTCGATATGTACGGGCGGTTCACCCCAGTTGTTCGTGCGCCAAACGACATCGACCCCATGCCTATAAAGATAATTCGGCAGAGCCTCCACCAGCGTACCCGAAGGAGCCGGTTGCATCATCGCCCTCACCGCCGCCGTCGTATACGTCGCGCAAGCGTTCGCCGGCAAAGCATGCACATCCGTCCGCTGCGAGAGTAGGGGATTGGTCGCACGCTCATAACCATACAATTGGAAATTCGCCCTTCGACCGGATTCACCGATCACCAGCACCACCGCCGTCGGCTCTTCTAACGGGCGTAGGGTCGCATCAGGCAGCATCTCTTCCTGCTCATTCGCCGCGCGATGTTGTGCGTACAAACGACCGCTGTTCACGATATACGACCACGGCATCAGCATTCCGCCTAACTCCGTGTCGTGCTTGCCGAACCACAGAAACTGATTGAAATTAGCGCCGGCCAGCAGCAGACTCAAACCAATCGCTGCACCGCTCACGATACCGAAACGTTTCCAACTTCCGTAATCCACGCGCTGCATCAATATCCAGCAGGCAGGTACCATACCGCCCACAACCAACCACAGCAGCATCATCGGGGTGAAGAAAGAAGACGCTTCCGACCAACGCGTGTTGTAGAAGTTCTCCATCATCGTGCCGTCCAGAATCGTGCGATAAACCACCACAAAATACACACCCGCGGCATTGCAGATCTGTGCCGCCGCTACCAGGACTCGACCAATCGAACGGCAGAGGAAAAGCAGCAGGTAAACCACCCACAGATTCAACGCCGCCATCACGATACTCAACCCGCCTACGAGCAATATCTTTGCCCCCAGGCCGGCGTCGTTATTCGCTGCTACATACTGAAAAAACGGAATGTTGTATGCCAACAAACCCCAGATGCTTACAATCGCAGCGAACACTATGAGTGGCAGCTCTTTTTTCATTTATGCTCCCAGTAATTCTTTTGCAAATTCCTTTACATTCACTCCGTCAAACGTACCGCTACTCATCATGAGTAAGGCCGTGTTCTCGTAGTTCAGTTCTTTCAGGCGTGCTTGCAGTGCCTCACTCTCCGTGAAAACCTCCACATTTTCCGTGCCAAACGCTTTCTTCACCTCTTCGGCCGTGATGGGTGTGAGGCGTTTATGCTCAATCACCTTCGGGTTGAAATAGACGTAGGCGATATCCGCCTCTTTCATGCAGTCCTTGTACTGCGGCAGAAAATCCGCCATCAGGCTCGAGAACGTGTGTAACTCCATACAAGCTACCAGTTTTTTCTCCGGATAACGCTCGCGAACCGCATTAACCGTCGCTTTGAGCTTCGACGGTGAGTGAGCAAAATCCTTATACGCCACGCTCGTCTCCGTCTCGCAGATCTTCTCCAATCGATTGCTCGCGCCGGTGAACGTACTGATCTCGCGGTAGAAATCATCCGGATTAACGCCGATACAGTGACATGCTAACATCGCCGCTTGCAGGTTCTGCATATTATGCCGTCCGAACACCTGCATCGGCACATTGCCTTCGTAGGCATCGTACGGAATGATCGTCATGTCGTCATGTCGGCTTGACCTCATCTCGTCGGCGATCGTCCTCAGGTTCTCATCCCCCTTGAAGTAGATAAAACTGCCCTTAGGTTCGATACTCTTTACGAACTTCCGAAACGTCTCGACATACTCCGGAAACGTCGGGAACACATTGATATGATCCCATGCGATACCGGTCAAGATAGCTACATGCGGGTGGTACCAAAGGAACTTAGACCTTAGATCCAGCGGGCTCGTCAGGTACTCATCGCCCTCGAACACCGCGTACTTCGCCGTGTCGCTCAGACGAACCATGCGCTCGAAGCCCTCGATCTGTGCACCTACCATATAATCGGCTTCGATACCCAGGCGGTTGAGCACATAGAGGATCATGGACGTGGTGGTCGTCTTCCCGTGCGACCCGCCTACTACAATACGGATCTTGTCTTTCGTCTGCTCGTACAGGTACTCCGGGAAGGAGTATATCTTGATACCCAACTCACGCGCTTTCACCAACTCCGGGTTGTCCTCACGGGCATGCATACCGAGGATAATCGCATCCAAGTCCGGCGTGATACGCTCGGGGTGCCATCCTATCTCTTCGGGCAATAAGCCCGCATCACGTAGGTGAGACAACGCGGGCTCGAAGATTTCATCATCCGAGCCCGTTACCTTATATCCCGCCTTGGAGGCAACGGCTAATGCCAAGTTATGCATCGCCGCTCCACCAATAGCTATAAAATGGATTTTAGTCATAGGTAGACCTAGGTTGACCTAGGATGTCCTAGTTACTTAAATAGTTTGTCGAAATCTTCCTGGCTGACGGTCTTCGGCTCAATCTTAGCGATACCCTTGATCGCCTCATTGAGCTTATCCTCAACCACGCGCTCTACGATACCACGCAGCTGATCCTCGTTCTTCAGCATCTCTTTCGCGTAGTTGCTCAGGTGCTCCTCCTCGATGTTCATCAGACCGTACTGCATGAACTGCATCTTCGCAATACGTTTCGCAAAACCCTCAACCTCTTCCGGCTTCACGTCGATATTGTACTCCTTCATCAACTGGTCTTTTGCCAGATGCCATTTGAGTTCCTCGATCATCTTCGGGAAGTCCTTATCGAGCTCTTCTTGCGTCATCTTCTCGTTCGTAGCGAGTACCCAACGTTTCAAGAAAGCCTCCGGGAAAGCAACTTTCTCCATCTTCTTCAGGATAGCAGCTTTGGCATCGATACCGAAGCGGTACTTACTCTCCTCTGCGAGACTACGCTCGATATCCTCTTTGATGCGGGCACGGAACTCTTTCTCGTCCTTCGGCGCGTTGTCACCATACACTTTCGCGAACAACTCACCATCTACCTTGCAGGGCTTAACCTCGGCTTTGATACCTTTCTCTTCGTCCGCCGGGATGTACTCACCGAAACGGTTCGTGTAAGCCTCTACCTGCTTGTCGATCATCTCCTCCGTCGGCTCGATCGTGTACTCCGGCAACTTGTTCTTCGCGCTCAACTTAGCGTCGAACTCCGGTGCAACAGCGATGTCGAAAGCGAAGGTGAACGTGTCCTCATGATCGAGGTCGATATTTTTCGTCTCTGCATCGTTCGGCAGCGGCTCACCCAAGATCTGCAACTTGTTCTCCTCAATGTGCTTGTTCAGGTTCTCACCAACGAGCTTGTTCAGCACGTCTGCCAAGATACCCTTTCCGTACATCTTCTTCACCAAACCCGCCGGTACCATACCCGGACGGAAACCAGGCATCTGCGCTTTCTGACGCACTTGCTTCAACTGTTTGGCTACTTCTTCCTGATAATCAGCGGGCTCAATGGTGATCTTCACCACACCCATCAGGTCTTTCAATTCACTTTGTTCAATTTTCATTTTTTATAGAGTTTTAATTTTTTTCCATTTTTTTTTAGCGAGCATATGTACTCTGAGGAGGCCTACACCCTACCTGCGCGTTTGCGCTCGAGTTCATCAAGAATGATCTTGCGGATACGCATTGCATGCGGCGTTACCTCCACATACTCATCCTCCTTGATATACTCCAGCGCCTCCTCCAGACTCATGCGTACGGGCGGCGGCAATACAGCCTTATCATCCGCACTCTTCGAACGCATGTTCGTCAACTTCTTGCTCTTCGTCACGTTGATAACGATATCGCCTTCCTTCGCATTCTCGCCCACTACCTGACCGGCATAAACCTCTTCCTGCGGGTCGATGAAGAACTTACCGCGGTCTTGCAGCTTGTCCAGCGCATATGCATACGCCGTACCGGCTTCCATAGCGATCAAACTACCGTTATTACGCTTCACGATCTCGCCTTTCCACGGCTGGTACTCTAAGAAACGGTGCGCCATGATCGCCTCGCCCGCACTCACGTTCATCACGTAGGTACGCATACCCATGATTCCGCGGCTCGGGATAACGAACTCTAAATGTACGCGGTCGTTGACCATCTCCATCTTCGTCATCTCACCCTTATGCGTGCTCACGAACTCAATGATCTTGCCGCTGCACTCTTCCGGCGTGTTCACCGTCAGGCTCTCCACCGGCTCGCATTTCTGTCCGTTGATCTCTTTGATGATCACCTGCGGTTGACCTACCTGCAGCTCGTAACCCTCGCGACGCATAGTCTCAATCAGCACACTCAAGTGCAGCACACCGCGACCATACACACGCCAACTGCTCTCTTCGGCTCCTTTCTCGACCCGAAGGGCGAGATTTTTTTCCAGTTCTTTGTTCAAGCGGTCTTGGATATGACGACTCGTCACGTACTTTCCGTCTTGACCGAAGAAAGGACTGTCGTTGATGCAGAACGTCATACTCATCGTCGGCTCGTCGATCGCAATCGGCTTCAGCGGTTCCGGATTCTCTGCATCGCAGATCGTATCGCCGATCTCAAAACCGTCTATACCGATCAGCGCACAGATGTCGCCGTTCTTTACCACATCGGTCTTCACATGACCCATGCCCGAGAACGTATGCAGCTCTTTGATCTTCGTCTTCACCATCGTGCCGTCTTTCTTGGCGAGCGTTACGGTCTGACCGTCTTTGAGCTCACCCCGGTGCACTCTACCAATCGCAATTCGGCCTACGTACGAGTTGTAGTCGAGCGAAGTGATCAGCATCTGAGGCGTACCCGGGTTCTCCTGCGGAGCAGGGATGTACTCGATGATGGCGTCCATCAAGTCCGTCAAGTCCGTCGTCGGCTTACGCCAGTCCGTACTCATCCAGCCTTGCTTGGCACTACCGTACAACGTCTGGAAATCCAACTGATCATCCGTCGCGTTCAGGTTACACATCAGGTCGAACACCTCTTCCTGTACCTCGTCCGGACGGCAGTTCAGTTTATCTACTTTGTTGATCACCACGATCGGCTTCAGACCTATCTCCAGCGCTTTCTGCAGCACGAAGCGCGTCTGAGGCATCGCGCCCTCGAACGCATCTACCAGCAGCAACACACCGTCCGCCATGTTCAACACACGCTCTACTTCACCACCGAAATCCGCGTGACCCGGAGTATCAATGATATTGATCTTCGTGCCCTTGTAATCGATCGATACGTTCTTCGCCAGAATCGTTATACCACGCTCACGCTCCAGATCGTTGTTATCCAAGATCAACTCTTTCGGCTGATCGCTAAAATCCGAACGCTGCTGACTTACCACATGCGCCGTGTACAGCATCTTATCGACCAATGTCGTTTTGCCGTGATCCACATGCGCAATAATTGCTATATTTCGTATATTTTGCATATTCCGATTTTTAAATCGGGCGCAAAATTACTACAAAAAAATGAAATATACAAGGATTTAGCGGTAAAAATTAAATTTATTTAAATTTTTAGCGGAAAATCGTTGTTGTTTGTACAGTCCGAAGTTACTACTTTTTTGTAAACTTGATTTGACAATTTATCAGTACGATTGTACAATTACTGACAATTTGTCAACTCGACTACTCATTTTGTAGAAATTTAACACTTTTTGCCAAAAATATTTGGTCGGTTCCAAAAAACGCTGTACTTTTGCACCGTTTTTCGATGACGCCTGCTCTCAAGGTACGCGAAAACACGCGGGATGCCCACGCATTGGCGTGAACGAAAAACAAGTATTAGTCTGTTAAAGAAAGGATTGTTATGAGAAAGATTCTAATCGCAATGACGACAGCGGTCGTCCTTTTAACAGGAGTAATCGTAGCGGATGCTGCAAAGTGTACTGACAATTTTACTGTTCGCTTCCGCGAGAATACTCTGGTGGTTTCCGCCGCGCAGATGGAGGAAGCAAGAATCTACTCGATGGAGGGCAAACTGCTCCTCAAAGAGCGTGGAAATTTTGTAGAGTTCGAACTCGTGCCCGGCACGTATCGCCTCTACGCCAAAGTAGGAAACCAAATGGAAAGACGCCGTATCGAGTTACGGTAAAACCAATCAGTATTTAAGGTACAAATTTCGGAAAGCGTGCAGAAATGCGCGCTTTTTTTTCCGTAACCCGTAACCCTTACTTACTTGCCTTGATATACAGCGGAATGGAGAGGCCGAGGAACACGAAATTCGGCAACCATGCCGCCATGAACGGCGACATCACGTTATTCACGCTAAACGTCGTGCTAACCGTCGAAAACAAGATATACAGCGCCGTCAGCACAATGCCGATACCTAAGTTCTTACCCATACCGCCCCGTACCTTCCGACTACTCATCGTCACGCCCAGCAACGTCATGATGAACGCTCCTAACGGACTCGCCCAACGCTTGTGGTACTCTACCTCAAACGCCTTCACATTGCCCGATCCACGCTGACGCTGACGCTCCATGTAATGACGCAACTCCGGCGTCGTCATCTGCTCCGCCTCTTCGATCGTGATGAACAGCTCATCCGGGATGATCGGCAATCGGATATCCTTCCGCTCACCACGCTCCATCTCCTCGCGCATACCCGTGAACGTACGCTGCGTGTAGTCCTCCAGATGCCAGCAGTCCAGCGAATCGTAATAGATGCGCTCGGCCGTCGTGCGCTGCATCAGCGTCTTACCCTCGAACTGCTCCACCGACGCACGATAACCCATATTGTTATTCTTCCGGAACGACTCGATATACAGGATCGTCCCCGGCTCTACCTCCAGCTGCACGTTACGAGCGTTCTCCGTCGTGAAATGACTCACGTACTTGTCCGTGAACGCTAACATATGCTGACTGCTCTTCGGAATCACCCAACCGCCTAACCACATGCTCAGCACAAACAGCACCGTCGCCGAGAACGCGTACGGAACCATCAATCGGTGGTAACTCACACCCGCCGCCAGCATCGCGATGATCTCTGAGTTTCCCGCTAACTTGCTCGTGAAATAGATAACCGAGATGAAGATGAACAGCGAACTGAACATGTTCATGTAGTACGGAATGAAGGGTAGGTAGTACTCTACGATGATCTCCTTGAGCGGCACTTGGCTCTCAAAGAAATCATCCATCTTCTCCGTCAAGTCAAACACAATAGCGATTGACAAGATAAGCACGATCGAGAAAAAGAACGTACCCAAGAATTTCTTTACTATGTACCAATCGAGTCTCTTCATCTGTAACCCGTAACCCGTAACCTGTCACCCGTAACCCGTAACCCGTAACCCGTAACCTATAACCTCTTCATGAGATCCGGCATTACAGCGGCTTTCCAAGCGGAGTAATCCCCCGCAAGTATATGTTCCCTCGCTTTCCCCACCAGATCCAGATAGAACGCCAAGTTATGGATCGACAGTATCTCCAGTCCCAACATCTCTTGCGCGTGAATAAGATGTCTTGCGTATGCCCGCGTGTAGGCGTGATCCACATAACTCGTACCCGCCGGATCCAACTCCGTGAAGTCATCTTCCCATTTCTTGTTTCGCAGGTTCATTACCCCGTTCCATGTGAAGATCATGCCGTTACGACCGTTACGCGTCGGCATCACGCAGTCGAACATATCCACCCCGCGCTCTATCGCCTCGAGTATATTCCACGGCGTACCCACACCCATCAGATAACGCGGCTTGTCTTCCGGCAATATGTCGTTGCATACCTCGATCATCTCGTACATCACCTCCGTCGGCTCGCCTACCGCCAAACCCCCTATCGCATATCCGTCCCGATCCAGATCACGCAGACGCTTGCACGCTTCCTGACGCAACTCCGGATACGTACAGCCCTGTACGATCGGGAACAGGTGTTGCTTATACCCGTACAGATCCTCTATCCCGTCAAAACGTGCAATACACCTGTCCAACCAGCGGTGCGTGCGTGACATCGAGCCCTCCGCGTAGCGCTTATCTGCTGTACCCGGACAACACTCGTCGAACGCCATCATAATGTCCGCACCTATCTCCCGCTGGATATCCATCACGTTCTCCGGAGTGAACTGCAGCTTGCGACCGTCGATATGACTGCTGAACCGTACGCCCTCTTCGTTCATCTTCCGGATATCCGTCAGACTGAACACCTGAAACCCGCCGCTATCCGTCAGTATCGGTCGGTTCCATCCCTCGAAAGCATGCAGTCCCCCCGCACGACGCAGTATATCCGTACCCGGACGTAAGAACAGGTGATACGTATTGCCCAAGATGATCTGCGCCTTGATATCTTCCTCCAGCTCCTTGCGCTGCACACCCTTCACCGTACCCACCGTCCCGACGGGCATGAAGATAGGCGTCTGTATATCTCCGTGGTCAGTGTGTATCACGCCCGCCCGCGCACCTACACCCTTCGCCTCACTATGTAATTCAAAGAATTTCATCTCTTCCCTAATCCCTAATCGCTAATCGCTAATTCCCTAATCGATTATTTATAGGGAAAACGATGGCAGGCTTAAACGAACGTGCTTCCTCCGGCTCCATCATCGCATACGCCATGATAATCACCGTATCCCCTACCTTCACCAGATGCGCCGCCGCACCGTTCATGCAGATGCAACCCGAACCCCGCTTTCCCGGGATCACGTACGTCTCCAGACGGGCACCGTTATTATTATCCACTACTTGTACGCGCTCGCCGGCGTATATGTTCGACGCTTCCATCAGCGCCTCATCGATCGTGATCGAGCCGATATAATCCAAATTCGCCTCCGTCACTACCACACGATGAATCTTCGATTTCAGTATATTTAGTAACATCTCTATAACTTTTGCGGCTGCAAAAGTACTGCTTTTTTTTGATATACGCAAATTTTTTCGCTTTTTTCTCCGCTTTCTTCCGCCGACTACCAATGACAATCCCGAAGACGACTGCGCACAGCATCAGCGGCAGAACGGCTTCACCCAGCGGGAACTCGCTGGACTGATCTCCCGGATCACTGGGGGTGATAAACCCTTTACGGACATGTCCTCTCTGACTATCGGTGCTCTCTTGCTCACCTGCTACAGGATGATACGCTGACGGCGCTGCAGTACCAAACGGCTCATACACCGTTCCTTTGTACATCGCCCCTCCTCGCATCAGCTGATGACTCTCTATCGCTTGGTTGATGGGGGCTGGTGTATGGATTTGAGCCGTACCAACGAGTACAACTGCGCTCAGCATCACAATGATCATAACTATCTTTTTCATCTCTTTTGTCCCTTCCATAATAAAGATTCGTTATTTAATCATTGTTCCGCGAACGTCATACAACTTATCGCCCTTGACAATATACAATATACCGTCTATCAGTACCTTGCGCGCACCGATTTCATCATTTGCACCATTCGCACCATTGATCAATTCAACCTCTGTCGGCGCATTATGTATCGGCGAGATCTCCAAGAGGAATCGTCCATCGTACGTACCGGTCGTCAGGTTAACCGTATAACTCAGCGCACTCAATGATGTACGGACACCGATCGCGTTATCAATGAGTGTTACGCCGATACCCTCTGTGCCGTCAGGCATGGAGAAGGTATAATCGCCGTTGTTTACAATCTTTACACCTACCGGTACGATTGTTGTCTGCTCAGTCATCGGCAGAGAGTTACCAGCAACAGGTGTACTATTCTCAACGAGGGTGTATATATTCGCCTTGCGTTTATTGAACTCTTTGCTTAGATCTTCATCAAAAGCGAAACCTGCACTTACATCCTCTTTGTCGCTCAACTTAACGAATGTTTGGTCAACCATTTTCTCGTTTTGTTGCAATTCCAAGCGGAACTCTACGTTCTGCGGAGCCTCGGCATAGGTGCGGCGCGCTACGATAGGTGAAGCAGGTGTCGCGCTTGCCAGTGACCAATGCATTTCTCCGTGGTATTGAACCATGTACGCGTGCATGGACAGGAACGGGTAGGAAGTACCTGTCTGAACGGTATAACTGTCGTCCACTATATTCCATTCGTATAAGTACGGCAGGTCTTCATTGGTCGGAGTCGCCCACGTAATATCGGTGCTTCCGTCGCTGGTCAAACTCGTACCGTAGTTCGCATAACTCGGAACACCAATCATATTCCAGTGACTGTCTTTATAGGTACGATCATCGGTATGACCGGAATGAGCCGCGGCATCATAGAGGTGAGACGCTGCAGAAGTAGTTACATCCGTTGCCCTAATATTTTCTACATCAGATGCTGACGGGAAGAATAATTCTACTTGTTCGATGTGATTCGTCCAGAAGGAAGTGTTGTCGTCCTTCATTAGATCCAAATCGAGTGCGAGTACATAACCTTTGCCGGCTTTCAGTGTATAGGTCGAGCGTTGAGACGGCATTACATACTCCCAGAAGCCTTGGCTGTCTGCCCAGTAACCTTCTGCTGCACGTTTTGCACCGTTGTATTCTTCAATGATCCAATGCGTACCATAGGTGCCAAATCCGAATACATCACTCAAGTTCACATCAAACGGGAAGGAAATCCAGTACAAACTACGTTCGTAAGCAGATTTCGGATCGCCAACGATACTATGACCTCCGGTTGTTTCTTTATTGTTCAGCGTCCAACGGTTGAAGCGCATTACACCGTAAACAGTATGAACTTCAGAAAGTGAACCTCCGTTGAACAAGAGTTGTTGTCCTGCTTCTTGGTGCTCACGCACGATCATAAGGTCTGCATTGATGGCTATATCGTCTTCTATGATTCCCGATGGAACGTATGCCGTTACCAGACGGTTGGTCTTGAAGTCATAGACAATACGCATGGTATGTTGACCTGCAGCCACACCGCCTAACAGCAAAATTGAGTCGGAAGCAGAAGAGCCGGAACCGCCCTTGAAATACTGAATATTACTATTGTATTGTGCAGTCAACTTAGCCTTAGCTCCGGTGTTTACTTTAATCGTACGCTCATAAACGAAGTTCTGATCATCAATCAGATTGATTTCGTTCACATTTAAGCCGGTAATATTAAGCGCATTACCGTTCTCGTCATACATTCTGTCATCGCCTTCCAGAACCAAGAAACGGTCGGATATAACCGCCGAACCACTGGTATACGCACGGCTAATCTTGTTGGTAGCTTTGTCCCACATAAAGCGGATACTTGCATCACCGCTATTTAATGCTCCTACATTACTGATATCCGCTATCTCTGTTCCATAATCCTTTATCAGCGTATCCGAGATACACATGCTATAGTCGTTAGCAATAACGAATTTCACGTTTGTTCCGCTCGTTACCCAATGACAGTAGTAATGGCTATATCCGGAATTTTCGTCAGCATAGTCCGAATAGGTCATCTGGTGATCCAAGCTCTTGAAGCTATCCCACTTCGTATTACCGGCACAGTCGGTGCGGATATAGAAGTTACCTGTGTAAGGCTCAACTTTTTCCAAGGATATAGAAGCTCCACCTGCAGGCTGTGTAAAGATGAAGTTGTATACACCCGATTCGGTAACGCTACTTGGAATAGTGATACCTCCTCCAACAGAATCTGTCCAGGAGACAATACCTTCTTTGTCAACAGATGCTATCTGGAATTTCATCGTGTGCGAAATTCCTGCGCCCTTTGGTATATAGAAGGAAACAGTATCTTTCTTGGCTTCTGTTGTTGCTCGGGCAATTGAATGAGACGGGTGATACCAAGTATCTTTGGTATGTGCGCCTTGTGACCAAGTAGCATTATCCGAATAGTAAATACGAAAATCAGCACTATCAATCGGGAAATTTAAGTCGATATAGTAATTTACTGTTCCGGAACCATTATCATGATACGTCAACGTGAACTTATAGTTACCCGGTGCAGAAGTAGTAATTTTCGATTTGTTGACCCCACCGGAGATAATCTGTTCGTCATTCCAACCCTGTTTGAAGTGATAGGCGTTACCCAAATAAGTGCCATCGTTTCTATATACCATGAACCAGTAATCGTGGTTTGCCTCGTTAAATTCCACATCTAACTTTAGCGGCATTTTTAGATCTTCACTATACGGGAATGCATATGATCTGATAGCACCGGTTTCTTTAACAGCATCTACGTTATCATAGATCTTCAACGTATAACCTGTATTTTCCGGATAGTTCATCCAATAACCGTTATTATAGTACTTTGTACTATTCTTTTCGTCAGGCATTTGGTCTGCTAGAGGCACAAACAATGGGGTAGAGGCCTTATAATCTCCACGGCGAACAGCTTCCGTCTCATAGAAGAACTCGTAACCATGCTGTAGATCTTTCGTAAAGACGACATCGACGTATGAAGCATTTACACCTGCAGCCTCAGCATCGAAATAGTAAATCTTCGAGCCTTCACTTTCTGCGTGCATTATACCATGTAATCCTTCGCTATAAGGAGTATCTGTCCATGTAGAAGAAGTACTTGCTCCAGAACCTCTCTTGCTTCCCGTACTTTCCCAATAACTGTCATTCTTATAGAAATAAACATGTACAGAATCCCAACCAAGCGTATTGTAGAAATAAATCATCCGTTTCTTGGTATACACCGCAGTTAGCGTACCATCGTAGATGGCTTTGATCTGGATAGACGAGGTGGTGGTTGTAGTTACAGGATCCGATTCGCCATTCTTAATGCTTACACCATCCCCGGCATCCCAGCGTGCAAAGGTATAACCTGTAATCGTCGGGGGAGTAATGTTGCCAAGAGTTGTCCAGTATAACGGGTGAGCAGTAATTTCCGTCGAAGCAGCCAGTGTTCTGCCGTCGCCATCTTGATAGCGTATGGTTACATCGCGCTCACCGGCTACTTGGAAGGTCGTAGTACGTGTGCTAAGTACATCTCCGCTACAACTACTACCCAAACGCAGTTTCGCCTCAATCTGATAGGTTGCACTTGCGGTCGGAGCTTTGAATCGATATGTGTTACCGCTAACAATACGTCCTGCTGGCTGAGAGGGAAGAGCTGTTCCGTTAGTATATTGAATCTCCCAACAAATCAGTGCTGTTCCTGTCGGTGTCGGGCTAATAGTAGGTGTTACTGTGATAGAATCGGTTTCAGCTGTTCCTACTATCGCATCGACCAACGTCAATTCTGTTATCTCCGCTCCCATCTCTCCGACGCCGACGCTAAAAAGAATCGACGATACAATAACCATCCGGTATACATACCTTCTACATCCCTTCCACATACCTTCATTCTTTCTCAAAACATTAGATTTGTTTTTCATATATATTTTTTCTTTTTTTATCCGATTATAGACTGGCATGCAAAAATACAACATTTTCCGAGATTGTGCAAATTTATACGCAAAAAAATGAAAATAAAGAGAGACTTCCTTGCGAAAGTCTCCCTCTAATCACTAATCTCTAATCCCTAATCGGATTAAATCCAGCGGACGTAGCAGAAGTCCATCCGGTGAGGAAGCAGCTCGTTCTGAGGATACATACGCAGACAGAACTTCATTCCGCCCGCATAATCCAACTGGTAGATGTTCTCGAAGTACAGATGACTGCCCTCGCTCTTCACCAGCTTCAGCGGCTCTACCTCATACAGCTTGTCGTTGTTATGAGTCGACGTACGTACGGCTACCAGCTCTACGCCGATACCCTTGTCATTCAAGCCCTTCGTATCCAACTCAACGCCCACTTTGAACTTGTCTCCTACTGTCAGGTTACTCAGATCCGGGGCGTCCTTCTTGATCACCTCGATCTCGTCCCAGTGAGCTACCATGTTCTCTTTCCATGCCGCGATCTCCTTGGCTACCTTGTAGTTGTCGCTCATCAACAGGTTATGACGCTTTGCCAACTTGTTATAGAACTTCTCGAAATAGTCGTCGATCATTCGCTTCATCGTGAAGCGCGGGGTGATCTTCGTCACGCTGTTCTTGATGTACTGGATCCACTCCGGGCTGTAACCCTTCGAGTTCTTCGCGTAGTACAGCGGGATGATCTCGTGCTCAAGCATCGTGTAGATAGTAGCTGCATCCAGCTGATCCTGGTGAGCCTGGTTCTCATACGTGCGGTGCTCGGTCAATGCCCAGCCTGCGCCCGGTACGTAGCCCTCGTACCACCATCCGTCCTTCACGGAGAAGTTAAGCACACCGTTCATCTGAGCTTTCTCACCCGACGTACCCGATGCCTCCAACGGACGGGTCGGAGTGTTCAACCAGATATCGACACCCGAGATCAAACGCTTTGCCAGACGCATATCGTAGTTCTCCAGGAAGATGATCTTACCCAGGAACTGAGGCATACGGCTGATCTCGATGATACGCTTGATCAGACCTTGACCACCGCCATCTGCCGGGTGTGCCTTACCCGTGAACAGGAACTGAACCGGATAATTCGGGTTGTTTACCAACTTGTCCAGACGCTCCAAATCCGTGAACAGCAGGTGAGCACGTTTGTACGTCGCAAAACGACGACCGAAGCCGATAATCAGATTGTTCGGGTTCATCTCGCTCAACGCCTGAACAATACGTCCCGGGTCGCCCTGGTTCTTCATCCAGTCTTGCTTGAATTTCTCCGCGATATAATCCATCATCTTGCGCTTCAAGCCCATACGCGTGTTCCAGATTACCTCATCCGGAATATCCGCATACGCTTTCCACATCTCGAGGTTCGATTGGTCGTTCATCCAGCCCTTCGGCAGGTATTTGTTATAGACCACTTTCCAATCCGATGCCGCCCATGTAGGCATGTGCACACCGTTAGTCACGTAATCTACGTGCAGCTCCTCCGGGAAATAACCCGGCCATACCGGACTGAACATCTTCTTGCTTACCTCGCCGTGCAACCAGCTCACACCGTTTGCCTCTTGGCAGGTGTTCAGCGCGAACACAGACATCGAGAATTTCTCGCCCTTGTCCTCCGGATTCGTACGACCCATACCGATCAACTCATCCCATTGGATACCTAACTTGCCGGCATACGAGTTCATGTATTTATAGAATACATCCTCCTCGAAATAGTCGTGACCTGCCGGAACCGGCGTGTGGCAGGTGTACAGACCGCTTGCGCGTACTACTTCCTTCGCCTCGTTGAAGCTCAAACCTTCGGCTACCAAGTCTACCAGACGTTGCAGACCCATCAGCGCGGCGTGACCCTCGTTACAGTGGTAAACATCCTTCTTGATGCCTAACTTATTGAGTGCCAACATACCACCGATACCCAGCATGATCTCTTGTTTCAAGCGGTTCTCGTTATCACCACCATACAACTGGTGAGTGATCGAACGATCCCACTCGCTGTTCAGCTCGTTATCCGTATCCAGCAGGTACAGATCCATACGACCTACCGCTACACGCCATAAATAAGCGTGTACCACGCGATCCGGGTACGGTACGTCAATAACCAAGTTATTGCCCTCTGCGTCTTTTACCTGATAAATAGGGAGATTGCTGAAGTTCTGAGCCTCGTAGTTAGCGATCTGCTGACCTTCCGGACTCAGCGTCTGAGTGAAGTAACCGTAACGATACAGGAAACCGATGGCCGTCATGTCCACGTTGCAATCCGATGCCTCTTTGATATAGTCACCGGCCAAAATGCCCAGACCACCCGAGTAGATCTTCAGCACATGCGTCAGACCGTACTCCATCGAGAAATACGCAATCGTCGGTTTCTTCTTGTCTTTCGGGGTGTCCATGTAAGCGCGGAACTCGGCATACGTCTTGTCCAACTGCTTCATGAATTTCTCATCTTTCGTGAGCTCCACCATCTTGTCGTAACTGATGGTGTTCAGCAATACAACAGGGTTAGATCCGGCTTTATGCCATGCATCCAAGTCGATGTAACGGAACAAATCCTTTGCATCACCGTTCCAGCTCCACCATACGTTGTACGCCAATTCTTGCAATTTACTCAACTCAGCAGGAAGAGTAGCGTGAATGTTGCACTCTTTCCATGCGGGCTGATTAACATTACTTACTTTAACTTTCATAAATATAGAGTTTTATATATTTTTCGACAAAAAAGCGTGCAAAGGTACAACTTTTTTTGCAAATGTGCAAGATTTTTTGTAATTTTGCACCCGATTTTACGATTTTGTGTACTATGGTTGTCAGAAATAAGAAATCAGATTTTACAAATCAAACAAAATGATCAGCCCGCTTGAGATATTACGCCGACGTGACATGCGCGAAACATTCACTTTCACCATCGATCCCGCCGATGCCAAAGACTTCGATGACGCCTTGTCGTTTGAAATAATTAAATGTCCAAATGACGCAATAAATGACCAAATGGTAAATGACCAAATGGTAAATGACCAAATGGTAAATGACCAATCACCAATCTATCAGATCGGCGTCCACATCGCCGATGTCTCTTTCTATGTCAAACCGGGAACGAAAATCGATGACGAGGCTTACCAACGCGGCACATCCGTCTATCTCGTCGACCGCGTGATCCCCATGCTCCCCGAAGAACTCTGTAACGATAAATGTTCCCTCCGGCCGGGAGAAGACAAACTCTGTATGTCCGTCGTCTTCACCATGGACGACCACGCGCGCGTACTAAAATATAAGGTATGCCGAACCGTCATCCGCTCCGATGCACGCCTCAACTACGACGAAGCCCAGGATATCATTAATCCTAGTGATCCTAGTACTCCTAGAGACCCTAGGATCCTAGATTCCGCCCTCTTAACCCTCAACCGGCTGGCTCAGCAACTCCGTGCCGAGCGAATTGCTAACGGTGCCCTCACGATCGAGCAGGAAGAGATGCGCTTCAAACTCGACCAAAAAGGACATCCTACTGACATCTACTTCGAGTCCCCCAACGAAGCCCACCATCTCATCGAGGAGTTTATGCTCCTCGCTAACAAAACAATCGCTAAAGCCGTAGGTTCCGGACGACCCTTCGTCTATCGCGTCCATGACCTGCCCGACAGCGAGAAACTCGACGAAGTAGAGCGCTTCAAAGCCAAAATCAAAAGCCCCAAATCCAAACGTACTTCCCGCTTTGCGGGAAAATCCGCCGAAGGACTCCGCCGCGCCATCGAGATGCTCACCATCCGCGCACAAGCCAAAGCCGTCTATTCCACCTATAACATCGGTCACTACGGACTCGCATTCTCCCATTACACCCACTTCACCTCCCCCATCCGCCGATACCCCGACCTGATGGTGCATCGACTCGTGGAGAAATATATCCTCACGGGCAAAAAAGTGGAGATGAACCGCGAAGAGATGGAAATCATGTGCGAACATTGCTCCGCGTGCGAACAGGCAGCCGCACAAGCAGAACGCGATTCCGTCAAACTCTACCAAGCCCTCTGGATGAACGATCATGTGGGCGAGATACACACCGGTTACATCTCCGGTATAACCGACTTCGGACTCTTCGTACAACTCGACGACAACCGCTGCGAAGGACTCATTCATATATCCAAGATCGGAGACATCAAACGATACGATCTCGGCGACCAAGTGACCGTCAAAGTGGTGCAAGTGGACGTAAATCGTAGTTTAATTGACTTTGAGTTTGCATAAAAACGCACAAAATTTGCATATGTGTAAAATATTTTGTACCTTTGCAGCCGATATGAGAAAAACACTCGCTATAATCGCCATTCTGGCCTTGTGCGTATGCGCGCATGCGGAAACCGTAATATTGCGTACAGGCGCACGCGTGAAGGGAACCATCGTCTTCCAGAACGAGGAGGTAGTCATCATCCGTGATACCAAAGGTGCCCGTTTCCAATACCCCCGCGCCGAAGTGGAGCAGATCCTTACCGACGAGGTCGAAGAAGAGGAAGCGGTAGAGGAAGAGGCTGCCCCGAAAATGCCTTCTAAGAAAGCCCAGATCATTCTCGAGCTCGCCGGCGGCCCTTCGTTGATGCCCAATACGGATCTTGGCGGCGCCGTGAGCGTGGACTTGCTCGTAGGTAGCCATCATATAGGCAATCGGCACCTCTTCATCGGCGGCGGACTCGGTTATCACGGCATCTTCATGGGCTCCAAATACAATTTCTTGCCCATCCAACTCGCACTCCGTATGCCGTTCATCGAAGCCAAGCATGCGCCTACTTTCGGTGCTTCCCTCGGTTATGGCATCGCGCTCAGCAAAAGTTACCTCGGCGGTATATACGCCGGCATCGATTTCGGTTACCGTTGCCAGATCAACCCCCGCTCAGCCATCACCCTCTCTGCGTTTGTGCAGTTTCAGCAAGCCAAAGCCGAGCAGACCGAAGTCGTGGACGGGAATGTGTTCGTGAATAAAACAGGCGTGAACATCCTCACTCCGGGTATTAAATTTGCCCTGTATTTCTAATGGCGAAAGCTCCGCGCGAACATAGGGTCTCTATCCTGCTCAACGATAGTGAACAACGTATCCTCGATCGTTTCTGCGAGCGGTACGGGGTACGTAACCGCAGTCGTCTCGTCCGCGAGACACTCATGCGCGCTATCCTCAAGAAAATGGATAACGATCAACCCACACTCTTCGACTAAATCAACAATAACCAATGACCAATGACCAATGACCAATGACCAATGACCAATCACCAATAAAAAACCTCCCATCAGGGAGGCTTTTTCATTAACCAAGGTAAGTCTGCAAAATTCTGCTTCGTTGACCGGACTCGAGTTTGTGGATCGCTTTCTCTTTGATCTGGCGCACACGCTCGCGGGTAAGATGTAACTCATCGCCGATCTCCTCCAGCGTCTTCTCGGGTGTACCGATACCAAAGAACTTACGTAAGATATCCGCCTCACGGGGGGTGAGCGTAGCCAAGGCACGACCGATCTCGGTGGAGAGCGACTCGTTAATAAGGCCACGATCCGCATTCGGCGAATCCTCGTTGACCATCACGTCGATCAGACTATTGTCCTCTCCTTCCACAAACGGCGCGTCCACACTCACGTGACGGCCGGACATCTTCAGCGTCTCTGCGATCTTATCTACCGGAATATCCAGCATCTCTGCCAGCTCTTCGGCACTTGGCTTGCGCTCGTTCTCTTGCTCGAAACGCTGATAAGCCTTGTTGATCTTGTTCATCGAGCCGACTTGGTTGAGAGGCAGACGTACGATACGACTCTGCTCTGCCAATGCCTGCAAAATAGATTGGCGGATCCACCATACAGCGTAGGAGATGAACTTGAATCCTCTGGTCTCATCGAATTTCTCGGCTGCTTTGATCAGACCCAGGTTGCCTTCGTTAATCAAATCCGGAAGGCTCAAACCTTGGTTCTGGTACTGCTTAGCAACCGACACTACAAAGCGTAAGTTACTACGAACCAGTTCCTCCAATGCCGCGCGGTCTCCATTAC
The DNA here is from genome assembly GCA_946187555.1 of uncultured Bacteroidales bacterium. GTDB lineage: Bacteria > Bacteroidota > Bacteroidia > Bacteroidales > Paludibacteraceae > Colicola. The sequence continues at coordinate 43,754 of CAMHQP010000009.1, forward strand.
GGATACGGCCGGCCAACTCTACTTCACGATCCACGGAAATCAGATCCTCTCGACCGATCTCTTGCAGATACTTGTCCAGACTCGCTGACTCACGATTGGTGATAGATTTTGTAATTTTTAATTGACGCATGTATAAACTTTTATACTATTCTCTTTAATGGGGTCCCCGCAAATTTAAAATTTGTGGGGAGAGCGGAGGCACAAGTCGTCCCATCGATTTAGCGGAGCGGTATCGATTTTACGATCTTGTTGCCGAACGCGAAGTGATTCGGGCGGGATTCGAACCCGCGACCCACAGCTTAGAAGGCTGTTGCTCTATCCAACTGAGCTACCGAACCGCGCGCAAAAAGCGCGCAAAGGTACAACAAAAATTTGGAATACGCAAATAAAATCGTACTTTTGCGGCTTTTTGTGTGCTTTTTTTACAGAATAGCATCAAAAAGTTGTGCCAAATCCTGCTTTCTGCATGCACCTACGTGCCGGTTAACCAACTCGCCGTTCTGGAAGAAGAGCATCGTCGGAATGTTCATGATGCCGTACTCCTCGCAGGTGTCCGGGTTGTCGTCCACATTCAGTTTGCCGACAACCACTTTTCCGTCGTACTCGTTGCTCAACTCTTCAAGAATCGGCAGCATCATCTTGCACGGGCCGCACCATGCTGCCCAGAAATCTACTACTACCGGTTTGCCTGACGCAATCACATCCTTGATGTTAGCGTCTGTAATTTCTACTGTCATACTTATATCTTTTTAATGGTTATTTTTTTCTGATTCGGTCTGCGCAGCAGGATATCCGTCAGCGGATCCTCCAGATACGTCTGTACCGCCCGCTTCACCGGACGCGCACCGTTCTTGCTGTCCAGACTCTTGTCCACCAACTGGTCGATCGCCTCGTTCGAAACCGCCAGACGGTGACCTTGTTTACGTAATCGTTGCTGCAGTTGTCCCACCTCTATACGCACGATCTGCGAGATGCTGTCTTTGTTAAGCGGCTCGAAGGTTACCACGTTATCGATTCGGTTGACGAACTCCGGCGGAAACTGCTTCTGCAGCGCCTTGAGCATCGTCGCGTTGATACGTTTCTGATCCATCTCGCCGGCATCAAACCCGATACCTGCACCGAACTCCTGCGCCTGACGCGTACCCACGTTACCCGTCAGCACGATGACCGTGTTCCGGAAATCAACGTTATGTCCCTGCCTGTCCGTCAAACGACCTTCGTCCAGCACTTGCAGCAACACATTGAAGATATCCGGATGGGCTTTCTCTATTTCGTCAAACAGGATGATCGAGTAGGGTTTTCTCCTAACCGCCTCCGTCAATTTACCGCCGTCTTCATGCGCTACATAACCCGGAGGAGCGCCCACAAGCAGGCTCGCCGTGTGTTTCTCCATATATTCGGACATGTCAAAACGCACGATCGCATCCTTGCTGCCGAACATCTCCTCCGCCAGACACTGCGCCAGGTAGGTCTTACCTACACCCGTCTGACCCAGGAAGAAGAACGTCCCGATGGGTCTTTTAGGGTCACGCAGACCAAGTCTGCTGCGCTGGATAGCGCGTACTACCGTCTCCACGGCTGTGTCCTGACCGATCACGCGGCGTTTGATGGAGTCGGCCATCGTTCTCAGACGTTCGGTCTCTGCCGTCGCCACGCGCTGAACGGGTACACCGCTCATCATGCTTACTACCCCCGCTACATCTTCCGTCGTGATGATATACGGTGCCTCTTGTTTCTCTTGCTGCGCATGACTGCGCGCACCTACCTCATCCATCACGTCGATTGCCTTATCAGGAAAAGCGCGGTCAGTCAGATAGCGCTCACTCAGCTCCACGCAGGCTTTGATCACCGCATCCGAATAAACCACATGGTGGTAATCCGCATAATGCTCACTCAACTTTCGAAGGATACCCACGGTCTCCTCCGCAGTCGTCGGGCGAACAATCACTTTCTGGAAACGACGCTCCAATGCACCGTCTTTCTCGATCGACTTGGCATACTCGGCGGTTGTCGTAGCACCGATACATTGTACCTCGCCGCGCGCGAGCGCAGGCTTCAGTATATTCGCCGCGTCCAGCGATCCCGAGGCATTACCCGCACCGATCAGCGTGTGAATCTCATCGACGAAGAGGATGATCTCCGGGTGGTCACGTAACTCAGTAATCACCTGTTTCATGCGCTCCTCAAACTGACCTCTGTACGTTGTACCGGCAACCATTGAAGCGATATCCAGTGTCACGATCCGTTTGCCTTGAAGGGCACCTGCATCCTCGCTCACGATACGCGTCGCCAAGCCCTCTACGATAGCGGACTTACCTACACCCGGATCGCCCAGTAGGATGGGGTTGTTCTTCTTTCTTCGACTCAAGATCTGCAGCACGCGCTCGATCTCATTCTCACGCCCTACCACCGGATCTAACTTACCCTCTTTGGCCTGTTGGATCAGGTCACGACCGTACTTATCCAGCGCCGTCGTCTTGCTCTTCTTGCCCTTCTGTGTCTCACGCTGCGGTTGCCAGTTGGACTCATTGACGTCACCTACCTGCTCGTTACCCTCCTGCGGGTACTCGATCGACTCATGCGGCTGGTTATAGGTCTCCACGAGTTGATCATAGGTGATCTTCCACTCGCGCTCCATATAAATAGCGGTCTTATTGATCCGCTCGCGCATAATAGCCATCAGCATATGTACGGAGCAAACGGCCTCCGTGCGATACTCCCGACTGATACCCTCCGCAATGCGGAAGATACGCTCGGTGCTCGCGCTGATGGACAGGTTCTGCGGCGCTTCTGTGCCGCGAACCGAGTCCTCGATGGCTTGCTTGGCCTGCTCGGGGTCAAAATGCAACTGACGCAACAAATCAAACGCGGAACCTTCGCCCACACGAATGATCGCCAGCATCAAGTGTGCCGGTTCAACGCTCTCACTCTTCAGACGTTCCGCCTCTTCCTGAGCGTATAGGATAATCTTGTTCGTGTTCTGTGTTACAATCATCATCATTTCCCTAATCTCTAATTCACTAATTC
>CAMHQP010000010.1 GCA_946187555.1 uncultured Bacteroidales bacterium
GTTCCATGCGAAGTTGGAGTACATGAAGGAATGGAAGAACAAGTTCTCCATCAAGGCAGGCTTTGATTTCTCGAATAACGAGTCGGCAGGTGCGCTGCGGTACAACAAGATGAACTGGACGCCTAACTACACTGCAACGGACACGACATGGAGTCTGTCGATGAGTCCTGTTCCATCGTACCGCAACTACGAGGGTTACGTTGAGTTCCGCTATTCGCCGGGTAGTCGTATTCAGATCGACCGTATCGGTCAACCGAGCGCCTTTGCGTTAGAGAAAGATGCACCGACGGTGCAAGTGACGCACTACGTGGGTTATTTGGACGACCGTCATCACGGCGGCGACGGATTTATCTATAACCGTACGGAGGTGATGTTCGACAAGCGCTTCTGGTTCTCCGCCTTCGGTCACTTGGATCTGCGTGTGCAGACGGGTATGTTATGGCAGAAAGCGCCGTTTACGAAGCTGTATATTCCGCAGTCGAGTACGAGTATATTGCTTGCGCAGCGCGCGTTCAACCTGATGAAACCGATGGAGTTTTTGATGGACGAGTATGTATCGCTCTACACAACGTATTTCTTCAAGGGCTGGATCCTGAACCGCATCCCGGGTATCAATAAGTTGAAACTGCGCGGTATTGTCTCATTTGCCGGTATCTACGGTGGTTTGACGAAGAAGAACAACCCGTATCTGGAGACCGGTTCGGGTCTGTATGAGTTCCCGCACACGCCGTGGGAGGACGGCAATGTACAGAATGCGTTTGATAACGACGGGTATATCAAAGACTCCTATCGTACGTCGTCACCGATCGGTAAGTTGCCGTATATGGAGATCACGGCGGGTCTGGAGAATATTTTCAAGTTCATCCGTATCGACTATATCCGTCGTATCACATATAATGACTATGAGTTGCCGTACATGATCCAGAAGATGGTTCCTGACCCGCTCCATCCGACGCAGTATATCCCGGCGGTGGACGATAAGGGCGATCCGGTAAAGATTCCCGGCCGTCGCAAGATTGGAGGTTGGGGTCGCAACGGTATTAAATTAACAGTTAGAATCGCATTATGAGAAAGGTTATGGGTTATAGGTTATGGGTTATGGGCGGTGCGCTGGCGCTATCGCTCGGCGTATCAGCACAGACGACAGACACAAAGCTCCAACAGGCGCTGGATAACGCGAAAGAGAAGCTGGTGGATTTCGATACGGAGCACACGCTCGACTCGATCGACCAGGAGAAACTGCCTCGTTTGGTATCGGGCGGTCTCTTGGCGGGCGCGAACATGAGTAACTTCATCATCACGCGCAATCATACGCCGATGAGTTCGCATATGCGCGTAGGCGGCGAGTTAGGCGGATTCTTGGATTTCACGCTGACCAAGCATTTTGTGATCGAGCCGCAGGTGATCTTCACCGCACAACAGAACTATTTCCGGGAAGCAGACGGTACGCGTAATGACCTTTGGTCATTCGGCGTAGATATACCGATTTATTTCTTAGGTCGCTTCGGTAGTCTGGAGAAAGGATACATCAATTTCGGCGGCGGTATCTTCACGCACTTTACGTTTGCATCGAATATCAAGAATAAGTTCCATAACGTGGACGAAGAGGTACCTACCCCCACCCCGACGCCTACTCCGGAGATGATGTACGACTACAGCCGTTTATACAGTCTGCACGATAACCATTTCGGCGTGTGCGTGATGGTAGGGTATGAGTTTAAGTTCGGCATGCAGATCAACGCGTCGTATAAAGTGAGTCTTTCCGATATCGCCGGCTTCTACAGTGAGATGAAAGGCCAGGAGGTAGCCAACGCGCTCATCTATCCACAGTGCGTGAGTCTAACGCTCGGTTACCGATGGAGATAGATAGATAGATAGATAGATGGAGATAAAAAAAAGCCCGCGAGTTGCGGGCTTCTTTTTGGGCATCACTGTCCTTACGGTCTGGTGATGATCTTACCGGATTTGAGTTTCTTTGCCTTGTCTCCGGCGAGGCGTTGCATGAAGGTCTTATCGCCGTAGATGAAGGTGTAGAAGTATATCTTACCCGGAGTGATGTTGATCACGAGTCCTGAACGCGAGTTGATGATGTCGGTGAGGACGTCTTTGTTGTCGAGGTCGGTCACTACGACAGCATCGTTCGGATCAGCGGTCGGTATCTGTTCGTAGAACAGACGATGTCCTTGTTCATCGAAGAGGGCGAAGTGAACGTCCTTACGGATGGTACCGACGAAGAGTTCGGTGTTGCTCAGACACTTCGCGACGACGTCATTACCGGTCGCTTCTTGTGCCACATTGATATCGGAGTTCTTGAAGTAAACGTAATAACGTCTCTCCTTGAGATCCTGCGCGGTACAGATGATGATACAAGTGTCCCCTGCTGCAGCTGCCTTGACGGATACATCCGCTCTCGGCGAGCGCTTCAAGCCTTCTACGGTCGGCGTAGCCGTTGCACCTGCAGGCAAGAGGTAAGTGTAGAACGCGATCTCCGGATCGAAGCCACGGAGGGTATCTACCGTTACGGTACCGTCTTCAGCTGCTACGTGGAGCAGGATGGCTTCGAGGAAGTTATCGCCGTCCAAGCCGATGGTCTGAATGATGGTGTAAGTCGTCTGCGAAACGCCATCCTGTGCGGTTACGACGATGGAGATAGCGCCGTTCTCATCAATAGATACCTGATAGGTAGCCGCGATATCGCTAAGCAGAACCTCTACATCTTCGGCCTTGAAGAAGGATGCGGAGTCGGTACCGTACGGGTGCTTGTACTCGTAATCGATCTTGAGCGGGTTGAAGTCAGCCAGCTCTTCGCCGTGGATCTTGATATCCTTCAGTCTCGTATCGTTGTTACGCGTGAACTGGAAGATGAGGTTGTACTCCGCACCATACTCTTCGTTCTCCGCTACGACATGCAGCGTTACCATCGTCTGGTTAGCGTTCAGCTTGGTCTGTTCCGGCCAAACGGTCTGTGCCATGTCACCCGGGATAAAGTCAACGCGCGGTAAGATATCGCGGTTGAGCGAGTCGTACGGGAGGATGATGGTATAGTCGAACTGCTCGGGCTTGAAGTCGAAGACATCGTGCGAGATCGGCTTGTTATTGAGCGTATCGGTCAGCGTGATACGATTCAACTTGATCATGGTCGAGAGCATACGCTCGAAGGCGATCGTGTAAGTCTTGGTATAGTTCCTATCCTCCGCCCATACGAAGTAACGGATGGTATCGATGCCGGCCAGAGAATCTTGCTCGTATTTCTGTCCTTCCACGTTCTTCACAGGAATGAGGTTCGGTACCTCGGCATTCTTCTCGATCTCGATCTTATAGTTCTCACGCTCGCCGTCGAAGTTAGGTATCGCACCGCCGTTGTTGTACTTGATGGTACGCAGGGTAGCATCGGTGGAGAGCTCAACCGGATAGTGAACGGTGTAGTTACGCGTTCTGCCGGTAGCAGCGGTGACGGTGATGATATGCTTGTAATCCAAGGACTTGGTGCTCATCGAATCGACCGCGACGATGGTGTCGATGGTCTGATAGATATCGCCCGGTTCCCACTGGAGTATCGGCATACGCCCCTCGAGGGCAGTAGCCTCGTCCGGTTTGAGCGTGTAGTTATACTCCGTCACCTCCGGGTTGAAGCCTTCCACAGCGTAGAAGTCCTGACCGTTCAAGCTTACCTTGAGCCAGTTGAGCGTCGTCACGTTCGAACGCAGTTTGCGATAAGAAACCGTATAGGTGCGGCTACTACCGTCTTGTGCCGTAACGATGGTCTGATGCTGCCAGGTAAGGTTGATGGTATCGAGCGATACGGTCATCGAGTCGATACGCGGCCACTTGCCGTCACCCGGATAGCGGTCGTCACCATAACTGATCTCCGGATATTCCTCTCCGATCGGCAGATCGGAATGGAAGTACGTTCCCATCGGATCCCATCCGTTCACCGGTGCGGTGGTCATGCCATTACGGGTCTCGTTGATGACCTCGAGGGTGTTAACCGTATCCTTACGGAAGAGGAAGGAGACGTTGTACTCGGCGGTCGGGAATGCCGTATCCTGGGCATGTACGACGATGGTAATCAGTTTATCTGCCTCGGAGCGGGTTATCTGAACGAACTTCGAGTCGTTCTGGATAGCATCGTCCTCGGTGGTATAACCGATCTCTTCTATCTCCGGAAGAGCAGCGCCGTCAGCGAGTTTGTCGTAGATATACGAGTGCTTATCCGGGTCGAAAGGCTTGATGGTATCGCCATCGATAGAGATGCTCGTCAAGCGGTTCAATTGCGGCAGCGTACGATCGATTGTTACCTTGTACTCGTTGGTGGTGACACCGTCCACGGCGGTCACTTTGAGGTGAACGCAGTAAATCTGATCGGTACTCTCTACCCAGCTATCGATCTTCTGATCGGCCATTTTGAGTTGACCGCTTACATTCGGGATCTTATCGATCGGTGCTTTGACGGTGTAGTCATTCTTACCCGGATCGAAGGCCGGAAGTTGCGGGTTAGCCAACTCTGCGTTTGCCTTGTAGGTAAGGAAGTCCACATTATCAAGCAGGATGTTCGCCAACTGTGCATCGTTCGATTGGTTCTGCACGTAGATCTCCACGAGGTAGTCGGCTTGGGTACCATCCTCTGCGGTTACACGCAGCGTGTAGTGGAACTCAACACCCGGTTTGATGACATCAATGATCGTATCCACTTTCTGGAAGAAGCGATCTTCATGGGTATAGCCAATGACGATATCTTTGTCCACGGTGGTGGAGTAGAAGTGACGTCCCGGCTCGAAATTCGGATCAACGGACTTGCCGTTGATAGTGATGTCGGTCAGTTCGGTACAACTGCTCAACTCTTCGTTGATGGTTACCGTATAAATACTGCTAGCGCCTTCATCTTCAGCCGTCACCGTGATGGTAGTCGGGTCGCCATTCAGTTCACCGGCGCTGACCCCGATCGTCTGGCCGTTGTTAGCAGCGACATAGGTGAGGTTCGGCATCTTAGCGCGCGCTTTCTTCGGACCCTTTGCAATCGGGAGTGTCACGGTGTAGTCGTAGACATTCGGAGCAAAGCCGTCGATCATCACGCTATCGAGGAGGATACCTGTGAGCGTTGAATCGGGGCTTAACGGACGAGTCATTTGCACTTTATACGTACGCTTCGCCTTATTCTGAGCCGTAACCGTGATCTCGTATTCTATACCACCGGTAATCTCCGTCATTGTGGTCTGGATCGATTGTTCATCTTCGGCAGCAACCGCTTCGAGAACCTTGGTAACATCTGTCGTTACGATGTACGGTACATCCGTATTCGTGGGGATGAAGCCCTCCAACGGAACACCTGCCACGAGGATATTCTTCAGCAAATTGTTAGCCGAAGAATCGGTTGGATACTTACGAACGTAGCTGTTGGTGTTTCCGGCAACGCGCCATTCCATGCTATCGTGGGTCTGGATGAAGGTCACCGCGTCGGCTGCGTAGCAACGCTCAAAGAGCACTGCGGTGTCCGGTTTAGCCATCTCCTCGAAATAGTTCGTTCCGCCAATCGCCCATGAGGATTCCTCCTGGCCTGCGTTATAGAACTTCGCGATCTGCTGATTGGTAACCACTACCGGTCGAATGAGCTTGATGATGTAGGTCGTTGTCGTCTTTCCATCCTCTGCTGTTACCTTGACAATCGCGCTATCAGCATAATGCTTCACGTCGATGGTCTGGTTGAGCGGTTGGTCAGAGCTGTTTACGCCTTTAGTAGCCTTGATGAACGGCATCTGTGTACCGTTGATGGTGTACTTGAGGGTAGTAGCCACGAAAGCGCCTTCATTGAACGAAAGGATGGTTCCTTTACTATTCTCGGCTGTGATATTTGCCGGCGTTGCTACGTTGCCCGGTTCCTCACGGAAGACATAAGTCATCGTGTCGGACACATTGAGTTCGTTGGTAACGATAACAACCACGTTGTTTCCCTCTTTGTTAACCGCAAAACGCTGGTGAATATTCGCAGGAGTGATTGTTAAATTCGGGAACTTCGTGTGTGCAAACGGCAGTACGACAAAGGTGGTATCGTTTTGTGCATTGACATGCGAAGGCAGTCCGTCGAAATTAACGGTATAGCCTAATGTATCTTCCGGTGCACGATGGAGCACTACATAGTAATGGGTACTATCGAGTGAGTTCTCACCATAGTTAATCACGCGTGCGGTGAGGTCACCGTTGATCCACTCGCCATCATTAAGCCATTCGATAACTTGCATCTGGTCATGCACCGCTTTGGTGAACTTGAGTGCCGGTTTGCCCATAATAACCGTATTAGCCGGCACATTATAGGTAAATACTTTACCTGTCGGATCTAACTCATTTCCATTTACATATGCTTTTGTCAGCGCAGAGTTATAAGCGAGGTGCATGTTCTGGAGAACGAGATCGGAGTACTGATTATCAGAATAACCGTTCATATCTTTTGCATTCTCCTTTTCGCAGGAGTTGAGCACAGCATTGAGTTTGTTTGTTACAACTCCGGAAGGATAGTTAAGTGTCAACTTCTCGCCCTCGACCAAGTTATTTTTATTATTGAAGTCTCCCGTATAAGTAGCAAGTTCCTGCGATGTACCATTGCTCATATATACTTTGATGCTCCACGAGTTAATCGAATTGGACGTCAAAGGATTATAATCGAATATCAGCCATTCAGGCGTATTGCGGAATTGTACGCCGTCAGAAGCTGTTTGAGTTATCGATGTTTTTGATTTGCCATTCTCGTCAATTGTGACAGACATCGGACTCAGAGACATCATTCCCGGGAGAGATTGACGCAGAGCTCCTTGACGCAAAGTAGATAGCAATGCACCATTTGCTCCATAACGAGAAACCTCTTTTCCTGAAGTATATGGGATATGATAGCCGACAAGTGAGAAATCATATCCGTCTGTATAATCTGCGATTACATACCATTGTGCGGAAGGTTTGAACCCTGCGCCTACATTGGCATCCACCCAAGCCGCACGGAAGTCAAACGGATCTTTATCGTTCTCGTAGAACCAGCAGACGGAGTAAGTCTCACCGCCGGTACCGGCCACAGTGAAGGTAAACTGTTTCTTCTTCTGGTAGTCAAGAGCAAAAGCAGCCGACACGGGGTTGCCATTATAGTCGACAGCGGTAAAGTTCGCAGCAGTCGGTTCTGTTGTTACGTTGATCATGTAGTTATATACATCCGGGCGGAAGTTCGGTACTTCGACTCCGTTGTATTTGAGGCTCTGCAGTTTGCCTGCGGTCTCGAATTCCTGCATATGCGGGGTGATGGTGTAGGTAACATCTGCAACACCGGTACGATTCGCAACGACGGTAATCTTTGCGCCACGACGGATACCACCCTTGAAGAAGACGAGGGATTGCTCCGCATAATTCTTCGTTACGTCAGTGATCTCGAAAGATGTCGCGCCGAAAGGCAGCTCAACGATGTTGTCACCCTTCTTAGGATCGTCTATCGTACCCTCAACCGGATCGCCATCCGCTTTCGTATAACGATAAGCGATGCTGAGCAGTTTGTTCTCCTTCGGTTCGGGTTCTGCAATCGTATAGCGGATCGAATAGGTACGCGTGTCTTTGTTCTCAGCCGTGACGATGATCTTGGTAACACCGGTCACCGGAGCATCGATGAACTGGATCATCTGCGTGGAGTCCGCTCTGGTGAACTCTACACTATACGGCGTGTTCTCGTCGAAATTCAGCGTGAAGTTATATTCCGTCTCGTTGACATCTTTCTCATCGCCGTTAATCAAGAGCGATCCGAGTTTGGTGTTACTATTGAGTTCTATCGGGAAGTCGATCGTGTAGGTCGTTGAATGAAGACCATCCTGTGCGTCCACTTTGATGGTCGTGGTCTCACCCGGTTTACCGAAAGTAGTCGTGATAACTTGGTTATCCAGCTGTCCTACCGGATAGACGTTCTTCACCACAGTATCTGCCGAAGTCAGCGGATAAGTATAGTGGAGCGTATCCGGATGGAAGGTTGCCAAGGGCTTACCTTCGACGTACAATGCCGCGAGTTTACAGTTTGCACTCTGTACGCGCGTGTACTCTATTATATATTCTTTTTGCGTCGTGCCATTCTCCGCTACCACGAGAACATGTTGTTCGTGGTTATTGGGCGCGTAGATCAGCACTTTCTGGTTCTTGTCCGCCTTCGGTGTAGCCGTCACTTGCGGCATTTCTTCGCCATTACCCAAGTTAAACTTGGTGGTTCCGGTAGGATACTTCGTTACGTTCGGATCGAAGTCGGTAATGAGGTTACCTGCTACCTGAAGACCTTCGAGGTCGGCGTCATCGAACTTAGCGTGGTTGTACTGTACGGTATATTCCTTCGTCGTTTCCTTAGCCGATTTCACCGTGATACCCCATTTGCCTTCTGCGAGTTGGCCGAAGAAGACCACCTGTGCTTTCTCTGCTACCTGATAGCTGAGTGCAGGATAAGCCTGACCGGCTGCCAGATCGAAGGTGTAGTCTGTCTTGGACGGCGTGAAACCATCGATCAGTACACCGTTGGCATAGATACCTATGAGCGAGTCGTTTTCCGAAACACTGCGGTTGAAGACGACGTCATAGACACCCTCGTTATCGCCGTCCGTCACGCGGATATACGCGATAAGGGAATCGGTCGTGTTCTTCCAGAACACTCTTGCGTTCGCATCTTCGGGCAGATAGGTGATCACCGGCAGGTCGTCATCAGCATAATCTTCGACCACGTAATGTGTCTTCTTCGGATCGAAGTTCGCGTCAACCAGTTTACCGTTATAGTAGATTCTATCCAACTGTACAGCTTCCACGATGGCTTTGGTGAACTCGATTGTATATTTCGTCTCTTCCGAGCCATCCTCTGAGATGACCTTGATAGTTGCCGTACCGTTGGCATAAGGAGCAGCGACTGCCACTTTCTGTCCGGCTGCGGTTACAGGGAAGATCTGCGGGCAGGTCGGTCCTTCCAGATCAACCGAATAATCGAGCGAATCACCTTTAAATTTGTGGGAATACTTCATTGAGATCGTGTCACTACGATCCGCGTACTTGAGTTTGATATCGAGCAACTGCGTGTTGTCCGAAGCAGGGAACTTAAAGCGAATGGAGTACACACGTTTGGTCTTCTTATCGCCTGCAGTGACGGTGAGATACATGGTGTTCTTGTTGGTCACTGCAGCCACGGTCTGTACCTCTTCTGCTCGTGTCCACGAAACCACCGGAACAGACTCGCCTTTCTCCACGGTATGAACGTAGTCGCGAACGTTAGGATCGAAGTCCTTGAGCGAATCGCCGTCAAGGAAGATCATCGCCAGCGCGGCGTTCTTGGAAACCGCTACGGAGAAGTGGATCGTGTACGTACGTCCCGCACCGCTGAGCGGTTTGACTGTGATCTTATAGGTGCCGTTGAGGTCAGTCAACGGGGTCACGGTAGTATCCTGATATTGGGCATTACGCAGGGTTGCCGTGATTGTCGGGATCTCGGTGGTACCCATCGGCAGGTTCACCCAATACTCCTTCACTTCTGCGTCGAAGGCAATCGAATCACCGTTACGATCACACAGCGAGAAGCCCTCCACAACGAGGTTCGCCAGACGGTTATCCGTATAGGTCTGCGAATAATAGGTGAAGTTATACGATTTCGTATCACCATTACCTGCCATGACCGTGATGGTGGTCGTTTCTGCGTTACCGCTCTTACGCGAAGACATCGTGTAAGTCTGGTAGTCGCCCAGGATCGGTGCGATAGTCGGGAAACTCTCGCCGATCTCCAGTGTATCCGAATAACTGGTTTTAGCCGGATCAAAGCCCTCCATCTGTTCTCCGTTGATGAGCACACCTTTTAAGTTTGTATCCGACGACTTCGGTGCGTAGAAGACGAGTTTATAGATCGTCTGATCCATATTATTACCCGCCATGACGTTGATGCTCACCGTACCGTTGCCGTTGGCAAAACGCGTAGAGTCGATGGTGATCGTCTGATACTCATCGCCGCGTTCATAGAGAATACGCGGCAGGTATTTCGTACCCATGAGGAGGTTGACATAGTACGTCGTCAAGTCGGGCTCGAACGCCAACGCGGTGACGTCACCCTCCAGAGAAGGGTTCACGCTCTCAATCCGGTCACCCTCCAATGCCAGCGAAGCGAGGTATGAATAGGTCGAAGCCTCGATCTTGAAGTTCAGCTTATAGACCTTACTGGTCGTAGCACCCGGTGCGCTGACGGTGATCTGCGCTTGTGCTTGCTGTCCACCGGCCTGGATCTGCGCCAGTGTCGGTACGCTCACCGTGATCGTCTGCTCGCCATCCGGATAAGCCGAGATAGGTTGTACTATCGGAGCTTGAGTGGTATTGGTCGGCAACGACACTTTATACACCGCTTGCGAAGGCGAGAAGCCCGGGATGGACTTGTTGTTCACCCGGATATCCTGCAGCGTCACGTCCTTGAGCTGACCTACCTTGAAAGTCAGGACATAGATCTTCTTCACCGATGTATCCGCTGCCTTCACTTCGATGGTGGCACTACCGCTTACGGAAGTAGGCTGCGTGACTGTTACCGTTTGACCGTCTTCCTGCTGAACATAGGTCACAACCGGTTTCTGGGTGGTACCATAGGGAAGCTCCACCTCGTAGTTGTACTTACCCGGCACGAAGCCCGGTACGGCCGTTGTGTCCGTGCCCAGGGCATAGGAGATACTTGCCAAGTTGGCATTCTTACTCTTTGCTTTTTGGAACTGGATCTTATAGGTCGTTGTACTCGAACCGTCCTCTGCGCGAACGGTAATGAGAGTCGGCTGGCTCACCAGGTCACCCGGTGTCACCGTGATCTCACTGCCGGACAGCACACGACCGGAGAACGGAACGGTTTTACCTCTGGCATTGGTCAACGAACCTACACCACGTCTGGCCTCGATCGCCGGAATCTCCGTAGCCGTCTCACCCAACGAGTAGTACTGGATGTCCTCGCTGTTCGGATCAAAACCCTTCCACTCTCTATCGTTGATGAAGAGCTGCTGGATCTTAGACGAATAAACCAGTTCTATATCATCGACATAGAGGGAGTTACCGGCGTACAGACCGCTGTTAGCACGGAAGTTAGGATAGTTGGAAGCCGAGAAGATAATGTTCATCTTCTGCGGTACATTGTTGTTGAAATAATAGATCGGCACCGTGATCTTCGTCCAGTTAGCATAGGTCTTCTTCTCACGCCACATACCCTCACAAATCTGTCCGGGACTAGCCGGCGTGGAAGTACCACACTCATTACCATCCAACTCCTGACGGATATCCGACTCCTCATCGGTGAAGGTATCGGTGGTGGCACAACTACCGTTCTTAGCTTTATACTTGTTGCTCTGCGCCGTACCCGCCCACGCGTAGTAGAGAAGATAGAAGTCCTCCTTGGAGGTGTTGTTACCTGTACGCTTGATCCACACGGTCATCGAGTCCGGACGATACGTCCAGTTGATACCTCCGTAGTCACCGGCAGAGGCACTGCTGACCTGTGTCAGACTCGGCACGTACACCCACGGATGCCCCAGCGAGAAATAACCCGGGCTGGTCTCCGTGATACCGGCTGCACCGACGTCCTGGTCTTGCACCATCATACAATAACCGCCGTTATGACCGGTCTCTTTGTGGGCAAAGTTAAACTTAAAACCAAATTGCGTCACGTTAGAGGCATTCCAACCTACAGGCTGAGGGTTGCCATCAAACTGAGCAGCCGACCAATCTTCGAAATCCGCATTGGTCAACTGCTGCGCAAAAATAGCCGTCGGGAGCAAAATCATCGCTCCGCAGACTAACACACGTTGTAAAAATTTACTCATATTAATATTTTTATTAAATATATTACGATTTTATGGTTCAAAACAGCCCATTTTTTATCGAGTGCAAAATTACTGCTATTTTGTCGAGTACACAATAGCGTTTATTACGAAAAAGTATACGATTATTAAGCCACACTCTAAAGAGTGTTGCTAAACAGACTTTGCAAAATGCACAAATTTTAAGATTTGGAAGAAGAAAAAACCGAGCCGTTAGAGGTTCGGTTGTTCTTTGCGGAGGACGGCTCGGATGAAATTATCCGGCCGGGCATAGATGGTATAGTTGCCTTCTTTGTCTTTCGGGGCGATAGGATCGGGTTTGCCTTTGAGTTGGGCATAGAAGCGAGCCATGATGCCATCCAAGAAGTTCTGTTTTTCGGGAGGAAGGGGTATTTTGTTGCGGAGGGAGTTAATGAATTCTTGGGCAAGATGGGAGGCATTCCCAAAAGTTTGCCGGTTGGCTTTTTCGCCTTCTCTGACGGGTGCGGCGGCATAGTTGCGAGGGCGCGGCTCGTAAGCTTCGAGGCGGCCAATTCTGGTAACATTACCATTGAAATCTTTGAAGTGTTTTTGGCGTTCCACGAGGGGATGTTTTTTGCCTCTTGCACCGATCATGGAAACGATACCCGGGGAATGTTGGATTTTTGCCATATGTTGTGAAGTCTGTGGTTTAAACGAAGTGGAAACGGGTGGATAAGGATACCATTTTAGCGCACTTACCGCGCACTTATAGTGCACTTATCACGCACTTATCGCCCACTAATTTTTGGTTGCATTTTCATTGGTATTATATACTATGTATATAATACTGGAGGATTGATTAGTTTTTGTTTGAAATCGAGCGCAAAGGTACGAAAAAGTTTTGAAATATGCAAATATTTGGGGAGAAAAACATACATTCTTGAAGAGGAAACTTGTTCCCTTTAATGCCTAAAAAAGGAACAAGCTAGAAAAAAGGGAACAAGCCAAAAAGAGCCTGGCGTGTTGCCAAGCTCTTTAATTTGAGAGGATATCCAGATAAAATCTGGACGGAATGGACATACTTTACTTAATCATCTTTCCTTGGATGTCGAAGATGTGCTCGCCGCGGAGGATGTAGATTTGGCCATTTTGAAGGAGTTTATAGGCTTTCATCTCTTGCTCGGTCAACTCCAAGTCTGCCGTACTGGGGATGGCCTGTATATTGGTGAACTCGCTCCACTCGTCAGCTGTCTGATATAATTCGATACTCTCAGCAGGTACGTACAGGGGTATGGACTTATCGACACCCTCAAACGACTCGCCCTTTGAGGTCGGAGGATTGACAGCACGACAGGTGATAGACTGCAAGGCTGTGCAGTTACGGAACGTGCGGTATCCCAGACGCAGCACACTTGCCGGGATATCTACAGAGTTCAGTTCTTTGCGACCGTCAAACGAATAGCTGATAACCATCACTATTCCGTCCGGAATGGTGTAACTGCCATTATAGTCCGTCGGTAAGAAGCAGAAGAGGTGCGCATTATAGAGCGGCTCGGTGAGTGCACAACCTTGGAAAGCCGCGATACCGATCGTGTCCACGCTCTCCGGCATGTTCATGGTTGTAAGCGCTTTACAGTTATAGAAAGCCCATTTGCCTACGGCAGACACGTTTTCCGGAATGGTGACGGAGCTTACTTTCTGGCAATTCTCGAATGCCGACTGACCAATGTAAGTCAGCCCTTCCGGCATTTGAATACTGCGAACAGAATAGCGCAGGCTCTGTTGCTGCCAAGGGAAGGATTGAACGCTATCCACCATTCTACCGCTGCCTTGGATAGTTAAGTCCCAGGTGCTCATGTTTAGTTGGAAAGTCAGATTATTACCTGAAACCCCGCAGTCACCAGTAAGAACAGAGGGAGTAGCAGATGCCGTCGCATCCAGAATTGTCACATTATCATTGGCATTCTCAATTACAAGATCCGTATAGCGGTATATTTTCGTCTCTATGCTCACTTTATACCCCACCTGCACGGGATTGTCATTCTTACCACGGTAGATGTAGAACACCTCGCTGATGTCACCACCCCGTTGGTCGCTAATCCAGTAGCACTGGTTATGGTACCCTTCATTGTACTCTGATTCGATAGCTGCCACATAGCCGATAACGGTATATGTATCGGAGGTTGAGGCTCCTTTCTCGAGCGAGCGACCGATTTCTAAGGCTTGTGCCACACTCAGCGTCTCATACGCATAGATCGAACAGATACTTGCTACGATAGCAACGAAAAGTGCAAAAAGTTTTGTTTTCATAGGGTTTGTTTCATTTTTTAACCTTTGCGGCTGCAAAGGTACAACTTTTTTCTGATATACGCAAGAAAAAAGAAAATTTTATAGTTTGGCACACTTTTTGCATGTTAATTTGCGGAAAATTATAATTACATTATACTATGCAAAATCCTGTTGATATCAGAGAACTGCAAGAGCGCGTGGAGCGCGAGAGTTCGTTTGTAGATGCCTTGACATTAGGCATGAATCAAGTCATTGTAGGCCAGAAACATCTGGTAGAGAGTTTGCTTATTGGTCTGTTGAGCGATGGGCACATATTGTTGGAAGGCGTGCCGGGTTTGGCAAAAACCCTCGCTATCAAGACCTTAAGTGACTTGATCAAAGCTAATTTCAGTCGTATTCAGTTTACTCCGGATCTGTTGCCTGCCGATGTAATCGGTACGCAAATTTATTCTCAGAAGAGCGAAGAATTTAAGATCAAACGCGGTCCTATCTTCGCTAATTTTGTGTTGGCTGATGAGATCAACCGTGCGCCGGCAAAAGTACAGAGTGCATTGCTCGAGGCCATGCAGGAGCGTCAAGTGACAATTGGCGAGGCAACGTTTAAGTTGGATGATCCTTTCTTGGTTTTGGCTACCCAGAACCCGATTGAGCAGGAAGGAACCTACCCGCTGCCCGAGGCACAGACCGACCGTTTCATGCTGAAGGTAGTGATCGGTTATCCGAAAAAAGAGGAGGAGCAGGCCATCATTCGTCAGAATATCGCTTCCGAGAAGAAACAAGTGCTGCCGATCTTGAGTACGGCGGATATCATCAAGGCACGTAAGATCGTAGAGGAGGTTTATCTGGACGAGAAGATCGAGAAGTACATCGTGGATATCGTGTTTGCGACGCGTCAACCGGAAGAGTACGGGCTGAAAGATCTCAAGCAGATGATCGCCTTTGGCGGTAGTCCGCGTGCTTCGATTAACCTGGCGAAGGCTGCTCGTGCGTACGCGTTTATTCATAGGAGAGGCTACGTAACGCCGGAAGATGTACGTGCCGTTTGCTATGACGTATTGCGTCACCGTATCGGCTTGACGTACGAGGCAGAAGCAAATAATATTACGACCGAAGATATTATCACAGAAGTACTGAATGCAGTACAAGTCCCCTAATATGACTTCAGAAGAGTTATTACAACGGGTAAGGAAGATCGAGATTAAGACCCATGGGTTGAGTCGAAACATCTTCGCGGGCGAGTACCACAGCCAGTTCAAAGGTCGTGGTATGGCGTTCAGTGAGGTGCGTGAGTACCAACCGGGCGATGATGTTCGGTCGATAGACTGGAATGTGACGGCGAGGATGAATAGGCCGTACATCAAGGTCTATGAAGAGGAGCGTGAGTTGACGGTGATGTTGCTCATCGATGTCAGCGGAAGTAGGAATTTTGGAACGGTGACTCAGATGAAACGTGACACGATGGCCGAAGTAGCCGCAACCCTCGCTTTCTCCACGATCGAGAACAACGATAAAGTGGGTGTGATCTTCTTTAGCGACCAAGTGGAGAAATTCATCCCGCCGAAGAAAGGTAAGAGTCATGTGCTGCATATTATCCGCGAGTTGTTGAGTTTCGAGCCCGAACACACGGGGACGAACATCAACGCGGCGCTGCAATACCTGACCAACGCGCAGAAGAGACGTTGTGCGGCGTTCCTGATATCGGATATGATGGATCCCGCTTTTAGTGCAACGCCCGAGAAGAAAGGTGAGGTTGCACCGGTGGTGATCGCCGCACGCAAGCATGACCTGAACGCGATTCAGATCTACGACCGTCGTGACGCGGAGATGCCGAACGTGGGACTAATCAAATTGCGTGATCCGGAGACGGGTAAGCGTGTGTGGGCCGACACCGGTATTGCGAGTGTTCGCGAGGCGTATAACGAGGCTTGGCGCGAGCAACAGAACGCACTGGAGACTGTTTATACAAAGACGGGAATGCATAATATATCCCTGCGTACGGACGAAGATTACGTGAAAGCTTTAATGAGACTATTTAAGCAATGATGAGTTTATTATTAGCGATAGTAGTGAGCGCAAGCATCGACTCGACGATGTTGATGTTAGGCGACCAGACGGCGATGCACCTGGAGGTGACGCATGACGCGTCGGAACAGGTGGTGTGGCCGGCGTTGGGTGAGCAGCTACAAGACGGCATTGAGATCGTCGATCGCTCGGCCGTGGACACCACTACCCTGCCCGACGGACGTGTGCAGTTGAAGCAGGACTTGATGCTGACGTCGTTCAAGGACAGTTTGTTCGCCATCGAGCCGCTGTACGTGACGAGTGGCGAGGATACGTTCTGGACTGAACCGTTGGCACTCAATGTGATACAACCGTTTGAGGTGGACAGCACGAACGCGATCACCGATATCAAGGACATCGAGAAAGCCCCCATCTGGTGGTGGGGCATCATCCGATGGATCCTCTTGGCGCTGGCTCTGATAGGCGCAGGTGTAGGCGGTTATTACCTCTGGCGTTGGTACGAGAAGAACCGTAAGCCGGAAGAGGAAGAGATCAATCCGGAGTTGTTGCGCCCGGCTGATGAAGTAGCCCTCGAGAAGCTCGACGAGATCAAAGCGCAGAAGATCTGGAAAGACGGTAAGGTGAAGGAATACCAGACCGAATTGACAGATGTCGTGCGCGAGTACATCGGTCGCCGCTTTGAGGTACACAGCACGGAGAAGACCTCCGACGAGACACTTCGTGAGATGAAACCGCTCATCGATAAGGATCTGTACGGACGGCTGAGCAAGATGCTGCAACTGGCTGATTTGGTGAAGTTTGCGAAATGGCACACCACGCCCGACGAGAACGAGAGTGCCCTTACTACGGCCTATGACTTCGTCAATGAGACGAAGATCGTCAATGATGCAAATGATGAAAATGATGGAAATGATGTTAAGGAGGAAGAAGTATGACATTTGCTAATCCGGGATATTTGTTTTTATTACTGCTGCTGATACCTATTATCGGCTGGTACGCGTACGAGTTGTGGAAGAGTGACGCGAGTGTGCAGATCTCGGACACCACGACCTTGGCGGCGCAGCCGAAGAGTTGGCGAATCTGGTTATTACACGTACCGTTTGCGTTGCGCGTAGCGGTGGTAACCTTGTTGAGTCTGGCGTTAGCGCGGCCGCAGTTGACCAATCGATGGTCGTCGGAGAGCACCGAAGGAATCGACATCATGATGGCGCTCGACATATCGGGTACGATGCTGGCAGAGGACCTCAAACCGAATCGTCTGGAGGCTGCCAAGCAGGTAGCGTCGGACTTCGTGATTGCCCGCCCGAACGACCAGATCGGTCTGGTGGTTTTTGCAGGTGAGAGTTTCACACAATGTCCGCTGACCACCGATCACGCGGTGCTCGTTAACCTCTTCAAATCCGTCGAATACGGCATGATTGAGGATGGTACGGCGATTGGTTTAGGTTTGGCGAATGCAGTCAACCGAATGAAAGACAGCCAAACGAAGAGTAAGGTGGTGATCTTGCTGACCGATGGTAGTAACAACCGCGGCGATATTGACCCGCAGACGGCAGCGGAGATCGCCAAGACGTTTGGTATCCGCGTTTACACGGTAGGTGTCGGCAGTTACGGTCAGACCCGCGTGCCGGTGAACACCCCGATGGGACGGCAGTATGTGACGATGGACTCGGAGTTTGACGAAGGTACGTTACGCGGCATCGCCGAAGTGACCGGTGGTCAGTATTTCCGGGCAACCGATAACGGTAGTCTGAAGCGTATCTACGAGCAGATTGACCAGTTGGAGAAGACCAAACTGCGCGTGCGTGAGTATAGCAAACACACGGAGAACTTCGCACCGTTCCTGGTGGCTGCCCTTCTCTGCTTGTTATTGGAAGTGATTATACGATATTTTGTCATTAGAACGATAGCGAATTAATATGTTTCGTTTTGCAAATATAGAGATGTTGTGGCTGCTGGCAACGATACCGGTTTTTGCAGCAGCTTATTGGGCATATACCCGCCACAAACGCCGTCAGTTGGAGGCGTTTGGTGACGCGGAGTTGATGGGACAGCTGATGCCTAATGCGAGTCGGGTTCGTCCGACCGTTAAGTTCAGCATTGTGATGGTGGCTTTGGCGTTGTTGATTTTCGCTGCCGCAAGACCGCAATTTGGTACTTCGGAGCGCACAGAGAAACGGCAAGGTATCGAGGCCATCGTAGCGCTGGATATTTCAAATTCGATGTTGGCAGAGGATGTTGCACCGAATCGTTTGGACCGCGCGAAACAGATGTTGAGCAAGTTGATGGACAACATGGTCAATGACAAAGTGGGTCTGGTGGTTTTTGCCGGCGACGCGTTCGTGCAACTGCCTATCACTTGCGACTACGTGTCGGCGAAGATGTTCCTCAATTCGATCAAACCGGACTTGATTAAGACGCAAGGAACGGCGATCGGCCAGGCCTTAAGTACTTCGATCAGGTGTTTCGGCGAACAGAGCGAGGCGAGTCGGGCAATTATCCTCATCACCGATGGTGAGAACCACGAGGACGATGCCGTTGCCGTTGCCAAGCGTGCCAAAGAGGCAGGTATTCAAGTGCTGGTGGTAGGTATCGGTAAACCCGAAGGTTCGCCTATTCCGATGCCGGGAACGAATACCTTCCGCAAGGATCGTGAGGGTAATGTAGTGGTTAGTCGGCTCAATGAGGACATGTGCCGCGAGATTGCACAAGCCGGAGGTGGTATCTATGTGCGTTGCGACAACACGAACACCGCGACCAAAGCCATCCAGAAAGAGTTGGATAAGTTGGCTACGCAAGAGATTGAAACGCAGGTGTTTACGGATTACAATGAGCAGTTCCAGAGCTTTGCGCTGATTGCGTTATTGCTGCTCGTCATTGATTTCTTTATCTTCAACCGTAAGAATAAATCGATCACCAAGATGGATATTTTCGGAGAACATCGCGTGTTGACGATCGCCCTGTTGTTGGTGAGCGTGAATATGTTCGCCCAGAAAGAGGCAGGTGACGTTCGTCGCGGCAACAAAGACTACCATCAGCAGAACTACACCGAGGCCGAAGTGGACTACCGTCGGGCACTGGAGACGAATAAGAACAGTTACGAGGCACATTATAACTTAGGTGACGCGCTGTTCAAGCAAGATAAGTACGCTGACGCGCAGGCTGAGTTCGAGACCGCGGCGAGGATGCTGGATAAGAAAGCTGACAAGGAGCGTTATGCCAAGGTCATGCATAATATCGGCAACTGTCATTACGCCCAACAGCAGTACGACAAAGCCGTTCAGGCGTATATGGAGTCGTTGCGCGCGAATCCAAAAGATAATGACACGCGTTATAACTTGGTGAAGGCCATGGAGATGCTGCAGCAACAACAGCAACAGCAGCAACAGAACCAAGACCAGAAGCAGGATCAGCAGCAACAGCAAGAACAACAACAGCAACAAGAGCAACAAGAGCAACAACAAGAGCAGCAGGAACAACAGCAGCAAGAGCAGCAGAACGAAGACCAGATGGACAAAGAGACAGCGGAGCAGATCTTGCAGGCTTTGGAACAAGACGAACAGGACACGCAGGAGAAGCTGCAACGACAACAAGGTAAGAAACGTCGTGTAGAAAAAGAATGGTAGTATGAAAAGACAATTATCGATATGTATTCTCCTTGTCGGCATCGCGTTAAGCGCGTTTGCCGATGAGGTTGTTTTTAGGGCGCAAGCGCCGAAACAGGTGGTGGTCGGACGTCCGTTCCAGATCACGTACACGGTTAACCAACGCAGTCGCGATCTGCGTGCACCGGAGTTCACGGACTTCGATGTATTGAGCGGGCCTTACACGAGCACGAGTAGCAGTACATCGTTCGTGAACGGTAAGCGTACGTCGTCGTTTGAGCAGACCTACACCTACATGCTCATGGCACAACGCGCAGGTACATTCACGATTGCTCCGGCAACGGTGAAAGTGGACGGTGAGAACGTGCAGTCCAACGGTGTAAGGATTGAGGTTTTGCCGGAAGACCAGCAGAGTTCATCTACGAGTCAGACAGGTCAATCCGGTCAGACGAGACAATCGAGTCAATCGGGTTCATCCAGCCAGGCTTCCTCGGAGAACATCTTCGTACGAACGATCGCCAGCAAGACGAAGGTACATGAGCAGGAAGCGTTGATGATCACGTACAAGCTCTATTTCGCGAACGTGGACGTGGCACAGTTGACCAACAACACCAAGTTACCGGAGTTCACGGGCTTCTTGAAACAAGACTTGGAGCAGGGCGAGATTCAGACAGAGTTGGAGCATTATAACGGTCGCAATTACCAGACGGCGGTGCTCTACCGCACGATACTCTACCCGCAACACTCAGGGGACATTTCGATTGATCCGGCGAAGTTTGAGGCGGTGTTACGTGTGCAGACCCAACAACGGGCACGATCGATTTTCGATGATTTCTTCGGCACCTATACGAACGTAACGAAGATGTTAACTGCCCCGGGTGTAACCATTCACGTAAGTGCGTTACCGAGCGGTAAACCGGCAGGTTTCAGCGGTGGTGTCGGTAAATTCACTCTGACACCAAGTATCAGCCAGACGGAGTTGCAAGCCAATGAGGCGGTGACGATCAAACTGGACATCTCGGGTTCAGGAAACATGAAACTCATCAAGACGCCGGCGATCGATTGGCCGGAAGGTTTTGAACCCTACGATCCGAAGGTGACGAATAATTTCAAGACCACCACGTCGGGTGTCAGCGGAACGAAATCGATTGAGTATCTCGCTATCCCGCGCAGTGCCGGTGAGTACACCATTCCTGCGGTGAAGTTCAGTTATTTCGACATCGACGAGAAAGCTTATAAGACGCTGAGTACGCCCGAATACACCATTCGTGTAAAACGCGGAGCAGGCAGCAGTTCAGACAAGGGCGAAGAGGCAGTAGTGGTGAACTACACGCAGAAAGAGGATATCAAACAACTCGGTACGGATATCCGTTATATCGACACGAAAGCGCCACAAATCACCAATCACCAATCACAAATCACAAATTACAACCATTTATGGTTGTTCTATGTTATTCCGCTGTTGATCGCTATCATCTTATTGATCGTACTGCGCAAGCAGATTAAGGAAGCAGCGGATCTCACGAAGATGCGGTATAAACGGGCTAACAAAGTAGCACAGAAGCGTTTAAAGGCAGCAGCTGCTGCATTGAAAGCCAATGACAAAGAGGCCTTCTACGCGGCTATCGAGAGTGCTGCATGGACGTACTTGAGTGATCGTTTGAGTATTCCGACGGCAGAGTTGAATAAGGATAATATTGCCTCTATCTTGGCACAGAAAGGCGTGAGTGAGGCGCTTATCAAGGATGTCAATGATGTGCTGTCTACGGCTGAGTTTGCGCGTTATGCGCCGACCACCGACCACGGAATGGACGACCTCTATACGGCTACCACGAATTTGATTAATAACCTCGAAGATCAGAAAATATGATGATAAAGTTTAAAGTTGAAAGTTTAAAATTGAAAGGACTTTGCCTGGCGGCAACACTCTTCTTCCATCTCAACATTTTTGCGCAGAGCGAGTTTGATTTGGCGAACGCGGCTTACGCGGACGGGCGTTATGAGGAAGCCGCCGCGGGTTATGAGGCTTTGTTGGCGGAAGGACAGAACGCGACCTTATACTATAACTTAGGTAACGCGCGCTTTAAGCAGGGCGAGTTGGCGCAGGCCATCTTGAATTACGAGCGGGCGTTGCGTCTGGAGCCGAATCATAAGGACGCGCAATACAACCTGAAGTTTGCGCAGAGTAAGATCACGGATAATATCGTAGAGCAGGATTTCTTCCTGTCGGCCTGGGCACGAACGGTGCGTAACAGTCTGCGTGAACAGACGTGGTTAGTGCTTTCTATCAGCCTGTTTATCTTGGGCTTGATCGGCATTCTGCTGTTCCTTTTGGGACGCGAGCCTTGGCTGCGTAAGACGGCTTTTCATGTAGCATGGTTAGCAATCCTCTTCTCGCTTATCGCGGGGCTTAATGCCACCTCACTGCATCAAAGAGACACCCTGCGCAATGAAGCTATCATCACACAGGGTGTCGTTAATGCGAAGTCTTCGCCTGACCGTTCAGGAACGGACCTCTTCACCGTTCACGAAGGCACCAAAGTGACCATTCGTGAGACTATCGGCGAGTGGTCGAACGTTCGCGTTGGCCAGAACGAGGGCTGGATCCGGACGAGCTGCCTTGAGAGAATCTAGTTGAAGAGCTAGAACTCGTCGAGCGCGTTGAGGTGTTCGTGGAGCGCGTTGAAGTGTTCGTGGAGCGCGTTGAGGTGCTCTCACGCTTAACAGTTGTTGTACGACCTGTTTCATCGGTAGTTTTTACCGTGGTACGGGTCGTACCTTTTTTATCTACGCGCGTGTTAACTGAGGTACTCGGCTGACGCGTCGAACTCGTTGCCGGCTTTGCCGTAGTAGTGGTTCTGGTGGAACTGGAAGAACTCGTTGTACTCGTTGTTCTGGACGAACTTCTCTCAACCTCCGTACGCAGTTGACCGGCATTACGCACGCTGACGCCTGAGCGCGAAGCGGCACTGGTCACACGGCGCTCGAACGAGTTATCCGGGTGAGCCACCGCATAGTCATTACGGCGATGCGACTGCGTCATCTCAGAGTAGCCGTTATAGAACGGCTGTTGCGGGTAATCGCAGTGGTGGCAGTAAGGACAATTGGTCATGTACGTCGATACGTAGGCCTGATAGTGGTTGAGATAGATCGGCTGCGGTTGGGTGTAATACGAGGGGTACGAACCGTAGTAATACGGCGATGACCAACATGCATAGTTCGAGCGGCCGTACACATCCCACATCGGCGGACGTTTGACGAATACCGGACGAACGATATAGTTCGCACCGTACAGATAACGATCACCGATAACCTCCACGTACAACACATCCGGACGACGCTCCGCCACCAGCGTAGCTACATCCTGGAACACACCCGGTGCCAGACAAGCCTGGATCAGCAGCGCGTGGTAATACCCTTTGTAGGTCTCTATCACACGCAAGTAATCGATCCAACCGTCGTGGTTGAGATCAAGGTTATTGATCATATACCGGCTCGAGTTGAGTATCTGCTCAAACTCCTTAACCGAACGGCTCTCGGCGAAAGCCGCAGCCACGGCATTGAGGTCGAGGTAGAAACAGGGATCAGTGGTGTAGTTCGTGACAGTGAACGTTGTCACGGTTGTTACCTTCGGCGACGGGGTCGTCACTTGGGTCGTATAGACGGTCTGCACCGGTGCCACCGGCTTAGCGGTCGGCACTTCGGTGTAGATACGTGCTACCCAACAACTCGTCATGCTCAAGCCCACAAGGGCTAACAATGCTATTTTTTTCATAACGATTACAATGTTTTAGCAACTTCGATTTCTTCGAATGCCTCGAGGATATCGCCCTCTTTGAGGTCGTCATAAGCCTTGAGACTCAGACCGCACTCGGTGTTAACACCGGCCTCTTTTATATCGTCTTTGACGTGCTTGAGGGATGCGAGTTCAGCTGTCTTGATCACAATACCGTCACGGATGACGCGTACCTTGTTACCGCGTTTGATCTTACCCTCACGCACAATACAACCGGCGATTGTACCCACTTTCGAGATGTGGAAGGTCTGCAGTACCTCGAGCGTAGCCGTTACTTCTTCCTTCACCTCCGGAGCCAACATACCTTCCATGGCTGCCTTGACCTCGTTGATAGCATCGTAAATGATGGAATAGATGCGGATATCTACTTCCTCGGTCTCTGCCATCTTGCGCGCCGTACCGGTAGGACGTACGTTGAAGCCTACGATGATCGCATCGGAAGCCGCAGCGAGCATGACGTCGCTATCGGAGATAGCACCGACTGCACCGTGGATAACGTTCACTTGGATATTCTCCGTCGAGAGCTTGATGAGCGAGTCCTTGATAGCCTCGACAGAACCGTCCACATCGGCCTTGACGATGATATTGAGTTCCTTGAAGTCACCGATAGCCAGACGACGACCGATCTCTTCGAGACCCACGTGTTTCTTCGTACGGATGGATTGCTCACGTTGCAGTTGCTCACGTTTGTTCGCGATCTCACGTGCTTCCTGTTCGGTCGGCAGTACATTGAACTCGTCACCGGCCTGCGGCGCACCGTTCAGACCCAAGATCGAACAGGGCTCGCCCGGATGTACCTCGTTGATCTTCTGTCCACGCTCGTTGAACATCGCTTTGATACGTCCGTGGAACGTACCAGCGAGGACTATATCGCCCATGTGAAGCGTTCCGTCTTGAACGAGCAGCGTAGCTACATAGCCACGACCCTTGTCGAGCGAAGACTCGATGACCGAACCTTTCGCACGACGTTTGGGGTTAGCCTTGAGGTCGAGTAACTCAGCCTCCAAGAGCACTTTCTCCAATAGTTCATAGACACCTGTACCTTTCTTCGCGGAGATCTCCTGGCACTGGTATTTACCACCCCAATCCTCTACGAGGATGTTCATGTTGGATAGTTGCTCACGGATCTTATCGGGGTTAGCGCCCGGCTTATCTACCTTGTTGATCGCGAAGACCATCGGTACACCGGCTGCTTGGGCGTGGTTGATCGCCTCGATCGTCTGCGGCATGACCGCATCGTCGGCAGCGATGATGATAATCGCTATATCCGTTACTTTCGCACCGCGCGCACGCATGGCGGTGAAGGCCGCGTGACCCGGGGTATCCAAGAAGGTGATATGTTGCCCGTTCTTGAGCTTGACGTTATACGCACCGATATGCTGGGTGATACCACCGGCCTCACCGGCTATCACGTTCGCGTTACGGATGTGATCCAAGAGCGATGTCTTACCGTGGTCAACGTGACCCATGACGGTGATGATCGGGCAGCGCGGCTCGATATCTTCCTCGTTGATCACCTCGTCGGCATTGATCTCATCTGCCACGTGAGCAGATACATACTCGGTCGTGAAACCGAACTCTTCGGCTACGAGGTTGATGGTCTCGGCATCGAGGCGCTGGTTGATAGACACGAACAAACCGAGGCTCATACAGGTACCGATGATCTTATTTACGGGCACGTTCATCATCACGGCGAGGTCGTTCGCGGTCACGAACTCCGTCAGTTTGAGCACTTTGGATTGCTCCTGTGCCTCCATGATCTCGAGTTCATGCTTCTCGCGTTCCTGCTCACGACGCTCGCGTTTGTACTTGGAGGTGTTCGATTTATTCTGCTTCTGCTGGAGGCGGCTGAGCGTCTCCTTCAGAGCTTTATCCACCTCTTCCTGCGTAGCCTCGCGGGGTTTAGAACTCTTGTTCTTCTTGCTAACCTGATTGCGCTTGTCGTTCGGATCGACCTTTGCCGCATTCGCTTTGATACGCTCGCGTTTGCGTTTCTCAGCCGCAGCCTGTTGCTGTGCCTGCTGAGCCGCTTGACGCTCCTCGCGCTCTTTGCGTTTCTGCTCTTTGGTCTTCTTCGCCGGACGAGTGGACGTATCGATCGAATCGAGGTCGATCTTACCCAGCACTTTCGGAGCGTTTTTCAGTTCGGCTTTACCGAGCGTGAAGATCTCTTGCTTCGGTTTGGCTGGTGCGGGTTCTTCGGCCGGAGCAGGAGCTTCTTCTTTCTTTGCTGCTTCTTCTGCTGCTTTCTTGGCCTCTGCAGCCGCTTTGGCCTCCTCGGCAGCCTTCCGTTCAGCCTCACGTTTGGCAGCTTCAGCAGCCGCTTTTCTGGCTGCCTCTTCTTCTGCTGCACGACGCGCCGCCTCTTCGGCAGCAGCCTTCGCCGCTTTCTCCGCTTCATCACGAGCCGCACGCTCTGCTGCTTGACGGTCGGCTTCTATCTTAGTTGCCAAGTCCTTGCTGAACTCTTTGGCTAAACGCAGATACAGATCATCGTCGATACGTACGTTAGGATCCGACTCGATCGTAATACCGTTCTTCTCGCACCACGCGGTGAGAGTAGCCATGCCGATATTCAGTTCTTTACATGCTTTAATTAGTTTAATAGCCATATACCCTCGGCGTTGTTTAGACTCGCGCCGCGCGAGGGGATAAGGTTAATCGTTTTCAAATTCCGCAGCGAGGATACGGAGTACCTCGTCAACGGTCTCCTCCTCGAGGTCAGTGCGACGAAGCAGGTCTTCTTTGCTCGTACTCAATACCTCTTTGGCGGTATCCAGACCGATCGCCTTGAAGGCATCGATTACCCACTGATCGATCTCGTCGTTGAACTCATCCAAGTAGATATCGTCCAGATCGTCCTCGTCAATCTCGCGGTAAACATCGATCTCGTAGCCGGTGAGCATGGAAGCCAACTTCACATTATATCCACCCTTACCGATAGCGAGGCTTACCTCGTCCGGTTGCAGATATACTTTTGCTTTCTTGTTCTCTTCGTCGATCTCCATCGAGCTGATCTTAGCCGGAGCCAAGGCACGCTGGATATAGAGGTTGATGTTCGAGGTGTAGTTGATGACGTCGATGTTCTCGTTGCGCAACTCGCGCACGATGCCGTGGATACGGGCACCCTTGACACCCACACAAGCACCTACCGGATCAATACGGTCGTCGAACGTCTCAACGGCTACCTTTGCACGCTCACCCGGAATACGGGCGATGTTCTTGATAGCGATGAGGCCTTCCTTCACCTCGGGAACCTCCTGCTCGAACAGGCGTTGCAAGAACAGCGGAGCGGTACGAGAGAGGATGATCTTGGGGTTCATGTTCTTGTTATCCACCTGAACGACCACGGCACGAACCATCTCACCTTTGCGGTAGAAGTCCGTCGGGATCTGGTTCTGCTTCGGCAGGTAGAGCTCGTTGCCCTCTTCGTCGAGCAGCAACATCTCTTTCTTCCATACCTGATAGAGCTCGCCGGTCACTACCTGACCTATCATCTCTTTGTACTTCTGATAAAGCACCTCTTTCTGGAGCTCGAGGATCTTCGATGCCAAGGTCTGACGAAGGTTGAGGATCATTCGGCGACCGAAAGAAGCCAACTCTACTTTATCCGTAACCTCTTCGCCTACCTCTGCCTCATCGTCCAGTTTCAACGCGTCGCTGAGGGCGATCTGGGTATCGGGATTAGCCACATCGTCGTCCTCCATCACGAGGCGGTTACGATAGATCTCGAGGTCACCCTTGTCCGGGTTCACAATGACGGTGTAGTCCGCTGAAGGACCGTACATCTTAGCGATCACGCTCTTGAACGACTCCTCCAGCACGGTGATCAGCGTCTGTTTGTCGATACGTTTGAAGTCTTTAAACTCCGAAAAAATGTCAATCAGATTGATTGCGTCTTGGTTTTTTGTTGCCATTTGTATATTAGAATTTTAAATCATATTTCACATATTTCGGCTCGTCATAACGCCAGGTGTGCGTAACGATCTGGGGCTGCTTGCGCTTCTTGCCTTCGACCTCCACTTTCTCCTCGATATCGACAGAGAAGGTCTCTTCATCTACCGAAACAAGTTGTCCGCGCATTTTCTTGCCTTCGATAAGAATCTCAACATCGTGCCCGAGGTTCTTCTCATACTGCATCTTGGTCTTGAACGGATCCGTCAGGCTGACAGATCCCACTTCGAGCGAGTAGTCCGGTTCAACGGCATCGAGTTTCTCCACCAGATAATGATTCAACTCCGCGCAGAAATCCACATCAACACCGGCGAGGCGATCCACCTCCACAAGGATGTCATTGCCCGCTGAAACAGTCAGCGTGATCAGTTCATACTCGGTACCGTTCAGGTACTCTTCAATCCAGTTTTGCAGTTGCTTTTTGTCCAACATATAGGTCGCTATTTTATACAAGTGAGGGAACCTTTCGGGGTCCCCTCATTCAATTCACGCTGCAAAATTACTACAAAATTTGCATATATGCAAGTTTTCTGGCTATTTTTTTGCGTTTTAGCGTATTTTTGTTCCTTTTGCGTCAAAAATCTGTGCTCCTCGACGAATCAACAGTTGTCCGTCACGAATGAACTTCCCATCCTCCGACGGCATCTCTATCTCATCGAGACCGGTATAAAGTTCTTGGTTGACCACCCATAATTGAAGCACGTCATGATTCAACATCACGATCGCGTCCATCGTGGTCGGAACGCCTTGAATGATACCACCGCTGATCGTGAACGCGTCCACTACCGGCAACGAGTTATCGCCCGTTAATGCGCCATTGATGACCGTCACATCTTGCAGTCTTACGAAGCGGCACACATCGGCCGAATCGAGTGGTAAGACATCTTCTTCCGGTGCGGTTGTTCCGCCTGTCCGAACGTCCCACTGCGCCGTAGGCGCGAGTTCCGGAACACCATAATAATTGCTATACCTACCGCACACATTTTTCAGCACATCGCCGTTTTTCAGTCCTGCTCCATAACGCTTGCCTGTAGCGCCATTACCACCATCCCAGATGAGCATCGAACCTGATGCGTCGCGAATGAAGATGTACATGTCGTATTTCTTGGTCACCTCCACATCGTTCAGATAAACGAGTGAGTAGTCTTCTTGCGTCACGGCCTCGGCTATACTCAGCTGACGTACTACATTCACCATCACCGGCACTTCGGCACGCACCGTGTCACTCGTCAACAGCAATGTGTCGATGTAATGGCCAGCGAAATTAGCGTGATACGTAACGGTCAACGGCCCTCCGTCGCGATCAATAACCGTGTCGCTGACAGCAAAAATATCGCCGCGCAACAGGCTCACCTGAATGTCCTCGGTAAGCTTGTTGGCATTGACTGTAATCGTCTTGCCGCCTCCGACGGATTTATTGCCGGCCAACACGCCTATCCCGAGGTTCACCAAAGGTGCCACAATAGCCGGTACATCACCGATGGCTTCCGTACGGCGGTAGATGCAAACGGGAGTCTGCGAGCCCTGCGAAGCATAGCAACCAAAGAGCGTCGGGTTGTTGGATGCGTTGTACTGCAGGTACTTGCCCAGACTGTTGCCGAGGTTCATGATCACGGCTTCGCCGTCCTGAGCAATCTGAATATCCCAATAGCCGTAGTTGCCATAGGTATTCGGGTCGGTCAGTTGCGTCCACAACGCCAGACGATTCTTGGTCTGACCACCGCTTGCTACCAGATACGCTTCCTCATAACGCAACTCGTCCTGGATATAAAAACACGGCGCGTTGTTGAGGGTCGTCCGGCGCAGGGTATAGATGGCATTGTCATTAGCCGCCACAGTCGTTCGGTCAGCACTGTAATTACCGCGGATGGCATGGATATTATTGACCGATACACTCTCATCATAATAGCCCATGATATAGTTCACGGACGGGTTGTGTACGCCGATGATGATCTGGTCGGAATCTTGCAGCTGATTCACGTCTGTCACGAGTTGGTAAGTCACCGTATTGAAAGGTGTTGAACCACCCTCTTCGGCACGGATGGAGAGGCTGTTGATATTAATCGCATTCTCCGTACAATGCACCCAAAAACGAATCTGACCACTAAGCGGTGTTTGCAAACGCAATACACTGTCCCGCAGATAGACACCGCTGCCCGACACCACGGGTTTGGTGATGACCAGCGAGTCGTACGGGGCATCGCCGATCTGGTAGTAGAACACACCAGCCCCTTTGCTGGAGTTTAGACAGAAATTAAGCGTCATCTGTCGTACGTTCGTGAAAGATATAACAGATGTCGCGCCGGCATCATTGGAATCGCCGGTCTTGACACTCACGCCCTGCGAATAACGTCGTCCTTGCGCGTCTGTACGACCTTCCATGTACTCATACCCCGCTTTGTTACATGTCCAACCATCCGCTACGCCGTCGCATGTCTCCGAACCCACTTTGCTCGCCCAACTCTTGGACGTGAACGTGTACGTCGTCACTCCCGCATAAACCCACGCAGTCACAAAAAGAATGAAAAATAATCCGATTTTTCGTTTCATGGTATTGTTATTTTCAAATTGCGACTGCAAAATTACTACAAAAATTGCATATATGCAAGTTTGGGGACATTTTTTTGCTCGAAAATACGCCGGAGAGGGGTTTGATGGCGCGTTTGGATGGGTTGAAGACGGAAGTTGATGGGCTCAAAGGAGACGGGTTCGGCGGCAAAGACTGCAGCTTTTTGGGCGGCTTTTCAAATGCCGTGCTATGTGTCGTAAAGTATTGATATTATGTTAATTACAGCGTGTTAAAATTTAGTATGGTCTAGGAAAAGAAGGACGCTGGTACCAGGAGGGGTGTGTGCGGGTTGATTTCAAAATCCTAAACTCGGTGCAAAGATGCAAAAATATTTGGAATATGCAAATTTTGGGCGATGAGAAATGAAAGAAAAGCGAAAAAATTTATTTGGCGTAAATTGTGCGAGTAACCAGGCTTTTCTACAAAAATTTCAAATAAATTTGACTTTTCGTATAAAATCCTTGTATATTCCAAATATTTGTAGTAATTTTGTACCCGATTTTAGTTTGCGTTAATGCGCGCGTGAGTATAGAGGACTTAAAAATACTATTCGGTGAACATCCGGAACTGGCAGCAGTTCGGAAGGAGCTGGCGCATAAGAACGCACACGTTTTATTGAGCGGTTTGCACGCGAGCGCGAGATCGTTGGCGCTCGCACATGTGAAGGCCCCAATAAAATTATTTGTGATCTTTGACAATGCAGAAGCAGCTCAATACATCTACGCGGATCTAAAGGCGCTGGGTACAGACGTACAATACTTCCCGTCCGCCCAACGCAGACGAACGATTGACGAAGCGGCGCAGATACAACGGACGGAAACCTTGAGTGCATTATCAGGCAATAATGTCTCTATCGTGGTGACCTATCCCGAGGCGGTGGCAGAGCCGGTTCCGGCTAAAGACGACTTGGCGAAGCAAAGCATGACGCTGAAGGTAGGTGAGGACGTTCGGATCTCTGATTTGAGTGCGATGCTATCCGACTTAGGCTTTGAGCGCGTGGACTTTGTGTTCCAACCCGGGCAATATGCCGTGAGAGGATCAATTGTGGATATCTACAGTTACAGCCACGACAACCCCTACCGCTTCGATTTCTTCGGCGACGAGATCGACTCGATTCGCGAGTTCGATATCGAAGATCAGTTATCCAAATCTCGCGTTGAGAGCGCCGAGATTGTGGGGCAAGGGGTTACGGGTGACGGGCTACAGGTTACGGTTATCGATTATCTGACGGAAGATTTTGTGTGGGTTTCGAACGATTTTTCGATCGTACGATTTAAATTAGAAGGGTTACAGGTTACAGGTTACGGGTTACCGGAGCGCAAGACCATCGAGATTGCGGAGAAGAGTACTTTTGCGGAGCATGTGAAGGTGACGTTTGAGACAACGCCGCAGCCGATCTTCCATAAGCAGTTCGACATCCTGACGGACGATCTCAAGAAGCATATCGAAGAGGGATACAAGGTATATATCTTGGCAGAACAGCAGAAGCAGTTGGATCGCTTGAAGGCGATTCTGGAAGCCCCCTCCGACTCCCCCATAGAGGGGGAGAGAAATGCAGTCTCTTTTATCCCGATCAACGCGACGTTGCATGAGGGATTTGTGGATAAGGGGTTGAAGATTTGCTGTTACACCGACCACCAGATCTTCGAGCGCTACCACCGCGTAACGATGGCGAGTGAGAACGCGCGAAGAGGAAAGGCGATTATCACGCTAAGAGAGATCAACCAGTTGCAGATCGGCGACTACGTGGTTCATAGCGATCACGGGATTGCTAAGTTCGGTGGGTTAGTGACAACGCCGGTGAACGGTAAGCCGCAGGAGATGATCAAGCTCAACTACCGCGACGGCGCGAATGTGTTCGTTAGTATTCACAACCTGCACCGCATTAGCAAGTACAAAGGCCGTGAAGGCTCAGAACCGACGATTGCTCGTCTGGGTTCAGGCGCTTGGGAACGACTCAAAGAGCGAACCAAAGATAAGGTAAAGGACATCGCCCGCGATCTGATTCGGTTGTATGCGACCCGCAAACAACAGAAAGGTTTTGCCTACTCGCCCGACGGCTACATGCAGCATGAGTTGGAGGCGTCGTTCTTGTATGAGGACACCCCCGATCAGGCAAAGGCGACAGCGGATGTGAAGCGCGACCTGGAGAGTCCGATGCCGATGGATCGACTCGTGTGTGGTGACGTAGGTTTCGGTAAAACCGAAGTAGCAATGCGCGCAGCGTTTAAGGTAGCGACGGACGGCAAACAAGTTGCCGTACTCGTGCCGACGACGGTCTTGGCGTTGCAACACTACAACACCTTCACCGAGCGAATGAAAAACCTGCCGGTACGAATCGAGTACCTGAGTCGCTTAAAGAGCGCGAAAGAGATCAAGGAGATCTTGGCAGATCTGGAAGCAGGCAAGATAGATATCCTGATCGGCACGCATAAGTTGATCGGTAAGAGCGTCAAATGGCACGATCTCGGACTGCTGATCATCGACGAGGAACAGAAATTCGGTGTGGCAGCCAAGGAGAAGTTGAAGAGTCTGCGGGCGAACGTCGATGTACTGACGTTGACGGCAACGCCTATACCGAGAACACTTCAGTTCTCGCTCTTGGGTGCAAGAGACTTGAGCATCATGACAACCCCGCCGCCGAACAGGTATCCGGTGCAGACAGAGTTGATCACCGTCGATGACGAGGACATCATCAAAGAAGCCATCGAGCTCGAGATGGCGCGCAACGGACAGATCTTCATCGTTAACAACCGCATTGAGATGTTGCCGCGTATCGAGCATAAGATACAGAAACTCTGCCCGGAGGCGCGTATCATCACGGCGCACGGACAACTGCCGCCCGGAGAGATGGAAGAGCGTTTGGAGGCATTTATCAACTACGACTACGATATTTTGTTGTCCACAACGATCATCGAGTCGGGTGTCGATATACCGAACGTGAACACGATCCTTATCTTCAGCGCGAACAAGTACGGCCTGGCGGACTTGCACCAGTTGCGCGGACGCGTGGGACGAAGCAATAGAAAAGCCTACTGCTACCTCATCGCACCGGAGAAAGAGTTGTTGACCGAAGATGCAAGAAGACGATTGGAGGCATTGAGCACGTTTGCCGAACTTGGCGCAGGCTTCAACCTTGCGATGCAGGATCTGGATATCCGCGGCGCAGGAAACATGTTAGGTTCCGAACAATCGGGTTTCATTGCCGACTTGGGCTACGAGACGTATCAGCGGATATTGAACGAGGCGGTGGAGGAGCTGAAGGAAGAAATGAGTTTAGGGGACGCTTCGCTACAGGACGGCTCTGCGAGCCTACAGGACGCTAACGCTACAGGACACCTGTGGTGTCAGGATGCGCAGTTGGAGACGGATATCGCAGTATGTTTCCCGACGGATTATATCGAGAACATATCGGAGCGTATCACGTTATACCGCGAGTTGGACGGTATCCGCAGCGAGGAGCAGTTATTGGACTTCCGCAAGAAGCTGATCGACCGTTTCGGTGTACTGCCCGAGCCGGCAGAAGAACTACTCGAAGTGGTACGGTTACGTTGGCTGTGTTGCCGTTTGGGCGTAGAGAAAATCCTGCTGAAGGGCGAACGAATGACGCTGTACCTGGTACAACACAAAGATGCTTACTGGCAATCGGAGATGTTCGGTAATATCGTTCAGTATGCTGTCACGCGCCCCGAGCGATGTCTTCTGCATGAAGAGAAAGATAAGAAAGGTCTGCCAACCGGAAGACGGATGGTGACCATCACGAATGTGAAAACAATCAACGGAGCGATTACACTCCTATCGAAAATAGAAAGAAACGAAATAGGGAATTAAGATATATGAAATTTATTGGAATCATACCGGCGCGTTACGGTTCGACACGATTCCCGGGTAAACCCTTGGCGGAGATCTGCGGTAAGACCGTCATTCGTCGTGTGTACGAGCAATCGAAATTGGCATTAGAGACTGTAGTGGTTGCCACCGACGACGAGCGTATCTACAATGACGTAGAGTCGTTTGGCGGTAAAGTTGTCATGACGCGTGCCGATCATAAGTGCGGTACCGACCGTTGTCTGGAAGCCTACGAGGCGATCACCACTCCTTTCTGGCGTGAGCAGAACGACAAAGAGACGGTGATCATCAATATCCAAGGCGACGAACCCTTTATTCAGCCGGAACAGATAGAAGCGCTGATGGCTTGTTTTGACAAAGAGGGTACGGACATCGCTACGCTCGTTCGTCCGTTCACCGACAAGGACAGTCAGGAAGCGCTGGAGAACGTCAACACGCCGAAAGTGCAGTGGGACAAGACGACCGGTGAAGCGCAGATGTTCAGCCGCAAGGTCATTGCCTGTGCCGACGGAACGCATTATCGTCACATCGGTATTTACGCTTACCGAGCGGATGTTTTGGAGAAGATCACGAAGTTGCCGCAGAGTCCGCTGGAGATAGAAGAACGCCTGGAGCAGTTACGTTGGCTCGAGAACGGCTATCATATCCGCGTAGGTGTCACGGATACCAAGACCATCGGTATCGACACGCCGGAAGATCTGCAACAGGCTATCGAATGGTATAAACTGAATGGATAACAAAAAATATTAACCTTTTAAAAAACACAATTATGGCAAAAGAAAATTGTCCGACCCCGCACATTGGTGCACAGTATGGAGAGATTGCAAAAACGATGATTATGGCAGGTGACCCGCTGCGCGTTAAGTTGATGGCAGAGCGCTATCTGGAGAACCCGGTATTGGTGAACAACGTACGTGGTATGTTGGCTTACACCGGCACGTACAAAGGCAAGAAAGTGACTGTCATGGGTCACGGCATGGGTATCCCGTCCATTGGTATCTACTCGTACGAGCTCTTTAATTTCTATGATGTAGAGACGATCATTCGCGTTGGTTCGTGCGGTGCACGTCAGATGCACGTTGGCTTGGGTGATCTTGTGATTGCACAAGGTAGCTGTACCGATAGTAACTACGGTGCTCAATATGATCTGCCGGGTCATTTCGCTCCGTTGGCTAACTTCGAACTCTGCCGCAAGGCAGTCGATGCAGCCGAGAAACGCGGATATAAGTACCACGTAGGCAACGTGCTGGCATGCGACATCTTCTATTCGGAAGATCCGCGCAAGGGTAACTGGACGAAGATGGGTGTGTTGGCAGACGAGATGGAAGCGCCGTCGCTCTATATGAACGCAGCGCGTGCAGGCAAGAAAGCACTTGTTATCTGCACTGTTAGCGATCATATTTTGACCGGCGAAGCATTGCCCGCAGAAGCACGTCAGAATACTTTCACCAACATGATGGACGTTGCGTTCGATATTGTATCTGAATGAAAAAACAGTTTTTAATTCTGGTATTAGCGCTCTTGCCCCTGGGTCTCATGGCTCAGGAGCAAGAGGCGGCTGATGCCCAACCGGCCAAAGAGAAATCGTCCAAAGGCGGTTCTCCGGTCTTCACCGGTTTCTCCGGTGGTATGATGCTGCATATCGGCTACCTGTTCTCCAGTGATCCCACCAAAGTGTTCAGTAACAGCGGCTTGGGCTCTGAGTCCTACGTTAAGAGTTTACCGAAAGACGGTGTGTGCCTGGGTCTGGGTGGTACGCTGCGCGTGCATCTGCTGGATCATATACATTTAGGTGCAGAAGGATTTGTGAGCACGATGCCGCTGATGCGTACGGGATCGAATGTGCGCACAGGTTGGGGCGGCGTCATGTGTGACTACTACGGTCATTGGGGAAAGGTTCGTCCGATGATAGGTATGTCGGTCGGCGGCGGTGTGATGAAGCGATTGTACGTCCCCGAAGAAGTACCGTACGTCTTCTCCGGCGATTCCAGCACGGTGTATAACTCCTCTTTTGTGAAGACTCCGTTCTTCTACATGGATCCATATGTAGGTTTGGAGATCAATCTCAACTCCCATATGGCCATTCTTATTCGCATCGATTACATGCTTCCATTCGGTCGCTCCAAGAGTGGATTAGCAGACATCGGAGATGATGTCAAATGGAGCAATTTTATGACGCCGAGCGGCCCGAGATTGTATGTCGGAGTGATGTTTGGCAAACTGAAAAAGTAGAAAATAAAACAACATAGATAAATGGATAAAAATACATGGATCGGCTTTCTTTTGATAGCCGCGATTATTGTGGGCTTCACGATGCTCAACCGTCCTTCTAAGGAAGAACTGGCAGAGCGTCAACGCGTACAGGACTCGATTGCATTCGCTCAAGCGGCAATGCAAGAGGCACAACGCTTGGCGGATTCGGTCAGTTTTGCTGTGAGTGAGGCAGAGCCAACAGCCCAACCGGTGGTCGAAGAGACAAGACCGGAGGAGCAATTTGTACAATTAGAGAATGAACACCTGCGCTTGACACTGTCCTCATACGGCGGTGCTATCCAACGTGCAGAGTTATTGGAGTATCATGCTTCGGGCGACAGCATCAATCCGCTGTGCCTGTTCCGCGCCGATGAGTCGTCGTTCGGTTTTACGCTCATCACGATCAACAACCGTATTCTGCAAACCTCCAAACTGATCTTCACCTCTGTGGAGAGCGATGCACCCAACAAGGCTATTATGCGTTGGTATGGTGCGAACGAGGATGCATGGCTTGACTTCGTGTATGAGTTGTCGGACAACTACATGGTGCACCTTGACCTCGTGCCGCATAACATGCAGAACGAGTTGGCGCAGAACATCAACTCGCTTGAGCTCCAATGGCGTCAACTCATCCCTCAGCAGGAACAGGGACGTAAGTTCGAGGAGCGCTATGCCCAACTGCAGTACATGCTCGTAGGCGGTGAGATGGAGAAACTAAGCGAGAGCAAAGACGACAGCGAGAAAGAGGCAGCGCGTGTGAAGTGGATCGGATACAAAGATCAGTTCTTCTCCACCGTCCTCATTGCCGATGATGCCTTCTCTTCGTCAGAGTTCCACTCTACCCTGCAAAGCAAGTACTCGGGTTATATCAAGGAGTACAACACCCATACCTCGGTGCCTTTTGATCTGACGGGTAAGAACCCGACAGGTTTCCGTTTCTATTGCGGCCCTAACCACTACCATACCCTCAAAGCCTATGACGATGGCGTAGCCAAAGAAGATCGTTTATATCTCAATAAACTCGTGCCGCTGGGCTGGAAGATCGTCAGTTGGATTAATACGGCGCTGGTGATCCCTATGTTTGACCTCTTCACGAGTTGGGGACTGCATATCGGTATCGTCATTCTGCTGATGACCATCGTCATCAAGCTCATCATCCTGCCTTTCGTGTTCGTTTCTTATAAATCGAGCGCGAAGATGCGCGTATTGAGACCGCAGATCGATGAGATCAATGCCAAGTTCCCAGCCGATAAGATGCAGGAACGTCAACAGGCCACGATGCAGTTGTACCAGCAAGCCGGCGTGAGTCCGATGAGCGGCTGTCTGCCGATGTTGTTCCAGTTCCCGGTATTGATGGCTATGTTCTGGTTCTTACCGACCGCTATCGAGTTACGTGGCAAATCGCTGTGGTGGGCAGATGACCTCTCGACCTACGATGCCGTCTTACATTGGAGCTTTAATATCCCCTTGCTAGGCGATCACCTGTCGCTGTTCTGTCTCTTGATGACCATCTGTAACATCGGCTACACCTATATCACGATGCAGTCGCAGGCCACTGACCCGAACATGAAATTCATGAAGTACATGATGTACGCAATGCCGCTCATGTTCCTGTTCATCTTCAATGACTACGCTGCCGGTTTGAGTTACTACTACCTGCTGTCGCTGTTCATCACGATCCTGCAGACAATGATCTTCCGTTGGAGCATTGACGACAAGAAGCTGCTCAAGGAGATGGAAGAGAACAAAAAGAAAAAAGCCGGGAAACCTAAGTCCGGCTTTATGGAGCGTT
>CAMHQP010000011.1 GCA_946187555.1 uncultured Bacteroidales bacterium
TGGGGCTTGGCATATAAATAAAAACAAAAACCTTTGCGAGTGCAAAGGTACTGCTTTTTTTTGACATGACCAAATTTTTTTGAAAAAAAATGCAGAAAAAATGCATTTTCTGTACGCAAAAAATACGATTTTAACGGTAGCGGCATACAATCCTCAAAATGCCGAACAACACCTCAATGCACAACTTCAGACAATGCAACATAATGTACTTGCAACCTCCTGTACGGGTCTTCCCCTACTCGCACCATATGATACCCACAAGATTCCCAGAGGATAACCATAGGATAAGACGAAAAAACAGCATTTTTCGCACTTATTATGTATATATACATAGTATATATACACTTTTTGCGTGTTATGGTAGATTTGCATATATAATCGGTGCTTCCTTGGAGATATAGGTAAAGTACGCATTTTTTGTCTCTCTGCAAAAAAATACGAAAAAACTTGCATATATGCAATTTTTGTAGTAATTTTGCACGCTAATTTGTAAAAATTTATGGAAACTAAGTACAATCCTACTGACATTGAAGCCCGTTGGTACCAATACTGGCTCGACAACAAACTCTTTCATTCAGAGCCCGACGGGCGTGAACCGTTTACTATCGTTATCCCGCCGCCCAACGTAACGGGTGTGCTTCATATGGGTCACGTGCTCAACGAGACCATCCAGGATATCCTCGTGCGCCGTGCACGCCTTGAGGGCAAGAACGCCTGCTGGGTGCCGGGTACCGACCATGCGTCGATTGCTACCGAAGCCAAGGTCATCAAGCGCCTCAAAGAGCAAGGTATCAATAAGTCTGACCTTACCCGTGAGCAGTTCCTCAAACATGCGTGGGACTGGACGGATGAGCACGGAGGCATCATTCTCAAGCAGCTCCGCAAACTCGGTTGTTCCTGCGACTGGCAGCGTACCGCCTTCACGATGGACGAGACCCGTTCCAAAGCAGTTATCAAAGTCTTCTGCGATCTCTATAACAAAGGCCTCATCTACCGTGGTCTCAGAATGGTGAATTGGGATCCCGAGCGGCAGACTGCCCTCTCCGATGAGGAGGTAATCTACCACGACGAGCATAATAAGTTCTACTACCTGCGCTACGAAGTAGCGGAGGAACCGGGTAAGTACGCCATTGTCGCTACTACTCGTCCGGAGACTATCTTCGGCGATATAGCGGTTTGCATCAACCCCAAAGAGGAAAAGAACCAATGGCTCAAGGGCAAGCATGTGATCGTACCGGGTGTAGGTCGTGTCATTCCGATTATCGAAGACCGCTACGTAGAGATCGGTTTCGGTACGGGTTGTCTGAAAGTGACGCCGGCACATGACGTGAACGACTACATGCTCGGTCAGAAATACAACCTCAAGACCATCGATATCTTCACCCCCGATGCGCACCTGAATATGGACACGGTGGAACCCGAACTGCAGGCTAACGTACGCAAGTACCACGGAATGGATCGTTTCGACTGCCGCAAGGCTATCGTCGAAGATCTGCAGGCTGCAGGCCTCGTAGAGAAGATCGAAGACTACGATAACAAAGTCGGTTACTCCGAGCGTACGAACGTACCTATCGAGCCGCGATTGTCGCTCCAGTGGTTCGTGAAGATGAAGCATTTCGCCGACATCGCCCTGCCGCCGGTAATGAACGACGACATCGTCTTCTATCCCGCGAAATACAAGAACACCTACCGCAACTGGTTGGAGAACATCAAAGACTGGTGTATTTCGCGCCAGCTCTGGTGGGGACATCGTATCCCGGCTTATTACGATGCGGATTTGCTCGCGCAGACAGGCCTCGAGAACTATCCGGACGATAAGATCATTGTCAGCGAAACCAAGCCCGAAGGCAATTATGTACAAGACGAAGGTGCGCTGGATACCTGGTTCAGTTCCTGGCTTTGGCCGATCAGCCTCTTCGATGGTATCGAGAACCCCGACAACCAAGAGATCAATTACTACTACCCCACCGCCGACCTCGTAACGGGTCCGGATATCATCTTCTTTTGGGTAGCACGTATGATCATGGCGGGCTATGAGTACGTAGGCAAGATGCCGTTCAAGCATGTGTATTTCACGGGTATCGTACGCGATAAATTAGGTCGTAAGATGTCCAAATCGCTTGGTAACAGTCCTGACCCGTTAGACCTCATCGAGCGTTTCGGTGCGGATGGTGTACGTATGGGTATTCTGCTCTCTGCACCGGCCGGTAACGACATCCTCTATGATGACTCACTTTGCGAGCAGGGACGTAACTTCTGCAATAAGATATGGAACTGCTTCCGTATGGTCAAAGGCCTCGAAGTTGCGGATATCCCGCAGCCGGAGACCAGCAAGTACGCCATCGACTGGTTTGCTGCCCACCTGGCGCAAACCGAAGCCAATATCGCCGATCTATTCAGCAAATATC
Source organism: uncultured Bacteroidales bacterium (assembly GCA_946187555.1). GTDB lineage: Bacteria > Bacteroidota > Bacteroidia > Bacteroidales > Paludibacteraceae > Colicola. The sequence goes on from CAMHQP010000011.1 coordinate 2,409, forward strand.
GTCTGTCCGAAGCCCTGATGGCCATCTTCAAACTCTACTGCGACGAGTTCAGCGGTTGGTATCTGGAGATGATCAAACCGGCATATCAGCAACCGATCGACAAGGCCACCTACGAAGCTACCCTTGCGTTCTTCGATCGCCTGCTCCGTGTACTCCATCCGTTTATGCCGTTCATCACCGAGGAACTCTGGCAGAACCTCTACGAGCGTAAGGCCGGCGAGAGTATAATGATCGCTTCGCTCAATGATGGATTGAGCGCTCCGCTCAATGATGAGATTCTCAATGAGGTTGAGACACTCAAGCAGATCATCACGAACATCCGTGCCGTGCGTGCATCGAAGAACATCCCGGTCAAAGAGCGCCTCACGCTCATCAGTCCGGTTGCCCTCAACGCCCTCGTGGACAAACTCGCAAATGTACAAATATCCTCCCCCCTCCATGGGGGGAACGAAGGGGGCCTCTCCAAGTTCATTGTCGGCACGACCGAGTTCGCTATTCCGATGGATCAGTTCATTAATGTCGAAGAGGAACTTAAGAAACTCGAGGCCGATCTGGCTCACCAGCAAGGTTTCCTGCGTGGCGTAATGGCCAAACTGAGCAATGAGCGTTTCGTACAGAACGCCAAACCGGAGATCGTAGAGTTAGAGCGCAAAAAGAAAGCGGACGCCGAAGCCCGCATCGCCGCACTCGAAGAAGCTATCAAGGCTTTGAAAAACTAGGGACCTAGGATCCTAGTGCAATAATCGATGATGCTCGTGTTTCCAACGCTTATGTTGGAGCACGAGTTCATTTTTTGTCTGATTCGTGCAGAAACAATCCACAAACCTCTCCCAGATATAATTCACCGCCATAGACGACGGGTGCACCAGATCATCCGCATAAAAACGATAATCGCGCAACTCGTCGAGCATGATTTCGTAACTCGGGAAGTAATCGCCTAATTGCTCAACGGCTTGCAGCAAGGTTGCTTTGCTCAATTGGTTCTCATGCAATCCGTCACGTATATGTCGTATCGGAGAGACGGTGAAGAGCCAGTGTTTATCGGGATATTGCGCCAAAATCGGTTGCCATGCAGCCACGATCTCCGCTACGGTCAGGCGTCTTCTCGTAAAACAACTCTCCGGCAACTTATGGCAGTTACCCACGATGGCTCCATCTTTCTCATATACCCAAGCTGTACCGAAGGTCACGATGACGACCGTAGCCTCACGCAAAGCCTTTTGCGTCGTCTCTATAGAACCACGAACCGCTTGCTCTGCCTCGTTTTTATCGGCACGAGAGAAAGCGCCATGATGCGCCATCGAGTGCCAAAGGCCTTCGTGTTCGATAAGTTCCGGCACTGCGGTCATGTTTATAGCCTGCGCAATAGAGAGCGGGTTATAGAGCGTACCGAAAGGATTGCAGGTGACGTGCAAGTACCGCTGCTGCATCTGCGCACCTATCTCGTCCGAGAAACACGAACCTACCATGAGGATGCTGTCCTCATACCCGATCTTCCATGCGGAAGGCTTGATATCTATACATGTCTGTAGTTTCATTCTAAAAACAGTATTCTATTTCTCTCCCCCTCTATGGGGGAGTCGGAGGGGGCTTCTACTCGAAATGCATTACCTTTGCCGGACTGATCTTGGTGATGATCATCGACGGCAATAACAGAATCAACAGCGAGACACCGATGGTCAGGATGTTCAGCGCCACGATCCATCCCCAGGCAAAAGCGACAGGCACATGATCGACGTAATACGTGGCTGCCTCGAGGGGTACCAGGTGGGTGCAATATTGCAACGTTGCCAGCCCTAAACCGAGTATATTGCCCCACAGCACGCCCTTGCCGATCAACAGCGCGGCTTGCGCGAGGAAGATACGTTGAACAAAGCGATTATCTGCACCTAAGGCTTTGAGTGTACCTATCAGTTGGACACCATCGAGAATCAGGATGATCAGTCCGCTCACGATATTAAATCCTGCCACAAGAAGCATCAGCACGATAATCACAATGACGTTCATATCGAGCAAATCGAGCCAGGCAAAGATAGCAGGATTCTGTTCCCTCAGCGTCTGCACGTAATAGACGTGATAACCGTCCTCGTCCAGATGGTTGACCGTTGCAAAATAGATCTTATCCGCCACCTCATCAATCATCGCGATATCGTCTACCAATATCTCCACGCCCGAATACACGTTCGCATCCCATCCCTGCAACCGCCGTACGGTCTCCAGGGGCGTTACCACAAACAGTTCATCGAACTGCTCAAATCCGGTGTTATAGATACCCACGATCTTCAACCGTCGTGCCCGCACGTCCTGTTCGTCCACGAAATACGCATTCACGCCATCTCCCACCGATAGCCCTAACTGCTGCGCCGCCATGCGAGAAATCAGCACCTCTTGGGGTGATTGCGGCAGTTGTCCTTCCACAATGTTCTTGGCAAAAAAGTCCCAATACTCCGTTCCCTTCAGCACGATGCCTTGAAAGGCCGACTCGGTCTTGAGCATACCGGGTTTGGTAATGAACGGTGCCGCCGAGACGACGTGTTCGTACGCCTCCAAACGCGCCAACAACGAATCCGAAACCGGAATAGGTTGCATGTCATAGGTGTTGTTGTTATCGAACGAAACCAACTGAATATGTGCCCCGAAACCTGCTACTTGCTGCGTGACGGTTTGCTTGAATCCCACCACGATACAAATGGTCAGGATCATCACCATCACCCCCACGATCATACCCGCCAACGCTACTCGGATAGCAGGTCGTGCATGACGTGCTTCTCCCTCCTGGGAGAAATAAAGTTTCGTTGCTATTTTCAATTCGGCGTTATTCGGCACGATTTTTGTTGTATAATTTTTGTTATGAAACAACTTGTCTCTTTTATCTGTATGGCCCTTTTAGCGGGCAGTCTGTGGGCTCAGGAGCCTATTGGTGATCGTCCTCAACGTACCCCGGAAGAGGAAGCGCTTAAGCAGACCATGCGTCTGGTGCGCGAGTTAGGTATCCGGGACTCCGTACGTTTTGATACCCTCTACAAGATGCATCTCAAGTACGCTAAAGTACGTCAAAAAGGTCTGACGCGTGCGGAAAATATGCAACGCATGCAGGCTATCTACGACGAACTCAAGGCCTTGCTGACGCCGGAAGAGTTCGAGCGGTTTATGAATCACCCCGCTGAACAACCGCGTCGTCCACGTGGAGCAGGCGTGTTAGCACCCACCAGACCAGCACCGCCCACGCAGAACCAATAAGCAGACCGCAGAGGATATCCGTGGGGTAATGTGCCCCGAGATACATACGGCTATAGCAATTCAACGCCACCCAAGTCATCAGACCTGCGGTGGCTATTTTATTTCTATAGAGCAGACTGAACAGCAATCCCACCGACATCGTATTGGCCGCATGCGAGCTGCAGAATCCGTACAAACCGCCAGTATAACCATTCACCAGATGCAGCATCCCTTCCAGAGCGGGTTCATGCGTAGGACGCGGCCGGCAGACGAGTGGTTTGAGAATGCCGCTACAGGTATAATCGCTCAGTCCGACTGCTATACCGAAACCGATGAGAATGAACAGCACGGATTTCCAATTACGGTAGCGATAGACAATCAATCCCACGAGCAACACGTACAACGCAATCCATGTGTTCGCACGGCTGATAACCCACATGACTTGATCCAACCATTCCGCATAATGGCCGTTGATCCAGAGTACTATTTGTGCATCAATATTCATTCGTTTATGAGTACTGCCGTATGACACGCCACGATAGCGGCGGTCTCCGTGCGCAGCCGTGCCGCACCCAGACTGACGGGTTCATAGCCCTGAGCTAACGCCCATTTTACTTCTTCGGGAGAGAAATCACCTTCAGGTCCGATCAGTACGGTGGTCTTATGCCCGCGCACGATCTTATCTTTGAGTGCGCGCTTGTCATCCGTAGCCTTGTAACCTTCGATACAATGCGCAATGAACTTATCGCCCTCGACCGACAAGTCGGTCATCTTCGTGAGCGGTTGTAGTATCGGGAAACGGGTCTTGAGACTTTGTTTGGCTGCGGAGATAACGATCTTCTGCAGTCGGTCTATGTTGACCGTCTTGCGCTCCGAGTGGTCGCATAGCAGCAACGTGATCTCATCTGCCCCCATCTCCACGCATTTCTCAATCGACCATTCCGTGCGGTCGATATTCTTGGTGGGTGCGATACAAATATGAATCCATCCCTCGTGTAAGGTCTCGGGTGTCTCGACCGATTCTATACGCACCTCACAATGCTTGCGATGCGGATTGGTGATGACGCAATGATAGAGGTTACCTACTCCATCCGTCACCAGCACCTCGTCCCCTTCCGTTCGGCGGAGCACCTGCACACAGTGATTGCTCTCCTCTTCGGGGAGTGTCAGACTGTCTTTAATATCCGGGGCGTAAAAGAGGTACATGGGTTATGGGTTACAATTCAGACTCTTTGAGTCGTTCTGCGTTCTCGGCTACTTGCAGCGCATCGATGACCCCTTGTATATCGCCGTCCATGAACGCCGCGAGGTTATAGACGGTATAACCGATACGATGGTCGGTGATACGTCCCTGCGGGTAGTTGTACGTACGTATCTTCGCACTACGGTCACCGGTGGAGACCATGGTCTTACGGCGTGCCGCGATGTCGTCGATATATTTCTGGTGCTCCTTATCATATATCTGCGTACGCAGGCGCGAGAGAGCACGCTCTTTGTTCTTCGGCTGGTCACGTGTCTCGGTACACTCAATGAGTATCTCTTGCACTTCCCCCGTGTTGGGATTTTTCCAGTTATAACGCAGACGCACACCCGACTCCACTTTGTTCACGTTCTGTCCGCCGGCACCACCCGAACGGAAGGTCTCCCATTTGATCTCTCCTTCGTTGATATGTACCTCGAACTCATCCGCTTCTGGCAGAACCGCCACGGTTGCCGCCGAGGTATGGACACGTCCTTGCGTCTCGGTCACCGGCACACGCTGCACACGGTGGACACCCGATTCGTATTTGAGTGTACCATATACGTTCTGACCGGTTACGTTGAAGATGATCTCCTTATAACCGCCGGCTGCACCTTCATTGAAAGAAGAAACGGAATATTTGAAGCCCTTGATTTCGAAATACTTGGTGTACATACGGAACAGATCACCGGCGAAGATAGCCGCTTCATCACCGCCTGTACCGCCACGGATCTCCATGACGACGTTCTTGCCGTCCTCGGGATCTTGGGGCAACATCTGCAGTTTGAGTTCCTCTTCTAACTTGGGAATCTGCGGTTCGAGTTCGTCTATTGCCTCTTTGTAATTGATCTCTTTGGCTTCCTTGAGATCCTCGAGTGCCTGACGGTAACGGCGCGCCACTACGAGCACGCGCTCCAGATCGTGGTACTCCCGATTGAGCCGCACGTACCGCGCCTGATCGGCAATGACCGCCGGGTCAGTGATGAGCAGACTCACCTCGTGGAACTTGGCCTCTAATCCGTCTATTTTATCTAAAATATTCATTCTTCAATTTTCAATTGGTAAGCCTGCAGCGTATTCTGCAGCAGGCTTACTATGGTCATCGGTCCTACTCCACCCGGGACGGGTGTTATATACGCCGCTTTGGGTGCCACACGGTCGAAGTCCACGTCACCCACCAAACGATAGCCTCGTGGGGAAGCGGGATCGTCAATGCGGTTGATGCCCACGTCGATGACCGTTGCTCCTTCGCGCACCATATCGGCTGTCAGCAGGTTCGGACTGCCGGCAGCTACGATGATGATATCGGCGGTAAGGCAGATAGACTTCAGATCTTGCGTCTTGGAATGGCAGATCGTGACGGTAGCGTCACCGAGCGAAGCGGCACTCATGCCCGGCAGGCTCAGGTACGGACGTTGCATCAGCAGGATCGCCATCGGTTTGCCGACGATATTCGACCGACCGATCACTACCACATGCTTGCCTTCGGTCGCAATCTCATAGCGCGCAAGTAACTCGCGGATACCACGCGGGGTGGCGCTGATGATAGAAGGCAGTCCTTGCACCGTACGTCCTATGTTCTCCGGTGTCAAACCGTCCACATCCTTGCAACGGTCGATAGCGGAGAGGATAGCGGTCTCGGATATATGTTCGGGCAGGGGCAGTTGCACGATAAAACCGTCAATAGACGGATCGTTATTGAGTTTATGCACCTCCGTGAGCAAGGTCTGCTCGGTGATCTCCACCGGATAGGCAATCTTCAGCGCCTCGATTCCCACTTCGGCACAGGCCTTCATCTTGTTATTCACATAGGTCTCACTCGCAGGGTTATTCCCCACGATCACGATGCCTAATTTGGGCACGCGTTGGCCGTCTGCTCTGAGCGCTTCTATCTGCGCCCGCAGTTCGCCACGTATCTGTGCAGCTATTTTTTTTCCGTCTAATATCATTGCTGCTCCTCTTTTTCTCGTTTCTTTTCCCACCGCCATATTCGATAACTCTCCCATATCTTCTTCCACTCGCGTTGGGTGATGTACCATTTATCTTCGCGTCTTGGCGGACGATAGACCGGACGGGTCTCTATCTGCACCTGATGCTTCATCGAGTCCACGTTGTATGCTTGCGCAAGGCTGTCTCCCATGAGGATGGCATCCTGTTCGTCCGCTTTGTGGATACGCAGTTCATCTACCGTCATCTCTGTGGTGGGGTCATCGTTCGGCATGGCGCGTAACTCATGAACAAATAGCATTACTAACTTGTAGGTACCGAATGCCAACACAGCCACAACGACGAGCATCAAACCGTAATAGGCTTGTTTATCGCGTGACTTCAACCAACCGCCCCATGTATTGGTGTGATTACCGGCATTACGAGAATGATGGTGATGGTGGTGATGTTTTTTCTCACCCCATCCCGGTTGATATATCTTTTCCTCGGACATTAACGTCTTTTCCCTCCCATCTGTTGCACTTTACGCATCATCTTCGAGGTTTGCTCGAACTGCTTGAGGAAGCGGTTGAGCGCCACGATGTCGACACCTGCACCTTTGGCAATACGGTTCTTACGGCTACCATTGAGCAAGCTCGGGTTAGCACGTTCCTGCGGGGTCATGGAGTTAATCATCGCCTCGATGGGTTTGAACGCATCATCACTGACCTCCACGCCCTTGAGCGCTTTGTCCATGCCCGGGATCATACCCATCAGTTCCTTCATCGAACCCATCTTCTTGATCTGGTTGAGTTGGCCGATGAAGTCATTGAAATCGAATTGGTTCTTGGCGATCTTCTTGCTGATGCGGCGTGCCTCTTGTTCGTCGTACTGCTCTTGCGCACGCTCCACGAGGCTGACCACGTCACCCATGCCGAGGATTCGGTCGGCCATACGGCTCGGATGGAACACATCGAGCGCTTCCATCTTCTCGCCCGTACCGATGAACTTGATCGGTTTATTAACCACCGAGCGGATCGAGAGGGCCGCACCACCGCGGGCATCACCGTCCAGTTTGGTCAGTACCACGCCATCAAAATCCAGACGGTCGTTGAACTCTTTGGCGGTGTTCACCGCGTCCTGACCGGTCATGGCATCGACCACAAAGAGGGTCTCGCTCGGTTCGATAGCCTGTTTGATAGCCGCTATCTCCTGCATCATCTGCTCATCAACCGCCAGACGACCGGCTGTATCAACGATCACTACGTCATAGCCGTATTTCTTTGCCTCGGAGATAGCGTCCTGCGCTTTCTTAACGGGATTCGACTCGTTCTCGCCGGTATAGACCTTGGCGTTGATCTGCTCACCGAGCACACGCAACTGCTCGATAGCCGCCGGACGATAGACGTCGCAGGCCACGAGCATCACTTTCTTGTTCTTCTTCGTTTGCAGGAAATTAGCGAGTTTGGAAGCAAAAGTGGTCTTACCGCTACCTTGCAGACCGGCCATCAGGATGACCGCGGGGTTGCCTTTCAGGTTGATCTCCTGCGCTTCACCGCCCATTAAGGCCGCCAACTCATCGTGCGTGATCTTGACCATCAACTGTCCCGGACGGACAGAGGTCATCACGTTCTGACCCAGCGCTTTCTCCTTCACCTGGTCGGTGAACTGCTTGGCCGTCTTGTAGTTAACATCCGCCTCCAACAGGGCTTTGCGGATATCCTTCACGGTCTCCGCGATATTGATCTCGGTGATACGACCTTCACCTTTCAGAATCTTAAAACTTCGTTCTAATCGTTCGCTTAAGTTATCAAACATATTACTCCTAAATTAATTGCGGGTGCAAAGATAATACAAAAATTGCATATATGCAAGTTTTTGAGCAAAAAAAGTCTATAGTTTCAGGCTCAGGCCTGCGAAATAGGTACGCGGGATAGTGGGTCCATAGATATAATTGGCATCGCGGAACTCGCCCTTGTCGATATCACGTTGGAACTGATCCAGCACGTTCTTGACGCCGCAACTGATCTCCAGGCAGTAGTGCTTGTACAGGTGGATATCGTATGCCAGACGGAAACCGAGATCCCAGAAAGCGGGGGTCTTCTCCAGACGGTCTTGGGGGATATAACCCGCCAAGTGCGGCACGAGCATCGAGCCCGTGGCCTTGCCGTTGATAGAGATCGTGAAGTCATGTACCGGTTGCACGTCAATCAGTACATAGCCGTAGTTATCCGGCGTGTGCTGCATACGCACGCTGGCCGGCACGTCCTGGCTCCAAGCCTGCGGTTCCGTATAACGGCTCTGCTGGTAGGTGTAACCGATCTGGAGCGTGAAGATCGTGCTGTAATTGACCTTTCCTTCGAGGTTGATACCCCCTACCCACGCCGCTTTGGCGTTCGTGCGGGTGAAGAGGACGTTACCCGCCGGATCTTTGCCGTCCTCACGGAGGAAGAACACGTCCTGCAGATAGGTATAGAACCCTTCTGCCGTCAGGTTCACTTCCCATTTACCGAACTGACGGTACCAATCGACACTCATCGTTGCGCTATGCGAGTACTCGGGTTTGAGGTTCGGATCCAAACGGATGAGCGACACATTACCGCCCACAGCGGCTACGTGCAGGTCTTCGTCATAGGTCTGCGGCGCACGGTAACCGCTGCTGTAACCGGCACGGAGCACCAGTCCTTCTATCGGCGTATAACGGAAGGTAGCACGCGGATTGACCACCACGTTCTTCAGCATGTTATGCTTCTCCACACGTGCACCGACGAGCACACTCCACGCCTCCTGTTTCCACTCGTTCTGGGCATAGATGCCTACCACATGCACGTCTTGCTTAATATCGCGGTTGTAGCCCACCATGCGGTCGTGCAAACCGTTGTATGTGTATTCCGCGCCGGCCGTCAAGTCGCCTTGGGCACGTCCGCAGGGATAAGAGAAACGGTACTGGAGACCCGTGATAGAGGTCAAGTCGGTACTGCGCCCATAGGCTGCCGTGTCACGACCTGCACCGAAATAACTCTCACGACCGATATGTTGCAGCGCCGAGTATGCCGACACGAAATGTTTGTTGTCCGGGGAGAACCAATCGAACGCCAACTGTCCGGCATCGATATTATGCCGTAACTGCTCGGCGATATCTGCCTGATGAGGTTCGAACTCAAAGCGGTTACCGCCCCGACGGAAGTCCGTGGTGTGGTGGTACGAAGCGGTGATCTTGCTGTACGCGCTGGTCTTGAAGAACACGCGTGTGCCGGCGGTCGTGGCGCGCAGTTTGGGCACCTCGCTGAAGCCGTCCTTGTCGCGGTCGTACACACTGCGGGTGCGGTGACTCGCGAAGATATACGCACCGATCTTACGGTTCTCACTCATCACCGACGCGTTGAGGTCGGTATGGATATCGTAGCCTGCATGCTCGTTGACCATGCTCGTGTTGGCGATGTTCACGAAATTACGCACGGGCTCTTTGGTGATGATGTTCACCACGCCGGCGATCGCGTTCGCGCCGTACATGGCTGAACCGCCACCGCGGATGACCTCGATGCGGTCGATCATTGCCGACGGTACCTGCTCCAGACCATAGACTGACGCCATCGATGAGAAGACAGGACGGCTGTCCATAAGAATCTGCGTGTACTGGCCTTGCAGACCGTTGATACGCAGTTCCGTCTTGCCGCAGTTAGAACAGGTGTTCTCTACCCGCAAACCCGGTTGAAAATTAAGCACGTCCGCCACGCACGCCACCGCCGTTGTCTCGAACAGCTTCGGCGACAGCACATTGACTATCGTGGCGGCTTCCTGACGCTTGGTCTCATAGCGGTTCGCCGTCACCACCACGCTGTTGAGCAACTGCGACACCTCATGGATGGTAGCTTTCAACTCCGTGGTCTTATGCTCCTCGATCATCACCGGTAACTCTTCGGTCTCATACCCCACATAGGAAAAGACGATAATCTGCCTGCCGATCGGCAGGTTCTTTATAAAGAAGTGACCCGATTCATCGGTCACGGTGCCTATGTTCGTGCCCTTCAATTGCACGTTGACAAACGGCAAGTGCTCACCCGTTTTCTCATCCAGCACGTGCCCCACCAAGTGGGCATCATACTCCTCTTGTGCCCATACAGGCACAGCGCATAATAGCGCCAAAACTAATACCTTTATATATCTTTTCATACCTTTTTTCTCCGAAAAAGCGTGCAAAGGTACAAAAAAAAATTGACATAACCAAATCCGATTGCCAAATTCCCCATTTTTAGGTAAAAAAAGAAGCGCCGAAGCGCAGACGGGCTGCGATGCTCTCCTGCGACTTGCTGACGTTCTGACCGTAGGTGTTACCCTTGCGGACATAGAGGCGCGTGCAATCAGGATTCTCGGTCGGAGCGGTGCGGTGCGTACCGATGAGGTAAAGGTTTTGGTTTAATGGTTAAAAACTACAATTTCTTCTTAGCCGCAAGGACACGATTAATTTCAAAGATATTTTTCATAAAATTGAGGTATTTTGTCTTTTCGGACGTAGGCTCGGTAGGTGCCATCAGGGAGTTGGTGGGTATCGAGCGTTATTCCGGATTGTGCGAGTTTCTTTGCTGCTTCTTTGAGCGGGATGTCATGGATGATAACTTTTGCCATAGGTTAAACATAGGTTAAACATAGGTTAAACATAGGTTAAACATACGTTCACTCTTGGTTTTCAAATCTGATGCAAAGATACGTCAAACATTTTACTTTTTCCAAATTTTTTTTGCAAAAAAATTCAAAAAAAAATACAAAGTTGCAAAAGTTGCAAAGTTGCGCAACCGTGTCGGTAGGTAAATAACCTCATTATATATTATTATAATAATATAATAATGGAGAAAAATTCGACCCACAAAGATGTGCAACCCTGCAACCGTGCAACCGTGCAGTCGGTTAGGAAAGACTATTTAAGCCTTTTCCAGCGTCCTTCTCCTACCTTATCAATGCGATTATTCGATTTCCAGCGACTAATCAGTGATTTGATAGAAGATGATTTCACGCTCTGTCCTTTTCGTGCGCGGAGTTTGATAAGGCCGGCAGTAGTGAACTCATTCGGCAGGAGATCGCTTTAGATTCCTCTTTCGAACGCTTGATATACAGCGTCAACGAGTCCGATTTGGGTTGCAGGTGCGGGTAGCGTTTGAAGATGGTCTCCAGAAGGTCATCACGTTTGGATGGCAAAAAAAATCCACTGGAATCCAGTGGACTATTAGAAGTTTGGTGTATTAAGTTATAAATTTTTAATTAAGTCAATTTTGCCGCAAAGGTACTGCTTTTTGTCGATATGTGCAAATATCTCATTATTTTTTACCCATTTTTTGGTATTGTGTAGGAGAAGAAAAAATAGTAATTTTGCGTTGTGTTTGAAAAAGGAGTAAAGACCGAGTATGTATAGACAAACAATCATAGCTATTTCGCTGATTTTATGCGTGTTAGGCGCACGCGCAGAGGATAGTATTAAGGTGAGCGCGGCGGATCTGCAGGCGCTTATACAACGCGTGGAGCGGTTGGAGCAACGGGACAGTGTATCCCAACAAGTTGGGAGTCAAGAGGTGCTTACGAGCACTCCGACAAATGCCGAGAGACAAGAGCCAAGACGTGGACGATTCAGGATCGGCGGGTACGGCGAGGTGACGGCGAAGCACTGCTGGTACTCCAATAACTACCTTCGTTACGGCAAGAACCCCGAGAAATACGCGAACGATCATTACGGCGAGTTCGACCTGCCACATGTGGTGATCTACATGGGTTATGACTTCGGCAAAGGCTGGAGTGTGGGCACGGAGATCGAGTTCGAGCACGGCGGTACGGAGTCGGCGATCGAGATAGAGGAAGAAGAAGGCGGTGAGTACGAGCAGGAAGTAGAACGCGGTGGTGAAGTGGCGCTGGAGCAGTTCTGGCTACAGAAAGCGTTCAACCGCTATGCGATTATCCGTGCGGGTATGCAGGTCATTCCGGTTGGCGGTCTGAATGCCCACCACGAATCGACCGAGTATTTCGGGGTCTATCGTAACGAGGGTGAGTTCACTATTATCCCGAGCACCTGGCACGAGGTGGCGTTGAGTTTCATGGGTTCGACGCCCAACGGTTGGCACTACCAGGCGATGTTCCTGCCGGGTCTGGACAGCGACCGCTTCAACCGTAAGAACTGGATCAAACCCGGTGCGGGCAGTCCGTACGAGTTCAAGTTAGCGAACGTCTTCGCCGGTGCAGCACGGGTCGATTACACGGGTGTTCCGGGCTTGCGGTTGAGCCTCAGCGGGTATTGCGGCAACTCGTTTCGGAACACACTGAGTAAGAGTAACAGCGAACTGGATGCGAGTGCGTACAAAGATGTGAAGGGTACGGTGACGATCGGTGGGTTTGATTTCGCATACAAGGGACACGGATTCGTTACCCGCGGTTCGTTCCTATACGGTCATCTGAGTGACGCTGCCGCGATCACGCAGTATAATATCTCCATGCGTAAGGGCAGTGTGAGCAGCAAACAATGGGTGGCATCCGACGCCCTTGCAGCAGGTATTGAAGCGGGCTATGATTTCTTCTCGCTCAATAAGAAATTAGTCGAGAAAAAACAGGCGTTTTATCTCTTTGCGCGGTACGATTACTACGACTCGATGTTCCGCTACGACAACCAACCGACGGACATGTACGCTTGGTGCGGTCGCCATCGTGCGGCGGTGGGTATCAATTACTTCCCCATCAAGCAGATCGGCGTGAAGGCCGAGTTCTCGTACGGTATCTTGAAACACGGTACGCGCGCGGACGGGACGAAAGGCAAACTCTATAACGATGAACCGCAGTTTGCAGTGGGCATCGTTTATGCAGGATTTTATCAACTTTAAATAAAAAGAATTATGCAAAAGAAGATTTTATTTGTAGCGCTGGCTGCCCTGACGTTGGTAGCCTGCGACAAGAAGACCGAGGTGAACTCGGACAAAGAAGCGGCGTTACAACAAGCAGTAACGCCTTATGTACATCACACGGTTGTAGCGACCTACAGCGCGATGGCAGATGCCGGAATGGTGCTCTTGGAGCAGACCAACGCTATTCTCGAGAAAGTGGAGAAGAGTGAAGACTACACGGATCTGATGAAGAGTGCGGACGCTTCGTGGCGTCTGATGCGCAAGTACTGGGAGCAGAGTGAGGCTTTTCTGTTTGGTCCGGCGGGTGCCCATAACATCGACCCGCATATCGACAGTTGGCCGTTGGATTTCAACGAGATGAACACGCTGCTGCATGACCCGGTTCGTATGGCGCTCATTGAAGAAGAAGGCGGTTCGTACGTAGGCGACAAGTTGGGTTATGCCCTCAAGGGCTTCCATGCGTGCGAGTACCTGCTGTTTGAGTCGGAGATGCAGGGCGGTCGTGCGGTTGGTACGGGTAAGCCTCATGCAGCTAACCTCACCCACGCCGAAGCGGTCTATCTGAACGCTATTGTGGAGGACTTGACGCAACAGGCTATCCTGCTTGAGTACTCGTGGGCAGGTGAGATCAGCGAGGCTAAGATGGCGCTGCTCGAAGAGGCAGAGATTGAGCCGTACGAAGACCACTACGGCGAGCAGATGATCAACGCCGGCAAGGCAGGTTCGATCTACGTGACCTATCAGGAAGTGGCCGAAGAGATCGTGGCAGGTGCCATCGATATCGCCGGTGAGGTAGCAGACCTGAAGATGGGTAATCCGTATATCAGCAGCACACCCGAGCAACGCGATTATATCGAGAGCCCGTACAGCTGCACCTCCACGATTGACTTTGCGGACAATATCCGTTCGATCCAACACGCTTACTGCGGTGTGCAGGCAGGTGACTACTCGATCTCCAATTATATCTATCGTCAGGACGCCGAACTTGATGCCAAAGTGCGCAAAGCGATAGAGGATGCTATTGCCGCTATTGAGGCTATTGAGGACTTCGAGAACACGGCACAAGGCAACCCGAAAGTGAAAGCGGCGATTGACCAAGTGCAAGCCCTCGAAGAGGTTCTTGATAAAGAAGTATTGCCACTTCTGTCGAAGTGATTGAAGATTGCAAATTTAAAATTTAATATTTTATGAAAAAGAATTTTCTAGTTATCATAGGAGCCATAGGAATCATAGGAGGCCTCGTTAGTTGCCAGAAAGAGGCGACCACCGATCCGGAGACGCCGACCGACAAACCCGATTGGTACTACACCGGTGGTAAGTTAGGTACGACTGAGAACCTGTCGTCCATGACTTTCCGTCAACCGACGCCTGCGACCGAAGAGGCCGGACTCGGAACCTTATTCGCTCAAGGCGACCAGATTGCCGAGAAACCTTTCGTGACGAACACCGAAGGTCGTCAGCACGGTTTGGGTCCTGTTTATGTTCGTTCGTCCTGCCAGCATTGTCACCCTAACTACTCGCACGGAACGTCTGTTCCCGCCGGTAAGTACAATGCGAAAGATGTAGGTAACGGAACGCTGTTAGTGGTCATCAACCCTGCTACGCAGGGCTACGTGCCTTGGTTAGCCGGTATGCCGCAACTGTTCGGTGCCGACCCCTTCCCTGCTCCGCTCGATCCCGATCAGATCACCGTGGAGTGGAAGACCGCAACCGACGAGCATGAAAATAAGTTCGCTGACGGCGAGACGTATGAGTTACGCTATCCGGAGGTTCACATGCCTAACACGGCGGTTTATGTGTATAACCAAGGTTACCGTGACCCGGACGGATTGCTTGAGAGCGAAGGCTATGAGGTTAAGCTCGAGAACACGATCGGTGTGTATGGTTCGGGTCTGCTCGATGCCATTCCCGATGCCGATATCATCGCTCAGTACGAGAAAGAGGCTAATGACAAGACCGCAGACGGTCAGCCGATGCTGAAGAACGGTCTGAACCCGGCATTCTGGAATGGTAGTTTCCAGACCTCGGGTTATTACAAGAACGACCCGCAGTGGGGACCCAAACGCTTCACGTACGCCCTGACGCGCGGTCCTATTATGGATGCCGCGGGCGCGAACGCGATATGGAACATCACCAATGTGACCCGGAGTGACCGCAAGTACCACTATCTGGATCTCGCCGGCACGATCTACGCCGAGTACGCATCCAAAGATCCGAAGGTGCAAGAGGCATTCGGTACGGAGCAAGAGATTTACAACTACCTGACGAGCAAAGAGTTGCCGGCAGAGATGACCGACGAAGAGTTCACGCAGGTGATGGTTTGGCACCGTGGTCTGGCTGTTCCGGCAGCCCGTAACGTGACCGACGAGAAAGTGCTGAAGGGTAAGGAACTGTTCACGCAGATCGGTTGCGATTACTGCCATCGTCCGACCTGGACAACCGGTTCCGACGAGGTACGTGACCCGAATCACTTCCCTGTCACAGCCGCTATGCCGCGTTACCCGAATCAGAAGATCTGGCCGTACACCGACATGGTTCAACATAAACTCTGCATGGAGAACGATATCCGTACCGGTTGGTGCCGTACGACGCCGCTGTGGGGACGTGGTTTGCATAGAAAAGCGACCGGTGACGCCTACGAAGCACGTATGCACGACACTCGCGCTCGGAATGTCATCGAGGCTATCATGTGGCACGGTTACAGCCCGCAATCGGATGCTTATTGGCCGACCCAGCAGTTCTATAATCTGAATAAGGAGGATAGAGATGCCATCGTGGCTTTCATCAATGCTATCTAAGCCCGCGACGCTGCTGTTGCACATCGCCCTCGTGACCATCGTCGTGGGGGCGTGTGTGACGCATTTCTTCGGGGAACAGGGAGAGCTACACTTGCGCGCAGACCAAGCCATTGTTGTGCCGCATTCGCAGATCTCCTTGTTCCTCTGGGACTTTCAAATCGTGAGTGACGAACAGGGTAATCCCGTTGATTTCATCTCCGAGTTGAGGCTATTGGATCGAGGCGCACAGAGCAAAGGACAAGGACTGATCGTGGACGAGGGCACCGTACGGATGAACAAACCGCTCAAGTACCACGGTTGGCGTTTCTGTCAATCGGACTATGATAGCGACCAAGCGGGTGTTGTGCTGGCGTATAACCACGACCCGTGGGGTATCGGCATCACCTATGCCGGTTATGCACTGTTACTACTCGGAATGATCGTTTTCTTCTTCCAACCCCGCACGTATTTCCGTGCGCTCATCAAGGAACAGCACACATGGCTGATGGTGGGTTTAGGTATCGCGGCGGTTGTATTGGCGATCGTGATGACGAAAGTCGTTACGCCCAAACCACCTCTGCAGCCCGTTCTGCAGACGCCTTTGTTGGGTATCCACGTATCGGTTATCATGCTGGCGTACACGCTCTTTGCGGTGATGATGGTCAACGGCATATTGGGTCTCTGTATGCCTGCTAAACGGGAGAACCTGATGCATCTGTCGCAAGTGCTTTTGTATCCCGCACTCTTCTGTCTGACCGCCGGTATCTTCATCGGTGCCGTCTGGGCGAATATGTCGTGGGGACGCTATTGGGGTTGGGATCCGAAAGAGACCTGGGCGCTGATCACCATGCTCGTTTATGCCGCCCTACTCCACTTCCCGTGGCTACTCAAATCAAAAATTACGAATCATAAATCACAAATTATTTATCACGTCTTTAGCGTGGTAGCATTTCTGTTCGTGTTATTCACCTATTTCGGTGTTTCATACCTACTCGGAGGACTGCATTCGTACGCAAATTAACACAATAATTCATTCTGTTCTTGTTTATGTCAAAAAAAAACAGTAATTTTGCAGCCGATTTTGATGCAACGATCATGTATAAGGCGACAGATAAGATTTGCGACCTGATGGCGCACGAGGAAGATGCCATCCAGATCATCAGCCGTTTCGGGTTGGAGATGGGTGTGGGCGAACAGACCATAGAGCAGGTCTGCGAGGCGCATGGCGTACACACGCCTACCTTCCTTGCCGTCGTCAATTATAAGGTTTTTCACCAACGTGCTATCCCCGAAGAGATCGATATTCCGACGCTGCAGCGCTATCTGCATAACGCCCACACGTATTTCCTCGATTTCCGCTTGCCACGGCTCCGCAGAGCCCTTATCGAAGCCATCATTCCGGCTGATCCCACGACCAAGATCCCGGGACTGATTTTGCGTTGCTACGATGAGTTTGTGGAGGAGATCCGTACGCATATCGAGCATGAGAACCAAGGCCTCTTCGAGGAGCATGAGCATGACGACGAGCGTATCACCGGTAAGTTGACCGAGATCAAGAATTTGATTATCAAGTACTACCCGAGCGCCAATAATCAATCAGCCATCACTTATCTTTTGATAAGTGTTATGTCCGATCTATGGCACACGGAGCAGGATTTTGCGGACCATTGTGCGATAGAGGATGATATCCTACGTCCTGCGCTCACCAAAGAGCAGTCGCACAGCCATCGTCGGCACTTGCAGCAAGAGACCGAAGAACTGTCTGACCGCGAGAAAGATGTGCTCGTACAAGTGGTACGTGGTCTGAGCAACAAAGAGATCGCAGACGTGCTCTTTATCTCGACTCACACCGTTATCTCGCATCGCAAGAATATCGCCCGCAAACTCAATATCCACTCCACGGCGGGCTTGACCATCTACGCGATTGTCAACAAACTCGTGGATATCAATACGCTCGAATAACAAGGAATGAGTAAGGAGGAAAGAGCCAACACATGGACGCATCTGGTACCGCTTCTCGCGACACTCGCGATCGCCCGGCCGCTACTACGGTTAGCGACAGATAGCTTGAGCATCATCGGCACAGCACTATTCCTATTGGGCATGGTGCTGATGTTTCTTTCTTCCACTTTGTATCACGCCATTTCTGCGCCTGCGCACAAAGCTCGCCTGCGGGTTTTTGACCATATATCGATCTACGTCATGATAGCGGGTTCGTACTCGCTGATCTGCCTGTCGGTAGTGGGCGGTTGGATGGGTTGGACTTTGTTTATCTTCCTATGGGCATGTGTGCTGGCGGGTGCGATCGGTAAGTTCATTGCCCTGGGCAAACACCCCAAACTCTCGCTCGCGCTTTACCTCGCGATGGGTTGGGTGGCGCTGCTCATTATCTACCCGATGTGGTTGCATATGCCGCATGCGGCGTTCTTCTGGATCATCGCCGAAGGGGTGTTCTATACGATCGGTTCGTATTTCTTCAATAAAGACGAAGAGCATGCTTACTGGCATGCCATCTGGCATGTGTTCATCACGCTCGGTGCCACGAGCCATACCATCGCCACTTGGCTGATTCTACAATAGAAAAACAAGAAAATTCACGAAAAGAATGGCATATGCTTGCATATGTTATTTTTTTTTTGTACTTTTGTGCCCGATTTTAGTTTGCATAAATATGTACTTATGAAAAATATAGCATTTATCATCAATCCTGTTTCGGGGAGTAAGGAGACGCAAAACGCGAAGCGTAAGTTGCCGAAACTGATCATGCAGACGCTGGATGCGGAGCAGTGGTTACCGAACATCGTATTCACGGAGCGTGCCGGTCATGCCACGGAGTTGGCTTATCAGTTTGCCCGCATGGGTTTTGATGCCGTGGTAGCTGTCGGTGGTGACGGTACGGTGAATGAAGTGGCGAGGGGACTGGTTAAGGGGCACGGGTTACCGGTTACGGGTAACGGGACTGCGTTAGGTATCATCCCGATGGGAAGCGGAAACGGTTTTGCCCGTCACCTCAATATCCCGATCAAGCCGCAGAAGGCGCTGGAGATGATCAACCACAGCGAACCGATTGCGGTGGACTACGGTTTGGCAAACGGCAAGTTGTTCGTCAGCACCTGTGGCACGGGTTTTGATGCCGTGATAGCCGATCATTTTGCGGGCAGTAGCAAACGCGGGTTTGCGACCTATTTCCAAAATATCATCAAGGACGTGTTCTCCTATCACCCGCAGACCTATCATATTGTCGGTGACGGTTTGGACGTGACGCACAAAGCGTTCCTGATCACGTTCGCCAACGCCAACCAATGGGGTTACGAGGCGATGATTGCACCGAAAGCGAGTCTGCAGGACGGTAAGATGGATATTATGATGATGTCGAGCAATGCGCTGTTGGGTAGTGCGAGTCTGGCATTGCGTCTGTTCACGGGTAGCATCGATGACAGCCATTTCATGGACACGATCCGTGCGAAAGAAGTGACGCTCGAGCGCGAGGAGGCGGCGCCGTTCCATATCGATGGGGATCCGGTGGAGATGGAGAAAGATATTCACATCAAGATCGTTGCCGACGGGATGCGCGTGCTCGTTGAAAAGAGATTTTAAAAAATGGTTTTGAAAATTATCAATAAGAGTACGAATCCGCTGCCGAAGTATGAGAGTGAACAGGCGGCGGGGATGGATATACGGTGTAACATCGCGGAGCCGATTACGTTGGCGCCGATGGAGCGACGTTTGATTCCGACGGGTCTGTTCATTGAGTTACCGGCGGGTTATGAGGCACAGATTCGTCCGCGTAGCGGTTTGGCACTCAAGCGCGGTCTGACGGTATTGAACACCCCGGGTACGATTGACGCGGACTACCGCGGAGAGGTGGGCGTGATATTGATCAATCTGAGCGGTGAGCCGCAGACGATTGAACCGGGTGAGCGAATCTGCCAGATGGTGATTGCCAAGCACGAGACGCCGGAGGTAGTGGAAGTAGAAGCGTTGAGCGACACGGAGCGTGGCGCAGGAGGATTCGGACATTCCGGTCGGAAATGAGAATAAGGGAATACATAGTAATAGTTGCATTGTTACTTACCCTCCCCCTTTATGGGGGAGCTCAGGTAGGGGCTTCACCGGAGCAGGAAGAGCAGTTCATGTACTACTGGTACGCGGCGCAGGAGGCGATACAGAATGAGCAGTATCCGGAGGCGTACGTGTTGCTCCAGTTTTGCGATGAGTTGAAGCCGAACGACGTGCAGACGCTCTATTACTTAGGTGTCATGCACGAGGCGCTCAAGCACGAGCAGGAAGCCAAAGAGTGTTTCGAGCGGGCCTACCAATTAGCAGGCAAGGGTAAGATGCCTGAAGACCTGCCGGAACGGTTGAAGATGATCTATATCGACGAGAAACAATGGGACAAGGCGATTAAGATGCAGGACGCCATCGATAAGATCAACGGTTACGACGCGTACAGCGCCATCACCCGCTACCGGATCTACGCGATGGCTAACCAACCGAAGAAAGCCATCCAAGCCGTGGACGATTACCTGAAGGTCGATCCCGATAATATCCGGTTTCTGCTGTTCCGCATTGACCTGACCGAGCAGACGAACGGAAAGAAAAAAACGCTTTATGCGTTGTATGAGCGGGTGTTGGAACTCGATCCGTACAATATGTCGGTGCTCAATAACTACGCCTATCATCTGGCGACCCACGGCGGGGACTTGACCAAAGCCGAACAGATGAGTGCGATCACCATCCGCGAAGAACCGAACAACCCGACCTGTCTGGATACGTACGGCTGGATCATGCACCTGAAGGGACAGGACGAGTTGGCGAAGTTCTACCTGAACAAAGCGCTGTGGAATGCAAAAAGCGAGGAAAACATCCTAGTGATAAGAAAACATCTTGAAGCGATTAAGTAGAGGTTATGTGTTATAGGTTACGGGTTATAGGGTTTCTTTTCTGCGCACTGGTGTTAGTGGGCTGCGGAGCGAAAAAGAGAGCGATCAGTGATCAGTCTTCAGTAGTCAGTGAGCCTACATGGCACACGTGTCTGATACAAGGGGCGAGTGCAACGGTGAGCACGAACGAAGACCGTTTGAGCGCGAGCGTGACCATGCAGACCGTGCGGGACTCAATGTTGGTCATCAGCGTGATGCCGTTGTTAGGTATGGAGATGATGAGGTTAGAGGCCACACCGACTGAGTTGATTGCGATCGATAAGATCCACGGTCGTTATGCCAAAGCGACGTACGCGGACTTGAACCGCCAACTGACGCCGAGTCTCAATTTTGACATCCTGCAGCAGATATGCGCTGCAGAGTTACCGACGGGCAGCGAGCGAGCACGCCTACTCTATTCGTTCGGCAACGAGACCATCGAACTGGTGATCGACTACTCGCCACGCCGATTGGACGTACCGGTGCGGGTGAAGAACCAACCGCTTAAGAATTACACAGAAGTAGATATTTCGAAATGGCTATGATAAAGGTGAAAGGTGAAAGGATAAAGGTAAAAGGAGAAAGACTGCTCGTCTTTCTTATAGCCATGCTCCTCTGTCTCCCTGCCTTCGGCGAGAGCGTGAAGGACTTGCAGAAAAAGCAGAAGAAACTGCAGCAGGAGATTGAGCAGACGAACAAGATGCTCAAGCAGACAAAGAAAGACGAGAAGGCAACGCTCAATAAGTTGAATCTGATTGGTCAGAACATCAAGAATCAGAAACAACTCATTCGCACACTGGACAGCGAGATCATGGCGCTCAACCGCGAGATGACGCAGTTGAGCAATACGCGTGACTCGTTGCAGGTGGTGTTGGAGCAATACAAAGCGGACTACGCGCAGATGGTTCGTCAGAGCCATTACGCCCGCATGCAACAATCGCCGTTATTGTTCCTATTGAGTAGCGATAGTTTTCAGCAGCTGGCCCGCCGCGCACGTTACTTACAGGAGTTCGCACATTTCCGTCAACAACAGGTGCAGCGTATTGAGAACACGCAGGCAGAGATAGACATACAAAACGATCTGCTGCAGGCTAACAAGGCCGACAAACAAACGGCATTGAGTACGCGCAAGCGCGAGCAGGAGAATCTCCGACGCGACGAGCGCAAGCAGCAGAACATGCTCAACCAACTCAAGTCGAAGGAGAAAGACCTGAGCAAGCAGCTCAAGCAGAAACAGAAGAAGGTTGATGAACTGAACCGTAAGATTGACGAGATGGTGCGCAAGCAGACCGAGAAAGCATCCAAGACCACGCTCACCAAAGAGCAACAGTTGATTGCCGGTGGGTTCGAGGCGAACAAAGGACGGTTGCCTTGGCCGGTGGAGAAAGGTATGATCAGCGGACATTTCGGTAAACAGCAACACCCCGTTTACTCGCAAGTGGTGACGGACAACAAGGGTATCTACCTGCAGACCGTGGCTAACGCCAAAGCGCGGGCGGTGTATAAAGGCGAGGTGACGAGTTGCTTCATGGTAGCCGGTACGTACGCGGTGATTATCCAGCACGGAAACTACCGTACCGTCTATTCGAACCTCAGCAAACTGAGCGTCAAACAAGGCGACAAAGTGGAGACCAAACAAGCCATCGGTACGATCTACACCGACGCCGAACAAGATCAGAAAACGGAACTCTACTTCCAAATATATCAAGACAGAAACATTTTAAATCCTGAATTATGGATCACAAAATAATATTTTTCTTAGCGGCACTCTTATTGGTTGGTTGCAAGCAGAACAACTGGATGGAATGGAAGGTGCAGAACGAGTTGTGGTTGGCGCAGAAAGCACTGGAAGATAGTGTAGTAACGACTTCCAGCGGTTTGCTGTATAAGATCATCGCCGACCCGGGTGCGGTGAACCACGAAGCCAAACCGAACGCTGATAGTTACATTACGTGCGACTACAAGGTTAGAATGATTAACGGGTATCAGGTAGATGGCGGAACGCATATATCGTTCTATCTGTACAACACCATTCCGGGCTTTAGAGAAGGATGCATGAAGATCCACAATCACGGCGATATTGAGCTGTATATCCCGGCGTACCTGGGTTACGACTACACGAAATATCAGTCGGACGAATACGACGAGGCGGAAGGAACCGGTTCGGAAGGTACATCCAGTTATATTCCTCCCTACTCGACCCTCATCTATGAAATCCACCTATGCAGCGTTTCGGGTAATTAAAGGTGAAAGGTTATGGGTTATAGGTTACGGGTTATAGGAGCGTGCCTTGTGGCACTGATGTTCTTTTCGTGTGAAGACACCACGTTCCGTTCGAGTGTGCCGACCTATCCTGTGCATGTGGTGATCAACATGGATCTGGGGTCGTTTGTGCATTTTCAGAACATGGTGCAAGGCGAGCATATCGACGTGCTTCCTGACGGCTTTTACTATAATGACCAGTGGGCTCTTCCGCTCGGCGTCAATGCGTGCGGATACGGAGGTGTGCTGGTGTACGTGAGTGTGAACGGCTACGATGCCTACGACTTAGCGTGTCCTTACTGCGCTAGTAAAGGAATTCGCTCGACCTGCATCATAGATGGTATGTTCGCCAAATGTGCCGAGTGCGGCGAGGAGTACGATGTCGCTTCCGGAACGGCTGCACCGCAGAAAGGACTTATTCGTGAGACGTTGAGACGACTCAGCCTGATCCGCTCGGGTAACACACTAACCATCACACAACAATGATTACTGCCCAAGATCTTATTTCCATAGGCGTTCTCAAACGGACGCACTACAAAGACCTGCCAGAATTTGTGTTCGTGCAGCGAGACGGTTTATTCGTGCCCTTCCGCTCGGAGAACATCGCCGATATCAAGGGCGAAGAAGGGTTTGTGTTACGAAGCGAAATGGAGGTGAACGAAGATGAGATGGCGTGGGTGGATTTTGAAGGATGGACCCTGCAGGAGGGCGATCAGACCATAGGCAAGATCGTGCGCGTCGATGACAGCACGATGAATATTTTTGCAGAACTCGAAGACGGCCACATGATACCGCTGCACGAAGATTTCATTACCGAGATAGACGAAGACACCAAGGTTCTTCGCGTCCATTTACCTTTTGCGCTATGAGTAAAAAACTGACAACCGCTGAGATGGGTCGCATGAACGTCGATCAGTACCGCGAGGCAGACAAACTGCCGCTGGTCGTGGTGCTCGATAACGTGCGCAGTCAGCATAACGTAGGTGCGGTCTTCCGCACCGCCGACGCCATGCGCATAGAACGCGTTGTGCTCTGCGGTATATGTTGCTGCCCGCCGAACCAGGAGATCCACAAGACGGCACTCGGCGCCGAAGAATCGGTTGAATGGTCGTATTACAAAGAAACTTTGGACGCTGTCCAAGACCTGCAAGCACAAGGTTATACCGTTTATGCCGTCGAGCAAGCCCATGACTCGATCACGCTCGAAGAGGCAGCAGCACAACTGCCCGACAAAGTAGCTGTTGTGCTCGGCCACGAGGTCTTCGGTGTTCAACAATCAGTAGTAGATAACTGCAGTCAATGCATAGAGATACCCCAATACGGAACGAAGCACTCGATGAACGTGTCGGTAACGGCAGGCATCGTGCTATACCGCTTAGCCTCCTCGCTCCGGCTCGCGACAAAGAAGTAGCTGTTGCGGCGATACAGGCGGGTGCGGACGCCATCTATATCGGTGCACCTGCTTACGGTGCGCGACAGGCGGCCGGTAACTCGCTGGAGGACTTAGCGGAAGTGGTTCGCTATGCCCACACCTATGGTGTACAGGTGCTTGTCACGCTCAATACCCTACTCCATGAAGAGGAGTACGCAGACGCGGTCGCGCTCGCGCACGCGTTATATAAAATAGGTGTCGATGCCCTCATCATTCAGGATCTGCATCTGCTCGATTTGGATCTTCCCCCTATCCGTTTGCACGCTTCTACACAATGCGACAACCGTACGCCCGAACACGTGGCGCAGTTGCGTGACTTGGGTTTCAAGCGGGTTGTATTGGCGCGCGAACTGAGTATCGACGAGATACGCGCTATCCATGAAGCCGTGCCCGATATCGAACTCGAGGCGTTTGTGCATGGCGCTTTGTGCGTGAGTTATTCGGGACGGTGTTATATATCCGAAGTACTCGCGAACCGTTCTGCCAACCGCGGGGCGTGTGCGCAGTTCTGCCGCATGGCGTACGACGTGTTGGACGAATCGATGAACGAGGTGCTTGACGATGCCGGTCAACCGATTCATCAGCGGTACGTGTTGTCCTTACAAGACCTCGACCGCTCAGCTTATCTGAACGAACTCATCGATGCCGGCGTGACTACCTTCAAGATCGAAGGTCGACTCAAAGATGCCGACTACGTGACCAATATCACCGCCTACTATCGGGAGAAAATCGACGCCCTCACTCACTCATTCACTCATTCACTCATTCATTCCTTCACTCCCGATCCTGAGAAGACGTTCCATCGCGGCGCCACCGATTATTTCCTGCACGGTCGCACACGACCTTTGGCCAACTGGAACACACCCAAATCGACCGGTGAGTACGTCGGTGAGGTTCTCGAAGCCCGCGGTAATACACTCCGCGTTCGCCTCCAAGAAGGTGTGGTGCTCCATAACGGCGACGGTCTCACGATAGGCGCCGAAGGATTTAGTGTCAACGGCGTGGAAGGCAACCTCATCAAGATCAATAAACCACTCACCACTAATCCGCTAACCGCCAACCGTTTATTCCGAAATCTGGATGTAGAGTTCACGAAGAACCTGCATAGCGAGCGGCGTATACCGGTGGATATCGTTTTCCGCGAGACGGAAGAAGGATTTGAGGTGCGTATCGGTGACAAACAAAAGCATTTTGCTTATGCTAAAGAACCGGCTAAGAATGAAGCCAAAGCACTCGAGACGATTCGAACCCAACTGAGCAAACTCGGTGACACACCTTATATAGCGCGTGAGGTGCGCGTGGAGAGTGCACCGTATTTTATACCCATTAGCATTTTGAACGAATGGAGACGCAATACGATCATTTGATGACTTGCCGTTACTGCCTGCTGTTTGAACTCGGGCACTGCCGTAAGATAAATCCTTATCCAAATGATAAGGAACCGCGTTACCTGCGTCTGCGTACGGGTAAGGTGCTCGCGCTCCATTTCGATTGTAAAACCTGCCAAATGACCGTAGACGAATGTTAGCACTTCTTTTTTCACTGGTATTACATGTGGCTTCCGGCGAGTCGATCAACGCGGCCTTGGACTCCGCGCGGGCGGTGTTTGCAGCCAAGGGCGAGCGAACGACAATCTATATCGCACCGGGAACGTATCAGGAAGAACTGACCATTGACGTGCCGGGACTCCAACTGAAGGGGACGTCGAAGAAAGGACCCGCCAAGATAACCTGGTACTACGGGCATGGGTATCAGTACCGCTCGATGGGTAACGTACCGAATTACGGCGGCAGTCGTACGCGGCGATGGAATGCGTCGGTGCTCGTTACCGCACCTGATTTCTACGCGGAGAATATCATCTTCGAGAACTCGTTTAACCTCTATGTATCCGAGAAAGAAGCACAGGATAGTTTGGTCGATATCTCGCAATCGGACATGCCGTGGACGGAGAAAGAGCGGCCGAAAAAGGTCATGCCTACCCGTCCTAAAGAGGTGGGTTCCACCGAAGTGGCGAAGCGCGCTTACCGTGAGCGGGCAGCCGCTATCTCGTTCACCGAGACGGCTCAACATGCGCACCTGAAGAACTGTACTGCCATCGGCAAACAGGACGTGCTGTACGGTGATCAAGGCGCGTCTATATGGTGGGAAGGTGGTGTGTTGTCCGGTGCCGTGGATTTTATCTTCGGCGCGATGACCTTGGTGGTGGACAGAGCTACTATCATTGCCAATATCACCGATGAGAAGGGGGATAAATGCTATATTTCTGCCGGTCGTAGCGGTTCGGAAGATAGCATCGCACGTGGTATGCTCTTCTATAAATGCCACATTCAATCGCCCGTTCCGGGACGCGTGTGGCTGGCTCGTCCGTGGCGCTGGTGGGGCGAGACCGTCTGGGCGTACACCACTTGGGACGAAGGGGTCTTGGTGCCCGAAGCATGGCACACTGGCTTGACCAAAGGCAAGGAATGCCCAAACAGCTACGAGTACCGATCGCAAGATGCATCAAAAAACCGCCCGGCGTGGGTGACGATCTTGTCGAAGCCCCAACTCCCGGACGGTACGAAACTGACGCCTAAGGCGTGGTTGAAATAGTTACTTCACTGCTTTGAAGCTCATATCGAGGCTCTTGTAGCTGTGGGTCAACGCACCTACGGATACGAAGTCCACGCCTTGAATAGCGTAGTCACGGAGCGTATCGATGGTGATGCCGCCGCTGGACTCGATCTCCATATGACGACCGGCCTTCTTCTCCCACGCACGAATGATATCCACCGCCTCTTTCGTCTTCGCGGGCGTGAAGTTATCGAGCATGATACGATCGGGGATATTCGTTGCGAGAGCCTCGTTGATCTCATCGAAATTACGCACCTCGATCTCGATCTTCAGGTTCTTACCCTTTTCCTTACAATAATCGCGTGCTCGCGTGAGGGCGTTCGTGATACCGCCGGCGAAGTCCACGTGGTTGTCCTTCAAGAGAATCATATCGAAGAGTCCGATACGGTGGTTCATTCCGCCGCCAAGCACCACTGCTTCTTTCTCCAGATAACGCAGTCCCGGTGTGGTCTTGCGGGTATCGAGCACATGGCAACCCGTGTCCTCGATGAGCGATTGGTACTTATGTGCGGTGGTCGCCACGCCCGACATGCGCTGCATGATATTGAGCATCGTGCGCTCGATCTGCAGCAGACTCAGTTCCTTGCCATAGACCTTAAACGCCACGTCACCCGGTTTGACATGATCGCCGTCGTGCAGGAACTGCTCAAAGCGGCACTCGGGATCGAAATAATTGATAATTTCCTTTGCCACCTCCACGCCGGCGAGCACACCGGTGTCCTTGATAATGAGTTGCTGACAACCCATCTGCGTAGGCGGAATACAACTGAGCGAGGTGTGGTCTCCATCGCGGATATCCTCTTCAAACCAAATAGCAATAAGCTTACGAAGTTCTTGTTTTTCCATAATTTCTTGTGTTTTGCGCTGCAAAAGTAGTAAAAAATTTGCATATATGCAAAAAAAAGTGTAATTTTGTGCCGTGAAAGTAAAATTTTACATAATTATCCTCCTTTGCGGGTTAGCTACCTCGGCTTTTGCAGAGAGCAAAATGGCCTACCTCGATCGCCGAAATGAGATCCGTATCGGCTGGGGCGACCAGCTCTTCGAGACCTTGATGTGGCATAAGCCCTTATCGGTCGTACAGACGATGCCCACCACCTACGAGCAGGTCTATCGTGAGAACTTCAAGTACTACCAACATCTGTGGATTGAGTACCAATGGCGCTTCAACCACTGGTTCTCTCTGGGTGGTATGTTAGACGGTAGCGGGGTGAGTTGGGATAACGTGACCCGTAACGGTAAAGGACAAGAGGTGGCGAGACAAAGCGGAGAACATTTCTATAACCTCGTGATCATGCCGACCGTTCGTTTCACCTATTACCACCACGAGTATGTCAATCTGTACTCGGGGCTGGGTGTCGGAATGGATATCAATGGCGGCACGGAGACCAATGCCAAGGGTTGGCACACGGACGTAGGAGCGGCGGTTAACATCACCGTCTTCGGCGTGAGTGCTAACTACGACCGCTGGTTCGCCACGGTGGAGTTCGGTGGTCTATACGCCCTCAAGAATACCAACACCATCTTCATGGCGTCTTCACGAATCATCAATGTCAGTATAGGTGCGCGTTTTTAAATACATAGTAATCATCGCAGCGGTCGTGCTGACCGCTTGCCAGTTCCGCGAGCAGGAGTTCGTGGACTTCGCTAATATCGAGGCGGCAAAAGGTTTGTCCTTTAAGGTGATCGGCCAGAAAGAGACCAACCTCGAAGAAGGTCTGCCGACCAACTGCTACCTGCCCGACGGTATCCCGGTGAACGAGTGGACGGAAGAAGCCGAACAAGTTGAGTCGGCCGAAGGACCTGCTGTCCGTAAGACCAGCAGCGTCACCGGTACGGCGATCGTGCAGGAGTTACTGCGGTACGGTAACCAGTGTCATGTGACAGAGATCGTGGGAACCTACCCCAGTATCGATCTACAATGGGATACTGTCACCCTCTCCGGCAAGGTCATGCTCCCCCGCGGACAGCGTCCCAAACGACTCATCCTCGTCAGTCACTATACCGTTTGCTCCAATGCCGAAGCACCCTCTAACTGCTTCTCACTCGAGGGCATTCTTGTCAAGCAAGGCTATGGTCTGATCATCCCCGATTACATGGGCTATGGTATCACTGCCAACGAAGTGCACCCGTACCTCGTCATGGATCTCACGGCGCGTAATGTGCTCGATATGTATTTTGCCGTCAAACCCTGGCTCAAAGCGGTGGGTATGGAACCCGAGCACGATGAGATCATTCTCATGGGTTACAGCCAAGGCGGCGCGAACACCATGGCCGTGGAGCACCTGATCGAGACCGAATACTGGTCGGATAGTGATCCCGATCAAGTCAAGATTCACCGCGTCTTTGCCGGTGGAGGTCCCTATGACGTGAAGGCTACCTACGAGGGATTTGTCAACACCGACACCGCCAGTTATCCGGTGGCTGTACCGCTCGTGGTGCAGGGTATGATCAAGGGTAACAACCTCAATATCGACATGCGCGATTTGATGCAGGATTGGTTATACGCCCATCTCAACGATTGGATCAACTCCAAGAAATACACCTCCGGTCAGATTAATAAACTCATCGGTACGCATGTCACGCATGAGTTACTCACGCCCAAAGCGATGGATCAGAAGTCATGGGAGGTGTCGGAGCTCCAGAAAGCGATGGTAGCTAACTCGATCACATCCTTTAACTGGCTCCCGGAAGCACCCGTTTATATCTGCCATTCCATCGATGACGAGACAGTTCCTTTTGCCAACGCCTCCAATGCCAAGGCCAAATGGCATATGTCCAATATAACGTATAACTTCGGCCATTACGGCGGACATGTCAAGACCTGCCTCCGCTTTATCGGTTCCGTCCAAGAACTTCTCAAGCAGGAAGAGGAAGAAAGGAAGCAATATGAGTAAGTCTTACAGCGATAGCGGTCATACAGCAAAGCGGTCTAACAGGCGATTTATCGCCGGTCTTGCAGTGCTAACGGTCGTAGCGCTCTGCGCTACATCCTGCAATCCCGAGGCCAGTTGGACAACCAAAGATGTGACGATACAGATATCGCCTTATACCGTCTCGGCCGGCTATATTGAGTGTTCTTTCACGCCCAACGAAGACGCCTATTATCTCGTGGCGTGCGAACCTACTAAACCAGGTGTCAATCCGCAGGACAACCCCAAACAGTTCATGACGCTTGCGCTTGACTCCGCCAACACCGAATATATCCAATGGCGGCACGACCTGCTCAAAGAAGGCGAGTTCAGTATCGCACCGTTCGCGAGCCATTGCTTGCAATACGGTAAGATAGATAAGTTCTTTACCAACCTCGAGCCCGACACGGAGTATTGGATCTATGCTTTCGTGGTCAATCCCGAGAAAATACAACCGGCCGGCAAACTGTTCCTGCAGACCGTCACCACCAAATCGACCAGCGTCGTGGACGTGCATTTCGAGTACCGCGTGCGCGGGTATTGGGATTATATCTATCCGCTCAACCCCGACGGCAAGATCAACAACCATTTCCCCTACCTGGCTGCTACTGTGGATAGTCTCACGCTCGTGGAGTCATGGGACGGGATGTCGCCGGAGGAGTATTTCGCGCAATACTTCGTGAGCATCGCCGAGGCCGACAGCAAGGACGAGATCCGTTACGGCGTACAGGTGGTGTATAACGACGGTTGCTCTTCAACGGCGGCTTTTGAAGAGGGACATACCTATTACACTGCCATCGTCAGCTTCGACGGATTTATCAGCTATAACGTCATCTACCGGTTCACCTGGACAGGCGAAGAATACGAGGCTTATTTCAAAAATGAAGATTCAATTGTTCCTAACGGGGAAGACGACTGATCCGCGGCTTCAATCCCTTATCGACGATTACCAGCAACGGCTCAAACACTATGTGCCGTTTGAACTCGTTGTGTTGCCTGATCTCAAGAACGCTAAAGCGCTCACCGAAGAGCAGATCAAAGCCGCCGAAGGTGAAGCGATCCTGGCACGTCTCACGCCGGCGATGGACGTCATCCTGCTCGATGAACACGGACGCGAGTTCCGCTCGATCGAGTTCGCCGATTACCTCCAAAAGAAGATGTCTTCCGGTCGCGATCTGGCACTCGTGATCGGTGGTCCCTACGGATTCAGCCAAGCCGTTTATGAGCGTGCGAACGGAAAGTTATCGCTCAGTCAGATGACCTTCTCCCACCAGATGATACGAATAATGGCCATCGAGCAGATCTACCGCGCAATGACCATTCTTCGGGGTGAACCTTATCACCATGAATAACCTGTAACCGGTAACCGGTAACCCGTTACCTCACCCTAATCTTCTGTCCAATCTGTAAGATTTTCGTTTCCTTGATGCCGTTCAGTTGGCAGAGTTTCTTCACCGTCGTACCGTATTTCCTTGCGATGCCGGAGAGGGTGTCACCCTGACGCACCTTATGGTACTTACGAGCCGCCGCCTCCGCACGAGCCTGCTTCATCGCCTTGATACCGATCACGTACTCCTCGCTGTTGCGCAACTGTCCTGTCGAGAAATTGATCACACCTTCCGGGTTCATCGCTTCGCCCAGATAACGGATCTCGAAATGGAGGTGACTACCCGTCGAACGACCGGTGTTACCGCCCAGACCTAACACATAGCCTGCCGGAACCATCTCGTACTCGTCCACCAACGGACGACTCAAGTGACCATACACAGTCTCCAGACCGTTGTCATGACGTACCACAACGAAATAACCGTATCCTCTCGGATCCCAGCCTACGATACGAACCTGACCACCCCATGCCGAACGAATACTGTCGCCTACCTGCACCTTGATATCCGTACCTTTGTGCATGCGGTTTCTTCGCCAACCGAATGGACTCGTCACGTAGCCCGGAGCCGGCAGTACAAAGCCCGCCATCGGGATACGCACATCCTCTTTAAGGCTGTCGAACATCGTGCCGTAGGGGTTCACGCGCTCATCGGTCCAGACAAAATGATAGATACTGTCCGCAGGGTGATGGTTGATGAGGTTAGTGTCGAGCATGAACTGCGGCGCGATCTTATACACCACGTCGCCATCCTTCGTCTTTACCACGATCTTCTGCGGCAGCAAGTCCAAGTCGCAGCCCAAGATCAACGTGTCGTGCGAGAACAAGCCTGCCAGACATTCCGGCAACTGCGACGCACGTACGTCGATATCATCCAACTCCTCCAACTCATCGCCGCTGTCTGCGGACGTCGTGTCAATAGGCGTACTCAGCCCTAAGTCTTCCGTGAAGACATTATCTGCCTTTAATGGAAGCACAGACAGTGCCAGCAGAATCCACAAAGATGTAATATACCGCATACAATTGCTAATCCAACTAAAATACTACAAATAGCAATCAACCACTTCTTCCAAGCAGCCATGCCTTTCTTTACCTTCGGTAACTTCACGATCGGGAATGCTACCTGCTCGGTCAGCGTACGTCCGAACGGTACACTGATGATCGCGTCGGCGTTGATCGCCCAGCCGTTCGCGTTAAGCACCGGAGCCAGATTACGACGACGCAGTTTGAGATAGGCCATGATCATACTCGGACCACTGATAACGAGCAAGATACAAACGAACACGATGATGTATTGCCACCAGTGGAAACCACGCATGCCTTCTGCTACGCTCACCAGCGCTGCACCGATCATGCCTAACGCCATACCGATGGCAGCAAAGATACCGGCAAATTTCGCAATATCGAAGGCTTGTTGCTTCTCCGCATTCGGATCGGTGGCTGCATCCGCTTTGGCGGTCAGGTCACCAAATGCTTTCGCGTCTTTCTCGGCGGCCGACTTATTGATCTTCTCCTCAATCCAGTTGGAGAACTTGCGATACGGTGTCCAGAAAGCCTGACGAATCGAGATCGGGTTGTCGATGATCTTCGTTACCGTTGCATCGTAATCGAGCCCGTTGTTATCGTAGAACACGGCATTCTTGCCGATACTCAGGTTGTTCACCTCTCCCTGCGTCATAGCCGCTACAATCTGCGCGGTCTTGCCGGTCTTCTGGTTCACGCAGTTACAATAAATCAGGTACATACCACTCAACGGTGCCTGTGCATCGTGTTTGGCCATGTCATGTACGCGCATACACAACTTGCACGCACGCTGATCAATAATGAGTGTACCTGCCTCGAACGAGGCCACGGTAGCATCGTCGCGGTCATAGAAATCCTCCAGCGTCACGAAATTACGCAACAGACGATAGAAATCGCGATGGATCAACAGCAATTTGCGCAGCGGCATGAACTCTGCCTTTGCGGCAGCAAGTGCATCGGCATTGGCGGTCTCAGCAGCAGCTTTAGCTGCTTCCCAGTCCGCAATCTGCTTGCCCATTGCCAAGAAATCTTTCTCTTTCATGCCCGGTTTCGGAGCGTCTTCCGGAATAAGCGCCAGACCGAGTTTCTGCAGTTTCTCCTGCTCGAAATAAGCAGCGTACTCTGCACTCTTTTCCTTATAAGCAGCGATCACATCTGCCTCTAACGGCGCAGCCGGAATAGCCTGCTCCTCGATGGTCACAGCGTCAATCGCTGCCTGCACATCAGCCAGACTTACCTTGCCGTCTTTCTGTAACCGTTCACCGATAACCCGTAGTCCCTCGTCAGCGATATTTTCAATATCGATGACATCGCTCTGCTCGAACAAACTCTTCGGCTCCTTCAGCGCCGCGCACAAGTAATTGGCTGTCGCGATCACCTCTTCCACACGCAGTTTGCCGTCGCCGTCAAGGTCCATCAGACTCAATGAGTCGCTGCTGATCTCCAGGCCTGTAGTCGGACAACTCAGTACCGTCCACATCTTCTTGTCCAACTCGCCTAAATGGCGGATATCCTCCGCCGATTGAATACGCACGCGGGTCACACCACCCACATTCGCAAAACTCCAATTGTACTTAGCCATATTATCTCAATTTAACAATTTTCACAAAAATCGGTGCAAAAGTACAAAAAAATTTGCACATATGCAAAAAAAATCGTACCTTTGCACGCTTTTTTCGCTGAGATAGTGAAAAGAGGCTAACATGTTTAACCCTTTAACGGGACTTCTAGGACGACCTAGGAATACCTAGGAATACCTAGTTCCCACCTAATCATTCTACCACAATGGCAGAAAATCTTTCTCTCCAGAACTTCGACTGGGATGCCTATGAAGCTCAACAGCAAGGCACAAAAAACGAAGAAGAAATCCAAAAGTATAATGACACCCTGAGCGCCATCAAGGACAACGAAGTCGTTGAGGGTACCGTCATCAGTATCAACAAACGCGAAGTCGTTGTTAACGTAGGCTACAAGTCGGACGGTATCGTTCCGGCATCTGAGTTCCGTTACAACCCCGAGCTCAAGGTAGGCGACAAAGTAGAAGTCTACATCAAGAGCCAGGAGGACAAGAAGGGCCAACTCGTGCTCTCGCACAATGAGGCACGCACCGCTCGCGCTTGGGACCGCGTTAACGAGGCTTACAACGCAGGTGAGATCGTTACCGGTTACATCAAATGGCGTTCGAAAGGCGGCATGATCGTGGACGTTCTCGGTATGGAAGCATTCCTCCCGGGTAGCCAGATCGACGTGAAGCCGGTTCGCGATTACGACATCCTCGTCGGCAAGACGATGGAGTTCAAGATCGTCAAACTCAATCCGG
>CAMHQP010000012.1 GCA_946187555.1 uncultured Bacteroidales bacterium
AGAGCATCTGCCTTACAAGCAGAGGGTCTGCGGTTCGAATCCGTAAACGCCCACATAAAAGACAAGGACACCAAACGGTGTCCTTGTTCTTTTAGAAGGCCTCACGGCCTTCTCTCCGCAGTACCGGTCTGGGTTCTCCGCCGCTTCGCTCTGTCGATTATTGCCTATGGCAATCTACGAATCCGTAAAGACTGCCGGTCTGGGTTTATAAGTAACTTCGGCACGCCCTTATTCGCAAGCGAACAAGGAATCCTCCGAATTTACGTTCGCTACCTTGAGCGAACAACAATCTTTTTGCTGAAAAACTTTACTTATGCAAGCATAGATAATTTTTTTCAGCAAAAATCTTGTATATTCCAAATTTTTGTAGTAATTTTGCAGTCGCAAAATTGTTGACTTATGATTACATTTATTGTCGCATTGATTCTATTGGTCGTAGGTTTTTTAACCTACGGGGTGTTGGTAGAGAAGATTTTCGGAGTGGAACCAGAGCGGAAAACGCCGGCTGTTACCAAGACAGATGGTGTGGATTTTGTGCCGATGGCGCCGTGGCGTATTTTTTTGGTACAATTCCTCAATATCGCGGGTCTGGGACCGATCTTCGGTGCCATTATGGGTATTTTCTATGGCCCGGCGGCATTTCTATGGATTGTGTTCGGTACGATCTTCGCCGGTGGCGTACACGATTATCTGAGTGGTATGCTTTCTATCCGCAAGGGTGGAGCGTCGTTACCGGATATTGTGGGAGATGAGTTAGGAAACGGCGTAAAGGTGTTTATGCGCGTACTGAGTCTGGTATTGCTCATTTTGCTGACTACCACTTTTTTGAGTGGACCGGCTACGTTGTTGCAAGGTCTGGCAGGTTTAGGTACGATGGATTTTCAGGGACATATGGTTCCTATCGTTTGGGTGTTGATCATCTTCGGTTATTATGCCTTGGCAACGGTGTTACCGGTGGATAAGTTGATTGGTCGTTTCTACCCTATTTTCGGTGCTATCCTGCTTTTCATGGGCGTGGGTATTATGATAGTGATGCTCGGCTGGCACAGCGGTGAGATGCCGGAAGTGATGGACGGCCTGCATAATCGACAGACGAACGGGCTGCCGCTGTTCCCGATGATGTTCGTGTCGATTGCTTGTGGTGCGATATCCGGTTTCCACGGCACGCAGAGTCCTATTATGGCGCGTTGCGTGACCAACGAACGTCAGGGACGCTGGATCTTCTACGGCGCGATGGTAGCCGAAGGCATTTTAGCTTTGATTTGGGCAGCTGCAGCGGGTACTTTCTTCGCTGATCCGGAGCAAGGGTTGTATGGTATTGATGGTTTGCAAGCTTTTGCGGCACAACATCCGGGAGAGAACATCGCGGCGCTGGTTATTGACAGAGTGAGCCGCAGTTGGCTCGGTACAGTTGGCGGCATATTGGCTATTATCGGTGTTATTGCTGCACCTATCACGAGTGGCGACACAGCACTCCGTTCTGCACGCTTGATTGTAGCGGACTTCCTCAAATGGGACCAACGTCCTATCCCGAGACGACTCATCATCGCCCTGCCGCTCTTCCTGTGCGTATTCGGCATGGTGTTTGTTGATTTCAATATCGTTTGGCGTTATTTCGCTTGGACGAATCAGTCTTTGGCGGTCTTCACGCTCTGGGCAGGTACCGTTTGGTTGTATAAATACCGTCGCGACAAATATCCGTACGGTTGGTTGATTGCGGCTATTCCTGCAGCGTTCATGACCGTCGTTTGTATCAGTTATATTTTAATTGCACCGGAAGGTTTCCATCTGCATCTATGGTAAAAACAGCGACATATGTTATCTCGAGTCCGGACGTGAAGGACTGTCCGCAGAGTACGCTACCGGAGTACGCTTTTATCGGGCGCAGTAATGTAGGCAAGTCGAGTCTGATCAATATGCTTTGCCATAATCCAAAGTTGGCGAAGACGAGTCAGAAACCGGGAAAGACCTTGTTAATCAACCATTTTCTGATCAACGGGGAATGGCATCTGGTGGACTTGCCGGGCTACGGATATGCACAAGCCGGACAGAAACAACGTGAGGCGCTGAAAAAGATGATTGAGCGGTATTGCCTGTATCGCGAGCAGTTAGTGTGTCTGTTTGTGCTCATCGATTGCCGTCATGAACCGCAGAAGATCGATTTGGAGTTCATTAACTGGCTGGGCGAGAACGGCGTACCTTTTGCGATTGTGTTCACTAAGGGAGATAAGTTAGGCAAAGTGCGGTTGAAAGAGAACGTCGAGGCCTATAAAACGCGTCTGTTAGAGGAATGGGAAGAATTGCCGCCTGTTTTTGTGACTTCGGCAGAGACTAAATTAGGAGGAGAAGAGTTAACGGCCTATATTGAGGAATTGAATGATTCCATAAAATCTTAATAATCGTACATTTTTGAGCCTGTTTTTACATAGGTCAAACATAGGTTAAACATACGTTCCACATACGTTCACACTCTCGATGGGTAGAATCTTAAAAATAGTACATTTTGTGTTGTTGTGTGCGTGCAGCGTTTTTTCTTACGCGCGCAGCGCTCGTGTGTACGGGTATGTGACGGATCAGGACAATGTAGGTATCGAATTGGCGAACGTGGTGGTACTCAATGCCGACCGCCCTATCGGAACAGCGACCAATAAAAACGGTTATTATGAACTAATGCTGGATGAAGCGGATACGGTTGTATTGAATTTCTCAATGATCGGTTATACCTCGGTGCAACAACGTATTATCGATGTGAGCGAGGTGATCAACATCAACGTGCAGTTGTTGACGGACGAGCAGTTGCTCACCGAGATCGAGGTTCGTGGCCTGAAGCATACGCAAGGCACGATGGACTATATCGATGCAGCCACTACCCGTTTCATGCCTGATGCCACGGGCGGAAGTATTGAGAGTCTGCTAATCACTTTTGCCGGCGTCAGTCAGACGAATGAACTGAGTAGCCAATACAACGTACGAGGTGGTTCCTTTGACGAGAACTCCGTTTATGTGAACGGCATCGAGATTCACCGTCCGTTACTCATCCGTAGCGGTCAACAAGAGGGTCTGAGTTTCGTTAATCCCGAGATGGTAGAGAACGTACAGTTTTCTTCCGGCGGATTCAGTGCGCAATACGGCGATAAGATGTCGTCGGTAATGGATATCACGTACAAACGTCCAAGTGCTTTTGAGGCCAGTCTAAGTGCTAGTTTGTTAGGCGCGCACGCTTATGTGGGCGTAGGCGACAGCACTTATTCGATGATGCACGGACTGCGTTATAAGACCAGCAAATATATGCTTGGCGGGCTTTCTACAGCGGGCAATTATCAGCCGACGTACGTTGACTATCAGACTTATATCACGTGGAAAGTAGGCGGAAAGAGCAAGATGGAAAGAGCCAAGAGTCCTTGGTCGATGTCTTTTCTGGGCAATGTGAGCCAAAACGATTACCGTTTTACTCCGGATAGTTTGAGTGAGTCCTTCGGCGGGCAAGATGCCAAGAATCTCACCATCTATTACGAGGGGCAAGAGAAAGACCGTTTCTTGACGGCTTTTGCGGCGCTGAGTGCCAAGGGACATGTGAGCGATGAAGTGGAGATCGGTTTCGACTTGTCGGGTTTTTACACCAACGAGCGGGAGAACTACGATATCACCGGTGAATATGTGTTGGCGAATGCGCCGGCAGGTGAGATCGCGGACGCTTTAGGTACGGGTCTTTTCCACCAACACGCGCGTAACAGCCTTGAGGCGGGTGTTGTTACACTGGCACATAACGGCAGTTGGCAACGCGGTCACAACACGCTCAAATGGGGTGTGAGCGGTCAGGCAGAACTTATCCGCGATCGTATCAGCGAATGGGAATGGCGCGATTCGGCCGGTTACTCGCTGCCTAACGACGGGCAGTCGATGGAACTGTATTACGCTTTGCGCGGGGACACATCGATGGTTTCTGCGCGGGTTCAAGCCTATGTGCAGAACGAGCATAAATGGAACACCTCGTCCGGACAATGGATATTGACCGTCGGTGGTAGACTGCAGTGGTGGAGTTGGAATAACGAAGTACTTCCTTCGCCAAGAGCCAGTGTGGAATGGATTCCCGGTTGGAAAAGGGATTTATGTTTCCGTTTGGCGACCGGCCTGTATTATCAGGCACCTTTCTATAAGGAACTACGTGACACCATTACCGACGCGCTCGGCGTGACACGTATTCAGTTGAATAAGCACCTCAAAGCCCAACGTTCGGTGCATGTCGTTTTGGGCGGCGATTATTACTTCCGCGCGTGGGGACGACCGTTTAAGTTGACTGCTGAAGGGTACTATAAGTATATCGACCGAATGGAGAGTTATACGGTAGATAACGTGCGTGTGCGCTATTCGGGTAAGAACGATTCGAAGGGTTATGCCGGTGGTCTGGATCTGAAGTTATACGGTGAACTCGTGCCGGGAGCGGATAGTTGGATATCATTTAGTACGATGGTAGCACGACAACGACTTATCGGTTCAAGCCTGTGGATACCCAGCCCGACCGAACAGCGGTGGAACTTCTCTATGCTCTTCCAGGATTATATTCCGCAACTACCGCAGTTGAAGTTTCATATCAAGATGCAGTTCGCCGAAGGACAGCCTTTCTACGCACCGCGTAATAACCAGGCTTGGGGACGCATGCCGACCTATAAACGTATTGACTTAGGTGCGACCTACACCTTCAACGCCCAGACCGCGAAATTTATGCGTAAGCCATCCGCCAAGCATGTTAAACAATGGGCTATTCAGTTTGAGGTGTTTAACATCGTTGGCTGGCGCAACGTCAACTCGTATTTCTGGGTAGCCGACGCTTATGGCAACCAGTGGGCAAGTCCCAACTACTTGACCGGAAGACGATATAATTTGAAAATAACAGTAGATTTGAGATAATATGACAGAGGAATTGACACCGATGATGAAGCAGTTTCGCGACATCAAGACGCAGTACCCCGATGCGATGCTGCTCTTCCGTTGCGGCGATTTCTATGAGACCTACGCCGAAGATGCCGTCAAGGCTTCTAAGATCCTCAATATAACGCTTACGCACCGTTCCAACGGTGGCAGTTCGGCGGCACAACCGCTGGAAATGGCTGGTTTTCCTTTCCATGCCTTGGACACCTATCTGCCCAAACTCGTTCGTGCGGGACTGCGCGTGGCGATTTGCGATCAGTTGGAAGATCCCAAACTGACGAAGAAACTCGTCAAACGAGGGGTAACGGAGCTGGTGACGCCAGGCGTTAGCTACTCGGACACTACCCTCACCCAGAAAGAGAACAACTGGGTGGCGTGTCTGCATTTTGACAAACATGTCATCGGCGTGGCTTTCCTCGATATCTCCACGGGCGAGTTCCTTGCCGGCCAAGGAGACAGCGATTACATCGACAAGTTGCTGACTAATTTCGCGCCGAAAGAGGTATTGTACGTCAGAGGACGCAAAACGGATATCGAGAACCTTTTCGGCAGTAAGTATTTCACGTTCGAGTTGGAGGACTGGATGCTGGTTGAGAGTACCGCCAAAGAGCGGTTGCAAAAGCTCTGGGGCGTATCGAGTCTGAAAGGCTTCGGACTGGAGAAAATGCCCGCAGGCGTCACTGCGGCAGGAGGTATTTTGATGTACCTCGATATGACGCAACACCTGCAAACGGGACATATCCAGCACTTGAGCCGTATTGAAGAAGACAAGTATGTCTG
The DNA here is from genome assembly GCA_946187555.1 of uncultured Bacteroidales bacterium. Taxonomy (GTDB): domain Bacteria; phylum Bacteroidota; class Bacteroidia; order Bacteroidales; family Paludibacteraceae; genus Colicola. Next base: position 5,710 of record CAMHQP010000012.1, read on the forward strand.
GTTGGATCGCTTCACTATTCGTAACCTCGAACTGATGCGCGGCCAGACGGAAGACAGCGCCACGCTCTACGACATCATCGACCGCACGATCACGCCTATGGGTGGACGCTTGCTGCACCGCTGGATGGCGTTCCCGCTCAAGGAAGTGCGGGCTATCCGTAACCGTCAAACGGTGGTCGAGTACCTGTTCAAACAACCTGAAGCACGCGAGGCTACCCGCGAGGCGCTCAACCAAGTAGGCGATCTCGAGCGTATTGTCAGCAAGGTCTCTACGGGTCGTATCGGACCACGTGAGATGGTTCAACTCGGACGGGCACTCAAAGCCGTCAAACCTATTAAGGAGGTATGCGAAGAGGCAAGAGACAATACCTATCTCTCTCTTCTGGGCGAACAACTCGATCCTTGTTCCGAAATGCGCATGCGTATCGAGCGGGAGATAGTACCCGATCCGCCGATTGCACAGGGACGACCTAATATCATCGCGCGTGGCGTAGATACGGAATTGGATGAGTTACGTGCGATCCAATCGGATGGCAAGGAGTACCTGCTGCAAGTGCAACAACGCGAGATAGAACGAACGGGCATAACGAGCCTTAAGATAGGTTACAACAATGTCTTCGGTTACTATCTCGAAGTGCGTAATGCCTACAAAGAGCAAGTGCCCGCCGAGTGGATCCGCAAGCAGACACTCGTCAATGCGGAGCGGTATATAACGGACGAACTCAAGGACTACGAGCAGAAGATCCAGTCTGCCGAAGAACGTATTCAGATCATCGAGAACCGGCTCTATCAGGAGTTGATGCTCGCGCTCTCGGAATGGGTGCCGCAGATGCAACTGAATGCAAATGTGTTGGCCCAACTCGATTGTCTGCTTTCGTTCGCAACCGTTGCCGCAGAGCACCGCTATGTTTGCCCGGACGTTAATGATAGTCTTGTTATCGACATTCGTCAGGGGCGTCACCCGGTTATCGAGCAACAACTGCCGCCGGGAGAACAGTACATCGCCAATGATGTGCTGCTTGACAATAATGGCCAGCAGATTATTATTATCACAGGACCAAACATGGCCGGTAAGTCGGCTCTACTCCGCCAGACAGCGCTCATCGTGCTCATGGCGCAGATGGGTTCGTTCGTACCCGCTGAGAGCGCTTCCATCGGAGTTGTCGATAAGATTTTCACCCGCGTGGGGGCAAGCGATAATATATCGTTAGGCGAGTCCACGTTCATGGTTGAGATGAACGAAGCGGCATCGATATTGAACAACTTGAGTGAGCGCAGTTTAGTGCTGTTTGATGAGTTAGGTCGTGGTACCAGTACGTACGATGGCATAAGTATTGCATGGGCAATTGTGGAGTATATCCACGAGAACCGCGGACACGCCAAGACGCTCTTTGCGACCCACTACCACGAACTGAACGAGATGGAGAAAACGTTCGAGCGGATTCGTAACTACAACGTCTCCGTACGCGAGGTGAACGGCAAGGTTATCTTCCTCCGCAAACTTGTACGCGGCGGTTCGGAGCATAGTTTTGGTATCCACGTCGCGAAGTTAGCCGGAATGCCCGCGTCCATCGTGGAGCGCGCCAACCAGATACTCGCCGACCTCGAGCGTGCAGCCAAGAACGGCGATCTGGCCAAACCGACCGATCATATAGGCGAGACAAGGGAGGGAATGCAACTGTCGTTCTTCCAACTCGATGATCCGGTGCTCGAGCAGATACGCGATGAGGTCAAATCACTGGATATCAATAACTTGACGCCGCTGGAGGCACTCAATAAACTATCGGAAATCAAACGCCTCGTAGGAGGAAAATAATATGGCAAAATACGAATGGACAAAAGCCCGCATTCTGCGCTGGACATTAGGCATCTCAGGATGGATTTTCTGCATGATCCTTTTGTTCGTCACCGAGCAGTACTACCGCTGGGAGGTGTCTAACTTCACCGCGCGCGACGGAGAGGCACATGTGTACAACATCTACGAGGGTACGTCTATTGACTCGTTGATGAGTATGTTGCGTCAAGACTATGACATTGATGCCGAGACCGACCTCAAATGGCACATGCGCATTCTGCTCTTCCGCTACCCCGAACCCGGACATTACATCGTGCCTGCGAAGATCGGTGACCGAGAACTGATTGAGAAATTCAAATACGGTCGGCAAACACCCGTACGGATCACATGGAATCATTTCGTGCGTACCCGCGAGGAACTGGCCGGTAAAGTGACGACTCACCTGCAAATGGACAGCGTCACACTCTTGCAGTTGCTCGAAGACGACGCCTATCTCGCGCCTTACGGCTTTAACAAAGAGACCAGCCGATGCCTCTTCATCCCCAATACCTACGAGGTCTATTGGAACATCACGCCCGACCAACTCTTCGCACGCATGCAGCGCGAATATAACGCGTTCTGGAACGACGAGCGCCGAGCCAAAGCCGATTCGATTGGTCTGACACCCATCGAGATAGCGATCGTGGCGTCTATTGTTGAGGGCGAGAGCCATAATAAGAATGAACTGCCCCTTATCGCCTCGCTCTACCTCAACCGCGTACATAAGAACATGCCACTCCAGTCGTGTCCGACCATCAAATACGCGGTGGGGGATTTCAAACTCAGACGTATTTTATACAGTCATCTGAACGTTGATTCGCCGTATAACACGTATAAGAACCCCGGTTTGCCGCCTGGTCCGATCCGTTGTCCGGCGCCTGAGACCATCGATATCGTGCTCAATGCGCCCAAGACCGATTATCTATTCATGTGCGCTAGTCCGGAACTCAACAACACGCATATCTTCTCTTCTTCTTATAGCGCACACTCGGCCGCGGCACGCCAGTACCGCCACACCATGGATACCATCAACTGGGAGCGACTGCAATGATCTGGGATAATAACGACGATATCAAACTCATTGAATGTGCCAATAACGGGCGCACCATTCAGAAATTCCTCAACGAAAGCCGCGAGGAACGGCGGCCTTATGTGTTCGTCACCAATACGATGAACATCAAGCCTCTTCGACGTCTTCTGGTGCCTGTCTCTATGCTTGAGGAAGAGACTTATAAAGCGGAGATATGCACCTATCTGGCGCGTAAAACGGGCGCACATATCATCCTTCTGCAGGCCAATGACTACGGTTCGCATGCTCGCCAGAACGTCAATCGGATCGTCACGCATATCAAGGCCGTGGCGGAGAAATCAGGCGAAAATATCTCTTATGAGATATGCATGGCGCGCAAAGACTCCTTTGGTTTGGTACGCGAAGCTTCCGAGAGACAACGGGATTTTCGGCATGACTTGCTTATCCTTACTGCCAGCCGCGATTACGGATTAGATGACATTTTGTTCGGTCCACCCGAGCGAAAAGCCATACAGCGGGCTCTCGTTCCTGTCATGTTGATCAATCCGAGGGAGGATTTATTCTCATTATGCGATTAGAAACACACAAATACCGCCATTTTGTCAACTAAATTTAGCAATTTTAAGAAATTTAACACTTTTTTCATAAAATATTTGGTCAGTTGGTCAAAAAGCAGTACTTTTGCACCGTGTTTTTCATGGTATTAGATTTAAGGTTAAATGAAAAGGTTGGGTTGTCGTGAGACAACCTTCTTTTTTTTTGCATTTTTTTTCGCAAAAATTTGGTAGTTTCAAAAAAAAGCAGTACCTTTGCACCCGCTTTCGGAATTTAAGCTACGGAGAGATGGGTGAGTGGCTTAAACCAACAGTTTGCTAAACTGTCGTACGGGTAACTGTACCGGGGGTTCGAATCCCCCTTTCTCCGCAAAATGAAATTGGCAACCCATCGGTTGCCTTTTTCTGTCTAAAAGGAGGACTATATGCAAAACACGGAGATTGAACGTAAGTTTTTGGTGACGTCCGATGCTTTCTTATCCCAAGCTACGCGTCATTATGAAATCGAGCAAGGCTATCTATGCAAAGAGCCGAGTAAGACTATCCGCGTGCGTATACGTGACGCGCGGGCGTTCCTTACTATTAAATCCGGTAAAATGCGCGAGGGTATTGCCAAGTTCGAGTGGGAACGCGAGATAGAGTTGGCCGATGCCCGCGAGTTGATGAACCTCTGCCTCCCGGGAGCTATCTCCAAGACGCGTTACATCATCCCCGCTGCTCCGTTTGAAGAAGAAGAGCGGTGCTGGGAAGTGGATGTTTTCCACAGTGGTACTATGAGTGGCAAAGCGCTCGCTGAGATCGAGTTAGGTGACGAGAACGAACCATTTCTCCGCCCCGATTGGCTTGGCGTTGAAGTAACCGGATTACCACAATACTATAACGCCAACATGTAATATGCGCAAACTGATTTGTCTCAGTACGTTGTTCCTCGTTCTTTGCACATCCTTCGCCGCCATCCCGACGAACACGCTGCCTGTGGTCTATATCACAACCACCAATAATCAGGCTATCAACAGCAAAGAGACTTACGTGACAGGTACCCTACGTATCGACCCGAAGAACACCTCCTACCCTGCTCTCACAGAGGTAACGGCGCAGTTCAAAGGACGCGGTAACTGGACTTGGAACGGCTTTGACAAGAAACCCTATCGCATCAAGTTCGATGCCAAACAGACGGTACTCGGCATGCCGAAAAATCGCCATTGGTGTCTGTTAGCGTACGCAGATGATTACTTGGGATACCTCAAAGGTCCTGCGGGCTTCATCATCAGCGAAGCCATTGGTCTGAGATGGACACCGCGTATACGCCCCGTTGAACTATTCATCAACAATCAATATCAGGGACTGTATTTCCTCACAGAACATGTGCGTATCGGTTCCAACCGCGTCAATATTACCGAACAAGAGGACAACGCCACCGATAACGTTACGGGCGGCTGGTTGGTTGAGATAGATAATTACGCGGAAGAGAACAATATCACTTTCACTGAAGGCAATGGAGAGAACGTGATGGTTACACCCAAAGAGCCAGAGATTCTATCCAGTACCCAACGAACCTACATCGAGAACCAGTTATATGGCCTCAATGATGCTATCTATGGCGCTTCGGCGGAGGACTTATGGAACAGGCTCGACCTCGATGAAGCCGTCAAGTATTACCTCGTGCAGGAGATCATGGACGACTGCGAGGCCTACCACGGCAGTTGTTTCCTCTATAAAGATCGTGATACCAACGGACAGGTCGATAAATGGAAATTCGGCCCCGTGTGGGATTTCGGCAATGCGTACGACCGCAGTCGAAACTGTCCCGACCACCAATGGATCTATGTGGAACCACAGTTCTCGCAACATTGGGTGGGACAACTCGCTTCATGGCCGGAATTTCAGGCCAAACTGCAAGAGTACTGGTGGATATACTACCATCACTGCAACGATTCGGTCATCGCGCGTATCAATGCCTTTGCCAACTCGCTCAAAGAGGCGGCCAAAAACGATGCGCAGCGCTGGAACGGTACGCAGAACTACTGCGAAAACCGAGATATGACCGAAAAAACGGCGAAGTTCTTCCGCCGCTATAATCCTCGCATGGAATGGCTTCTTGAGCAGTGGGGAGAAGGTACGCAACCCGCCACCTGGGGTATTGACGAAGTAAAAGAAAAACCATCGCGCGGACAAATCATCCTACGCGATGGTCAACTCTTCATCGAGCATAACGGTACGATCTACGACCTCCTGGGTCGCCCAGCTCGTTATGCCAACTGACTTTGTACGACTTGTGCAACCATCTTGCCATCGGCATTAGGCAGCGCTATTTTGATAGCTTTCACAAAGAGTCCCATATTCTTTTTCTCTGCCTCCCATCCGTTAGCATCTTTTGCCTGGTTGAACGCGCGAATGATATCTTCCTCCGATGCCGCTTTGGGCAAGAAAGTCTCCAGAACGTTTATCTGCGCTTGCTCCGCATCAGCTAACTCCTTACGGCCGGCAGCAATGTATTGCTCTACGGACTCCTGACGCTGTTTTACCATCTTTTTGATGATTTGGATTTCATCCGCTTCAGTCAAATCCTTACCGGCATTTTCCTTGCTTGTTTGCCAGTTAAGAAAAGCACTCTTTATACCACGTAGCGTCTCTGTACGTACGGAATCATGGTTTTTCATTGCCTCCATGATCAAGGCATTCATTTCGTTTTTCATATCAATCTATTTCGTCTAAACCGTTAAATTTGAGTCGTTTCATTTGTCGTTGGAACCGCACATGGAAGAGAACCGCAGGGATAGCTAACGCGATGACGAATGCTATCCACATACCTTTGGCTCCAAGTCCCATCGGGAAGGTGAGAGCGAGTCCTAAAGGCAGCGCCACTCCGATATAGGCGAACAACGCTATTCGCATGGGTACCCGCACATCCTGAATGCCGCGAAGCATGGCAGCTCCTATACATTGTAATCCGTCCGCGTATTGGAGCGTTCCGGCAATGATGAGCAGCGTTGAAGCGATAGGAATAACTTCCGGATCACTGGTGAAGATATACGGGATCATGTTGCGTCCGAAAATCATGATTGCCGCACCAATCGTGTTCATTAGCAGACACAGATGAACCGATGCGTGACTCGCCATACGCACAGCTTGCAGGTCGCCTTTGCCGAGCTGGTGCGAGACACGGATGGTGGTAGCAGAACCTATACCGAGCGCCAACATAAACGTCAGATCTGCCATTTGATTAGCAATATGGTGCGCAGCCAGAGACTCTTTGCTGATCCAGCCGATAATAACGAACGAAGCCGTGAAAAGGAAGGCTTCCGCGAAAGACTGCAAACCGATTGGCATGCCGATCGAGATCAGGTGTTCCACTTCGCGACGCGTGATGAGATACCGACGCATGGATGTTATGTAACGACGCCATTCAGCCTTGCAGAGCATTGCTATTAAGTAACAAATCGGCATCAGACAGCGCGCAATCAGACTTGCCCATCCTGCACCTTCTGCACCCATCGCAGGAAGGCCCCAGTGACCATAGATGAAGACCCAGTTTAGCAGGATATTGAGTAAGTTACAGCCGATTGTAATCAACATAGCGACGGTCGTATTGCCGAGTCCTTCGAGAAACTGTTTGCTGAACGTGAACAGCAGAAACGGCACGATGGAAAGTACGATAAGGATGTAATAGGGTTTTGCGCAAGCCACCACTTCGGGTTCTTGTCCGAACGCATCCAGAAAACCGATACACGGAGCAAGTAGCAGCAATGATAGTACACTCATCAACCCCGTGAACACCAAGCCGTTTGCGAGATAGGACGTGACTTGTTCATGCTTATGCGCAATCTCTTCGTCCGTGGTACCTTCTTTGAGCAGTTTTTCGAGTCGTCCATGCACATGCCCCACCACCGGAGTAATTCCCATGAGTGCCCCCATCGCAAATACCATCACGGTGAAAAACAGCGCGTTGGAGAAACTGACAGCAGCCAAGTCAGTCGTGCCGTAATGCCCCACCATGATCGAGTCAGCAAGTCCCACCAACGCGGCACCAAACTGCGTCAGCATGACCGGAAACGCCAACTTCAAGTTGCGCTTGTAATAGGGGTAATATGCATGGAATGAATAATGCATCTTCTAAGGCTCAATTTGGGTGCAAAATTAGTAAAAAATTCCCATATGTGCAAAAAATGAGGGGTAAATTGCATTTTTTTTCAAAAAAATTTGGTCATATCAAAAAAAAGCAGTATTTTTGCAGCCGCTTTCGAAAAAAAGCAATAGGGTGCTATCGTCTAGTGGCCTAGGACAACGGCCTCTCACGCCGTAAACCCCGGTTCGAGTCCGGGTAGCACTACAAGAAAAGGAGCCTCATGGTTCCTTTTTTATTTTTTTGACAAAAAAACAAAAATATATTTGTTTATATCAAAAAATTGTTGTAAATTTGCAGTCGATTTTGTACATACCAGTAAAACTTAGGAAAGAATAGACACCCATGAATATTCGTTCACACGCATTTCTATTGTTCGCGATAGTGCTGTTAGCACTACCTATGGCTGTTATGGCTAAGTCCGGACACAAGCGCGTTGTATGGACCAATAAAGCCAATTCAAGCACCGGTTTGTACACCACCAAGAATTATTTCGTCTCACATGGTGTGACATTTGGTGTTACCGCGATGTACTATTACGGCGATGTAGACAATGAGGGTGTAGTTTTCTCGGGTGGCTTCAACAAAAACAACCTCAGTTACGGTGGTAGTTTGTATATTAATTACAATATACCGGCAGGAAACCATTGTAACCTGAAGTTTGGCTTGATGGGTGGTACGTTGAACGGTAACAATAAGACCAAGTTTGAGCAACTGGCAGAGCCGCGCGATGACTTCCGTAAGTTCCAATCTATCTTAATACAGCCCGCAGTAGGCGTACAATATTATCCCTTCTCCAATGCCGGATTCTATCTTTATGGCGGTTTAGCTGTGACCGGTAGCATCATTACCAATTACGAGTTCTACTACTACAGAAGAGAAGGCAGTCAAAAAGTACGCGATAAGCTGGAAGGCAGTACGTTCGGCATCTTGCCGATGGTACAATTAGGAATAGGATATAGTTGGCGTTTGGCGGAGTCGTGGACTATGAGTGCTGAGATCATGGTTCAAGAAGGCTTAATCGATACGCAATACATGAATCTGGATGCATACCCGCTGGCAGCATCCCAGAATAGTCAAGGTGTTGAGTTAGGAACAAGTTTCGGCACTTGGACAGATAAACACGGCAACAAGCATATCCACTGGAACGACGGATGGTTCCAAGTAGGTATTTCGGTGACGTATCAATGGCATAACTGCGAGCATTGTCGCATGATCAACAACTACGCAGGCATCAAACCGAGCAGAAGGAGATAATTATTTCTTAGGTCCGACTTCTCTTTTCTGAACAGTACCCGTTTCGGTATATTCAATGAGGTTATTCAATATGGTTTCGAAGCGCCACTCGATGGCGTTTCGCCACATTTTATCGGATATGAACGCAGAGAGGAAGCGTCCGAACGTCAGGCTAAACTCATAATGAACGCGCGTACGTGTAGGCGAGACGGGTTCCATTCGAAATATAATATCTCCGCCTTCGAGTAATGAGCCGCTATAAGTCGCTTTGAGATGAGCGGTGAGCGGATATTGGGCATTTGCCGGCCGCGTAAGGGTATATTTGGTTCCCAGATGCTGATCTTTCCACCACCTTACTCCGAGGACGTAGATATCTATCGCTACATCGCCGGTTTTCGTTTTGGCATCATAGACACGATCCTTATAATCGAGTTGGATAACATCCTTACTGTCTTTACTTTTGTCATTACTCTCCACCACTTCGGGTTCGCCAAGGTTGGTATATGCCCATTGGAAGAGGGAGTCCGGGCAAGCCTGGAACTGATAGCAGAAACGGTTGATAACCGGTAAGAGTTGCGCCATCGAGGCCTCACAAACCGTATCCATCACGACAGCTCGCGTCTGCGGTCTGGAATAGGCGCAGAGGGAGAAGACAAGCAGAAAGAGGGTTAAGATTTTTCTCATACCTCGTAGTCCAAACAAGTACGTAACTCCGTGTTAGGGCGCACGACACCGTTGGCTACTGCCAGATGGGCAGGATGAACGGCATAGCCCTTGAGCGACTCAAACGAATCGAGCGTAGAGTCCAACATAATGTCGGCATTGGAGGTCTCGAGACGTCCGTCTATCTGCACATGGATATCCAACAGACCGGGTACCTGGCCTTTGAGAGATTCGAGTCCTTGTTTGATGGCGAGTGCTTTCTCGCGTTTCTCCGTTTCGCTCAGTTCAGAGCGCAATTTCCAAAGAATAATGTGTTTGATCATTTTATTGCTGTATAAATAGTTGCTATTCCGAGCGTGAGTGTTTCGAAATGTTCGTTGGAGAAGCCGGCATCGTGGAGATGCTGGGCAAAAGCTTCGCCCCAGCAGAACGATTTGACACTCTTGTTCAGGTAGGTATATGCCGTCTTATCACGGCTGACGATGCGGCCGATAGTAGGCAGCACATGGGTGAAATAGAAGTCGTAAAGCACGCGGATGTATCGACGCGTAGGATAACTAAACTCGAGGATAGTCACTTGTCCACCGGGTTTTAGTACGCGATACATCTCGCGCAGTCCTTCGTCCAGATCACTAAAGTTACGACATCCGAAGGCGCAAGTGACGCCATCGAAAGAAGCATCGTCAAAGGGCATATGTTGGGCATTGCCCAAAACGAACTCTACGGACAGATGCTTTGCCTCGCATTTTTTTTCTCCGATTGCCATCATTTGGTCGGACAGATCGATGCCGGTCACTTGTTCTGCTTTACCGCGACGGAGCATCTCGATAGTCAGATCGGCTGTTCCGATGGCAACGTCAAGCACATGCTTGGCGGGTACCATGCGCGCCACCGTTTTACGACGCCAACGGCGGTCGATATTGAGCGACAGGCCGTGGTTGAGTCCATCGTAGGTTGAAGCGATACGATCAAATAATTGCCCTATGTGTTGCTTTTCTTCCAAAACCGGTTGCAAAGGTACAACTTTTTTTTTAATTATGCAAAAAAGACTGCCATTTTGGCAGATTTTTTCTGCATGGCACAAGAATTGTCACTAAAATGACAGCAACAAATATAAAACAAGATATACTATGAGCAAGATTCAACCTTTAGCAGACCGCGTGTTAGTAAGACCTGCGGCTGCAGAAGAAAAGACTGCTGGCGGAATCATCATTCCGGACAGCGCGAAAGAGAAACCGCTGCGCGGCGAAGTACTGGCAGTAGGTAACGGAACAAAAGATGAAGAGATGGTTTTGAAAGCCGGAGATCAGGTACTGTACGGCAAGTATGCAGGTACCGAATTAGAGTTAGACGGCGAGAAATTTCTCATCATGAGACAAAGCGACGTACTTGCAATTATCCGTTAAATCGTTAAACAGTTAAATCGTTCATTATTATGGCAAAGAATATAACCTATAATACGGAGGCGCGCGAGGCGCTGAAGCGTGGCGTTGACCAGTTGGCTGACGCAGTCAAAGTGACGTTAGGTCCGAAAGGCCGCAATGTAGTTATTGATGCTAAGTACGGTGCACCGCATATCACGAAAGACGGTGTTACGGTAGCCAAGGAGATTCAGTTGAAAGATGCAGCTGAGAACGTAGGTGCGCAGTTGGTTAAGGAAGTAGCATCGAAGACCGGTGACCAAGCCGGTGACGGTACGACAACTGCTACCGTCTTGGCACAAGCTATCGTAGGCGTGGGTCTTAAGAACGTAACCGCCGGTGCTAATCCGTTGGATCTGAAGCGCGGTATTGACAAGGCCGTTGCTGCAGTAGTAGCAGAGATCAAGAAGAACGCTGTGGTAGTTGGTAATGACTTCGACAAGATCGAGCAGGTAGCTACCGTATCTGCTAATAACGACGCTGAGATCGGTAAGTTGATTGCAGACGCGATGCGTAAGGTAAGCAAGGACGGTGTCATCACTATTGGCGAGGCCAAGGGTATGGACACGACAATTGACGTGGTGCAAGGTATGCAATTCGACCGTGGTTATATCAGCCCGTACTTCGTAACGAACACGGAGGAGATGTTGGTTGAGATGGACAAGCCGTATATCCTTATCTATGATAAGAAAATCTCGAACCTCAAAGAGTTACTGCCTGTGCTCGAACCGGCCGTACAGAGCGGTCGTCCGTTGCTTATTATCGCAGAGGATGTTGATAGCGAGGCATTGACGGCCTTGGTAGTTAACCGTCTTCGTGCACAGTTGAAGATCTGCGCTGTGAAGGCTCCGGGCTTCGGCGATCGCCGCAAAGAGATGCTGGAAGATATTGCTATTCTGACCGGTGGTACAGTGATCAGCGAAGAGAAAGGTATCAAGTTGGATCAGGCTACGTTAGAGATGCTTGGTACGGCAGAGACCATCACCGTCAGCAAGGACAACACGACGATTGTTAACGGCGCAGGTGCCAAAGAAGCTATCGATGCCCGCGCACAACAGATCAAAGCGCAGATTGCTGCTACCAAGAGCACGTATGATAAAGAAAAACTGCAAGAGCGTCTGGCTAAGTTAGCCGGTGGTGTAGCGCAGTTGAACGTAGGCGCTGCTTCTGAGGTAGAGATGAAAGAGAAAAAAGACCGCGTGGACGACGCGCTGAGCGCTACTCGTGCCGCTATCGAGGAAGGTATTGTTCCGGGCGGTGGCGTGATGTATATCCGTGCACAGGCTGCGTTGGACGGTCTGAAGGGCGCTAACGAAGACGAACAGACGGGTATTGAGATTGTTCGCCGCGCTATCGAGGAACCGCTTCGTCAGATTGTCAGCAACGCCGGCAAGGAAGGTGCGGTTGTTGTAGATAAGGTTCGCAGCGGTAAGGCCGACTTTGGTTACAATGCCCGTACGGACGTCTATGAGAGCCTGTTTGAGGCAGGTGTAGTTGATCCGGCTAAAGTAACGCGTGTGGCGCTGGAGAACGCGGCTTCTGTTGCCGGTATGTTCCTTACGACCGAGTGCGTGATTGTTGATGAACCGGAAGAGCATCCGGCACCGGTAATGCCCGCTGGCGGTATGGGAGGAATGATGTAATTGGTAATTGGTAATTGAAAAACGACATCCGAGAACGGGTGTCGTTTTTTTGAACAATTCACATTATTAATACCGTAAAGCGGATTCAATTTGGGATACCGTCTGCCGGAGAACCGGGTCAAACTCAAGTTTCTCTTTGACGAGCGCGATCGAATGGAGCACCGTTGCGTGCGTACGTTTACCCATCTTAAAGCCAATCTCCGTGAGCGAACTATCCGTCAATTCTTTGGTCAAGTAGATCGCCAGATGACGTGCATTGCTAACCTCGCGGGAACGATTGGCAGAGAGGAGTGCTTTCTCGGGCACACTGTAATGTTCTGCGACAGCACCGATGACATCTCCGACGGTGATCTTACGCGGCTGGATAGCGACGATATGACTTACCACTTGTTCTGCCAGTTTGACATCTATCTCACGGTCTGTGAGCGTCGAGTGCGCCAAGAGGGAAGCTAAGATACCTTCGAGGTCACGTACAGAGTTGCGTACATTCGATGCGATGAAGTCCACTACGTCGTCCGTGAGGGATATACCGTCACGACGCATCTTAGACAGCAGGATATTCTTACGCAACTGATAGTCCGGATGCTTGATCTCGGCGGAGAGTCCCCATTTGAAACGGGTGAGGAGTCGCTCCTCGATGTCCTTGAGCTCAATAGGCGGACGATCAGAAGTAAGAATGAGTTGCTTTCGGCTCTGCTGCAGGTAGTTGAAGATGTGGAAGAATGTATCCTGCGTTCCCTTGAGTCCGGCGAAATACTGGATATCATCTACGATGAGTACGTCCACCGTCTGGTAGAAATTAAGGAAGTCCGGGATTCGGTTGGTCTTCGCAGCATCCTGATATTGCAGTTTGAAGGTATTGGCGCTAACGTACAACACGCGCGCATGGGGATTAAACGTCTTCACCTGATTACCGATTGCGTTCGCCAAGTGGGTCTTCCCTACTCCGCTACCTCCGTAAACAAAGAGGGGGTTGAAAGCGGTGTAACCGGGTTGTTTGGCGATAGCTATACCGGCCGTACGCGCGAGTTTATTGGGTTCTCCCGCCACGAACGAGTCAAAGGTATAGAACGTATTAAGTTGCGAATCAAAAGAATCAGGTTGCTTAGGCGCATTATTAATAGGATTCACATGCGCTTGCGCACCTGCGGACGGGAGCATGGTAGCTGCGCCGGAGGCAGAGTCAATGAGCACACGGTACTCCAAGTGTGTACCTTGCCCGAACACGCGGATGATGGTAGCCGAGAGGAGTTGGATATAATTCTCTTCAATATATTCGGCCACGAACTGCGATTTGACTTGGAGTACTAATACTCCGTTCTCGAACTGCAACGGAATAATGGGCGCGAACCAGGTCTGGTACGCACTGCTGGTCAAGTTGTCAGCCAAGATAGTCTGACATTGAGCCCATTTTTGTTGCAATTCCGTTGTCATTTTTGTTCGTTTTTATACCCTCGATTTTTCGAAAGCGAGTGCAAAGGTACTACAAATTTTTGAATTGAGCAAATCGTCAATTGAGTTGTCAAAAAACAATTATGCGTAACTGCCTGAAATTAAGACAATTACGCATAACTATGCTATTTTTCAATAAGTTACGGAAGTTTTCAACGTCAAAAGCCCGTATTTTCGGCACTTCCGATATTTGCAATAGTGGAGTGATTTTTTTGTTAATATTTTTTATAATCCACTAGTTTTTCGGGTAGTTATGGATTGTTGAAAAATAATTCAATTTATAAAATCTCCAAATTGTGGAACAGGTGTTCCTCGATAGTTTTCAACAATTTTATACCCTATTTTTCGGGTTACTTATCCTTCTTGCCAAAGATAGAGAAATGGACGTAGCGTTTGGGGTGTGCTTTGAGGTCTTGGAGGAGTGAATCAGCCGAAATGATAGTGGCATCAATATGCTGTAAAATCGGCGATTTCACTTGTGCCACAACGGCATTGACGTTATCCACCGCGGTGTCCACACGCGCAATGGTAGATTTGATATCAGCCGCCTTAACATCCGCCACGATGGTATTGAGGTTGGCGATCGCTGTATCGGCATTGTTGATGATACGCGGAACCTGGTTATTCATCATGCTTTTGAGGTCAGTCGAGACGGATGTGAGGTCACCGGAAATGCGGTCGATATTGGTTAGAGAATGTTGGATATGATTGCCATCCACCTGCGTACGGATCTGCGCAATGAGCGAATCAACATTTATAACGGCCTTGTCCACGTCTTGGATCGCACCATCTACATGAGCGAGAAGTTCAGTCTGGAGAGATTCCATGAGTCCGGGCACATAGGTAGTCGGCAGGAAAGCGCCATGGGCAATGATTGGTGATTGGTCATTGGTGATTGGTAATTGGTCGGGGAATTGCAATTCGATTGCCATACCACCGAGCAGTCCGTCCGAGACGAGTGCCATGTGGGTGCCTGCAGGAAGTGCAATATCTTTGTTGATGGAGATATCGATGGTGAAGGCGCTGTCGCGGGTAAAGTCATAATGGATTTTATCCACTTGTCCCACTTTATGTCCGCGGATGTACACAGCAGCCTGTTCCTCAAGGTTGTGGAGGTTATAGAACGTACCGTGGTAACTATTCGTAGGCGAGAAGATATTGACGCCTTTGAGGAAGTTTAATCCAAAAAAGAGGAGGAAGAGACAAACGGTGGCCAAGACGCCGACCTTGATTTCTCGTGCGTATTTCATATGTGTTATTTTAGCAGTTGTTATTGTTCAAATTTGGTTATCCAGCAATCCGGGAAGAGGGATCGTATTTCTTGTTGTTTTGCCGCCACTTTGGCACGATCGGTGTCGATGATGGCGTAGTATTTGTACCAATCGCCCACTTTGCGGTATTCGCAGGGGATGCCTTTGAGTTTGGGATCGGATGGATCAAGAGGCGTACGGGACGCGCAAATCTGGAGTGCGTAATAGGTTGTAGGGGTTGTTGTAGGGGTGGTTGTAGCTTCATCCCGATTCCGTGTCGTTAGCGTGTCGTTACCGTGTTTTGCCGTATCGACGGGTTGTGCGGCGACAGAAACGGCTTGTGCCGTCGTATCGATGGCAAGTGTCTCTTTGCGGACGGCTTGCTTATGGGTATAAGCGCCGAAAGCGTTGACGAGTGCGTTCGCCATTTGTGCGATAGAAGCTTTCTCGTTAAGGAAGCGTTCTTCTTCGGGATTGGAGATAAAGCCCATCTCAAAGAGGATGGCGGGGCATGCCGTCTTGAGGAGCACCCAGAAAGAGGCCTGTTGAACGCCGCGGTCGGAGCGGTTGAGATGTCCGACGAAGCGTTGCTGCACCTGCTCGGCGAACTGAAGCGACTGATCCATGAAACTGTTCTGCATAAGCTCGAACATGATGTAAGAGTCAATCGAGTTCGGGTCAAAACCTTGATAGGTCGTTTTGTAATCCGCCTCAAGCTTCATCACGGCGTTCTCTCGCATAGCGACATCGAGGTTCTTCTCCATCTTCTCGGTTCCGAGGATGAAGGTCTCCACACCCTTGGAAGCCTTGTTTTCCGAGGCGTTGGCGTGGATGGAGATAAAGAGGTCAGCATTGTTCTTGTTCGCAATGTCCGCGCGCGTTTGGAGAGGAATGAACACGTCCGTATTACGCGTATAGACGACGTTAACATCCGGATATTGCTCGTTGATAAGTTCGCCCATCTTGAGCACGAGCGCGAGATTTAGGTTTTTCTCTTGCGAGAATTTTCCCACGGCTCCCGGGTCTTTACCCCCGTGTCCGGCATCGAGCACGACGGTATAGGGTTTCTGCGCTGCCAAAGGCAGAGCAAAAATAAATGCAAGCGCTATGAATAGAATTTTTCGCATTATAAGCCAATTTAATCGATTGCAAAATTACTATTTTTTTCACAAATAGCCAATTCTACATTTTGCTTTTAGCAATTTTTATGCCAAAAGGACGTTTTTTTTCGTTTTTTATGCGCGCGGGCTTGCGTATATGAAAATTATTTCGTACCTTTGCGCGGTATTTTGGGCACACTATGCAAAAAAGTGAGTTTACACCGGAAGAAGAATTGATGATCCAACGCGAGTTTGAGGCGTTGTTGGACGACTATGCGCACACTCCGCACCGACAGAAAGTGGAGTTGATCACGCATGCGTTCAATTTCGCGTACAAGGCGCATTACGGTGTACGTCGTTTGAGTGGCGAGCCGTATATCATGCATCCGCTTGCTGTCGCGCGCATTTGTGTGCGTGAGATCGGTTTGGGTAGCACGAGTATCTGTTCGGCGTTGTTGCATGATGTGGTGGAAGACACAGACTACACGGAGCAGGATATCGCCGGTCTGTTCGGCGATAAGATCGCGCAGATCGTAGGCGGTTTGACGAAGATCAGCGGCGGTGTCTTCGGTGAGCAAGCGAGTGAACAGGCGGAGAACTTCCGAAAGTTGCTGCTGACCATCAGCGATGATATCCGCGTGGTGTTGATCAAGATTGCCGACCGACTGCATAACATGCGTACCTTGGGTTCGCAGCGCAAAGACAAGCAATACAAGATAGCCGGAGAGACACAGTATATCTACGCGCCGCTGGCGCACCGCTTGGGTCTGTTCCCGATCAAGACGGAATTGGAGGACTTGAGTTTTAAGTACCAGCATCCGGAGACCTGGCAAGAGATCCACGACAAGTTGGAGGCCATCAAATCCACCAAGTTGGAGAACTACGAAGTGTTTGCCCAACCTATCCGCGAGCGGCTAGAAAGTATGGGTTATACTTTCACGCTCAAAGCGCGTATCAAGTCGGTTTACTCGATCTGGAAGAAGATGATGAGCAAGCAATGCGCTTTTGAGGACGTGTATGACATTATGGCTGTTCGAATCATCTTCACGCCGCACGAGACGATGAGTGAGAAAGACCAGTGCTGGATGATCTATTCGGCTATCACGGAAATCTACCGTCCGCACCCGGAGCGTATACGCGACTGGATCTCGACGCCAAAAGCCAACGGTTACGAGGCGTTGCACGTAACGGTGATGGGCAAGAACGGCGAGTGGATAGAGGTGCAGATTCGTACCGACCGCATGCACGAGATTGCCGAACACGGTTATGCAGCGCACTGGAAATACAAGACGGGTGAGTCGGACGACAGCGAATTGGATAAGTGGTTACAGGAGATCAAAGACATTCTCGCGCACCCGGATAAGGATGCGATGGAGTTCTTGGGGACGTTCAAGCTCAACCTGTTTGCGCAAGAGGTGTTTGTCTTTACGCCGAAGGGAGAGATCAAGACGATGCCGCAGGGTTCGACGGCTCTGGACTTCGCTTTCCTACTCCACTCCGAATTAGGCGAACATTGTATCGGTGCGAAAGTGAACCACGCGCTCGTGCCGTTGTCGTACCAACTCAAGGGCGGCGATCAGGTGGAAGTGCTGACGTCTAACAGCCAGCATCCGCAGAAAGAATGGTTGAAGATCGTGACAACCGCCAAAGCGCGCAAGGGGCTGAATCAGTATTTCATGCGTGAGGAGCGCAAATACACGAAACACGGTGAACGGCTGGTGGACGATGCCATCAGTATGGACAAGGACTTAGCCGCCAACCGCGAAGAGTCTTTGGCACGATTATTGAACTACTACGGCATGACGCAACCGTCGGAGTTGTATGCGGAAGTAGGGCAAGGAGCCATACGATTGGATAATATCCGCGACATCGTGTTCCCCAAACGCGGTTGGAAATCATTCATACCATTCCTCGGGAATGACAAAATGAGCGCAGTGAAGCCGCATGACAGTCAAGAGTCAAAAGCCAAGAGTCAAGAGCCGCAAGAAGCGCCGAAGGAGAAGAAGAAAGAGGCGCATGCGATCATACTGACGGATGAGAACTTAGGAAAAGAGTATCTGCTGAGCAGTTGTTGTCATCCGATCCCGGGCGATGAAGTGCTGGGCTATAAGGACGAGAAGGGTCAGATGTACATCCACAAAGTGGATTGTCCGGAAGCGGCGTTGTTGAAGACCAGTTTTGGTAAGCGCCTGTATTCAGCCAGCTGGAACACGCATCGCGTACAATCGTTCGTGGAGACGATCGAGCTGAAGGGTATAGACCGCTTTGGTGTGTTTATCCAAGTGCTGCAAACCATCACGACGGAGTTCCACATCAACATGCGCGCGATTAACGTATCCAGCGAAGACGGTATCTTCAAGGGCACGATGGAACTATACGTGTACGACCGCTCCGAGTTGGAAGACCTGTTGAAAGCAATTCGTAAAATCGAAAATATCAAAGAAGTTAAACGAGTGATAACTGATAATTAAAAAATGTTTGTTTATATGAAAAAGATTTTGAGTACTCTCTGCATGGCTCTTGTAGCAGTAGCCATGATGGCACAAGATCCTGTAATCACGTTTGAGAAGACCGAGCATGACTTCGGTAAGATTAACGAAGGCGACGGCCGTGTGTCGGTAGTGTTTGAGTTTAAGAACGAAGGTATGGCTCCGTTGATTTTGAGCAATGTACGCGCGAGCTGCGGTTGTACGACTCCGACATGGACGAAAGAGCCGGTAGAGCCGGGTCAGACCGGTAGCATCACCGTGACCTATAACCCGAACGGTCGTCCGGGACGTTTCCAGAAGACCGTCACCATCACGTCGAATGCCACCGAGCCGACAAAGAAAGTGTATATCAAGGGTGAGGTGATTCCGAAGAGCGCTAAACCGGTGAATAAATACACGGTAGCTGTCGGAGACCTGAGTATGAAGGACAAAACGCTGAACTTGGGTACCATCAAGAAAGGTGAGACTAAGAACGGCGAGTTGGAGTATGCCAACCTGACGCAAGCTGATCATCATGTAGAGTTGGCTACCAATGCCGCAGATGCTTTCCTGATCAGCCAAGTGACACTGGCAGATCCGAAGCCGAACGAGGTGGGTAAGTTCATGTTTGCCATCGACACCAAGAGTCCGAAACTGTACGGTCCTATCGAAGCATATGCATACGTAGTGATCGACGGTAAGAAAGAGATCAGCGAGACGTATCGTCTGACCATCAAGGCCAACGTAGAGGAAGATTTCAGCCAGATGACCGTGGAGCAGAAACAACAAGCTCCGATCATCGAGACCGCTGCTGAGCAGAACGCAGGTAAAATCGCTGCCGGCAAGACGCTTAAGTTCAGCTTCCCGATCAAGAATATCGGTGTTAACCCGCTGGAAGTTCGTCGTGCCTACACCGCAGACAAAGCGCTCACAGTGAAGGCTCCGAAAGCCGTTAAGTCCGGCAAGAAAGGTGCCATCACGGTAGAGATCCATACCAACGGTATGAAGCCGGGTAACTACAGCCGTGAGATCGTGGTTATCACGAATGACTACGTTAATCCGATCAAGAAAGTAAAGCTCAACTTCGTTGTTGAATGATAGATCATCCTGAAAATAGCGCAGAGTATAAGGGTTTGACGGTGAATGCAGGTGTAGAGAACTTGCCATCCGTCAACCCGTATGCTACGTTTCGCCGTAAGAAAACGGTGTTGAGCCCCGAAGAGTATTTCGAGGGTATTCGCCGTGGAGATATGACGATTCTGAGTCAGGCTGTGACGCTGGTGGAGAGTAATCTGCTGGCGGATCAGGAGATTGCGCAGAAGGTGATCGAGTTATGCCTACCCTACGCCGGTAATTCGATACGCGTGGGTATAACGGGTGTTCCGGGAGCAGGTAAATCGACGTTCATCGAGGCCTTGGGAAGCGAGTTATGCGACCATGGCAAGAAACTCGCCGTACTGGCGATCGACCCGTCGAGTGAACGAAGTAAGGGATCTATCTTAGGCGACAAGACCCGCATGAACGAATTGTCCGTCAAGTCGAATGCGTTCATCCGCCCCAGCCCGAGTGCGGGTTCATTAGGCGGCGTAGCGCGTAAGACGCGCGAGACGATCGTGCTCTGCGAAGCAGCAGGATTTGATACGATACTCCTGGAGACGGTGGGTGTGGGTCAGTCCGAGACAGCGGCGCACTCGATGGTCGATTATTTCCTGTTGCTGCAAGTGACCGGAACAGGTGACGAGTTACAGGGTATCAAGCGCGGTATCATGGAGATGGCGGACGGAATCGCCATCAATAAATGCGATGGTAATAATATAGAACGCGCACACGCGGCGCGCGTGAGCTTTAAGAACGCACTGATGCTCTTCCCGCCCTCAGAGAGCGGATGGACACCGGAAGCGATATGCTGCTCGTCCATCGACCATTCGGGCGTAATGGATGTGTGGAAGAATATCGAAGACTACATCGCGTTCACCAAGAAGAACGGCTATTTCGATGCCCACCGGACGGAACAGGCCAAGTACTGGATGTACGAGACGATCAACCAGGCGCTGCTGGACGGATTCTACAAGAGCGAACAGATGGAGCACCAGATCGAAGTAGCTGAACGGCAGGTGCTCAATAACGAGATAAGCAGTTTTATCGCTGCGCATAATTTATTAACTGCATATGGCAGGAACAAGTAAAAACAGCAAACGCACGCAGACGACGATCATCAAGGTCGGCGCCAACGAGTCGGGTAAGTTACCCCCTCAGGCACAAGAGTTGGAAGACTCCGTTTTGGGTGCGTTGATGATAGAGAAAGATGCCTACGGAACGGTAGCAGATCTGCTGCGTCCGGAGGTTTTCTATAAAGACCAGAACCGCGTGATCTATGAGGCTATTCGCGAATTGGCCGCCAAGGATCAGCCGATCGACCTGATGACCGTGGGCGAGAAGCTCAAGAGTCAGGGTACGTTGGAGAAAGCCGGTGGTGTGGTGTATCTGGCCGAACTGACACGACGCGTGTCCTCCACTGCGCACTTGCGATACCACGCAGAGATCATCTCCAAGAAAGCGACGGCGCGCGATGTCATTGCGTTGGCGGCGCAGATTGAGGAGATGGGTTATGATGAGACGCAGGATGTAGATGAGTTGATGCAGACTGCCGAGGCGGGTATCTTCGAGATCAGTCAGCGCAGTCAGAAGCGCGACGTGACGCAGATAGACCCCGTCATCGAAGAGGCATTCATGCGTATGGAGAAAGCGGCGAAGAACACGGGTTCTATATCCGGTATTCCTTCCGGTTTCCATGCTTTGGACAAGATCACTTCCGGCTGGCAGAGTCCGGATCTGGTGATCATAGCCGCTCGTCCGGCGATGGGTAAGACGGCTTTCGTGCTCTCGATGGCGAAGCATATGGCGGTGGATCGCGAGATCCCGACGGCTATCTTCTCGCTGGAGATGAGTAATGTACAGCTCGTCAACCGTCTGATCATGAACGTGTGCGAGCTTGAAGGTGAAAAGATCAAGACCGGTAAGATGAGCAAAGAGGACGCCAAACGTCTGAACACGAAGATCAATATCATGAAGGGCAAACCGCTCTATCTGGACGACACCCCTTCGTTGTCGATCTTCGAGTTACGCTCCAAAGCGCGCAAACTGGTGCGTGAGCATGGTGTGCAGATCATCATCATCGACTACCTGCAGCTAATGAACGCGCAGGGCACCTCTTTCGGTAGCCGCGAGCAGGAGGTTAGTATCATCTCGCGCGGTCTGAAGGGCTTGGCAAAAGAGTTGGATATACCTATCATCGCTTTGTCTCAGTTGAACCGTGGTGTGGAGGCGCGTCAAGGCGTGGAAGGTAAGACGCCGCAGTTAAGCGACTTGCGTGAGTCCGGTGCTATCGAGCAGGATGCAGATATGGTTTGTTTCATTCACCGTCCGGAGTATTACCACTTATACAATGACGATAAGACCGGTAAGGACTTGCGCGGACTGGCACAGATCATCGTGGCTAAGCACCGTAACGGTGCCACCGACAGTATCTGGTTGCGCTTCCGGGGCAAGTATGCCAAGTTCCAGAACGAGGACGAAGCCGTTGATCCGGATGAACAGAACAGCGTTATGCCGATGGCGGATGACAACAATAGTGTAACCTTCCAATCGAGCATGAACACGATGGGAGAAGATTTAAGTCAATTCAATTTATAATATATGCAAAGAACAGTAATCATAGACGCATTGAAGCGCACCGATTTTGGTGCTCAAATCAACGTCCGCGGATGGGTACGCAGCCGTCGTGGCAATAAGCAGGTATCGTTTATCGCCCTCAATGACGGTTCCACCATTAAGAACATCCAGATTGTCGTTGATTTGGAGAAATTCGATGAGGAGCGTCTCAAACCCGTAACAACCGGTTCATGTATCTCGGCAACGGGTATCCTGGTAGAGAGCCAGGGAGCAGGTCAGGCAGTAGAGATCCAACTGACCGATTTGGAGGTGTACGGCACCGCTGATCCGGAGAAATATCCGTTGCAGAAGAAAGGTCTTAGTATGGAGTTTTTGCGCACGATCGCGCATCTGCGTCCGCGCACGAACACGTTTGGTGCGGTCTTCCGTATCCGTCACAACATGGCGATGGCCATTCATACCTATTTCCATGAGCATGGTTATTTCTATTTCCATACCCCGCTCATCACGGCCAGTGACTGTGAGGGTGCCGGTCAGATGTTCCAAGTAACGACCAAGAACCTTTACAATCTCAAGTTCGATGACAACGGCCAGATTGACTATAGCGATGATTTCTTCGGCAAACAGGCCGCGCTGACCGTCAGCGGACAGTTGGAAGGTGAGTTGGGAGCTATGGCCTTGGGTAAGATCTATACCTTCGGTCCTACTTTCCGCGCGGAGAACAGTAACACCCCGCGTCACTTGGCGGAGTTCTGGATGATCGAGCCGGAAGTGGCATTCATCCAAAAGGACGAGTTGATGGACCTCGAAGAGGACTTTATTAAGTACTGCGTCCGTTGGGCACTTGACCATTGTATGGACGATCTGGAGTTCCTCAACCAGTTTGTAGACAAAGGCCTGATCGAGCGCTTGAAGAGCGTGGTAGATACCGAGTTTGTCCGCTTGCCGTACACCGAAGGTATCAACATCCTCCAAGAGGCGATTAAGAACGGAAAGAAATTCGAGTTCCCATGCAACTGGGGCGATGACTTAAGTTCGGAGCATGAGCGTTTCCTCGTAGAGGAACACTTCAAGAAACCGGTTATCATGACCGACTATCCGAAGGATATCAAGGCGTTCTATATGAAGATCAACGAGGACGGCAAGACGGTTCAGGGTACCGACGTACTCTTCCCGCAGATCGGCGAGATCATCGGCGGTAGTGTACGTGAGGAGAGTCTCGATTTGCTGAACGAAGAGATCGAGCGCCGTCACATCCCGATGAAGGACATGTGGTGGTATTTGGATACGCGTCGTTTCGGTAGTGCACCGCACGCAGGCTTCGGTCTGGGCTTCGAGCGTTTGATGCTCTTTGTTACTGGTATGCAGAACATACGCGACGTCATTCCGTTCCCGAGAACGCCGAAAACAGCAGAATTTTAATTCAAATAAATATTAACCATAAAAACACTAACAAACAATCGTATGAGAAACAAACTCTTTTCGTTGATGTTTGTGCTGGCGATCAGCCTGACGGCTTTGGCACAGACATCACTCAAGGGTCGCGTGATCGACGAAGCTACCCAGACTCCTATTGTGGGGGCTAAGGTGACGCTCGCGAACCAGAACATCTCAACTACGACCAACGCAGACGGTGAGTTCTCGTTACTCTATCTGGAAGCGGCGGATGAAGAGGTGGTAATTGAGGCAGACGGCTACGTAGCTGCACTCGAGTTAATTAACCTGAAAGACAATCAGGCGAACGAAATGGATGCGATTAAGTTACAACAAGACATCGTGACACAGGCTCAAGGTGAGATCTTGTTGAACTTAACGGAAGAGGAGATGAGCGACGATGAAGGTCGTTCACAAGCACAAGCGTCGTCTTCTTCTGCTTCGACAGACGTGTTCAATGCCAGCACCTCCTTTGCTTGGTCCACCGCGCGTTATCGCAACCGTGGTTATCAGTCGAGTGTGGAGAGTTACTACATCGAGGGCTTAAACTTCAGCTCGCAGGAACGCGGTCAGTTCAACTACTCGGCTATGGGTGGTCTGAATGACGCCAGTCGTTACAAAGAGGTGCTGAACCCGATGGAGGCTTCTAACTTCACCTTCGGTGGTATCGGCCAATCGACCAACTACCTGATGGGTGCTACGCGTTATGCGCAGGGTTGGAAAGTAGGCGTTGCGGGTACGAACCGTAACTACAAAGCGCGTGTGAACGCGACCTACTCCAGCGGTCTGCTCAATAACGGTTGGGCTTTCACGGGTCAGTTGGCATACCGCTTCTCGCCGTATGTGGACAACAAAGGTATCATCGGTGAAGGTATCAAGTACTATTCGTTGGGTTACTTCTTTACTGCAGAGCGCGTATGGGACAATGCTCGTCTGAAACTCATCACCTTCGGTGCGCCGACAGAGCGCGGTCAGAATGCGGCAGTAACGCAAGAGGTATATGACCTGACAGGTTCCAACAACTACAACCCGTACTGGGGCTACCAGAATGGCAAGGTGCGTAACTCGCGCATCGTGAAGTCCTATGACCCGACGATCATTGCAGCTTATGAGTACAAGATCGATGAGCAACAGCATATCAAAGCCGCTGTCGGTTATCACTACTCGATGTACTCGAACTCAGCGCTGAACTACTTCAACGCCCCGGATCCGCGTCCGGATTACTACCGTAACCTGCCTTCGGCTATGTGGGACGGTCAGATTGCTAACCCGTGGAACGAGATTAGTGCCGATCAGTTGTATGACGCCAGCGGTAACCCCTACGGATGGGGACTGTTCATCGGTGAAGACATGAACGGTAACTATCTGGGATCGGGCTTTGTAGCTGATGACGGTAACCTCATTGGTCCGTCGATCGATAAGGATAAATACAACCATCTGGTGAACCTCTGGAAGAGCCGCGATGACAAGACCACGCAGATCGACTGGGATCATATCTACGCATCCAACTACGCGAACAACGCCAACGATGCGATCGCAGATACGATCACTTCTGCCCGTTATATCCTCGAGCGCCGTCACAACGACATCCAAGAGGCAACGGCTTCGTTCTTCTATACCAATACCCAATTTGATCATCTGAAGATGACTCTGGGTGTAGAGGGCAAGTTCTCGCAAGGTATTCACTACAAGACCATCGATGACCTGCTGGGCGGTAACCAATGGATTGACGTAGATGCTTTCGCAGACCGTGATATCAAGGAGTTGGCTTCTAACTCCGGTTTCACGCAGGAAGAGATCAAGAACGTTCGTAAGAACGAGGTTCGTGAGGGTTATGACGACATCATCACCGATAACGGACGTAAGTTCGGATATGACTACCGCATCAACATGGGCAATGTCAAAGCGTGGTTCCAGAACGAGTGGAACTTCACGGAAGTGGATGTGTACTACGCATTGGCACTCAAATACAGCATGATGCAACGTTCGACGAACATGCTCAACGGTCGTGCATGGTATCTGACGAATCTGGCGCTGAAGAACAGCACGGAGGACTATTGGAAATACTGGGGCAAGAGCACGTTTGATCGCATTGCTGATAACGATGCCTCGTTGCTGAACCCGGGTAACACGCTGGTTGGCAACGCACACCATTTCTTCGATCCGGGCTTCAAGGCAGGTGTGGTTTATAAGATCAACGGACGTAACCGACTCAAACTGAACTCCTTGCTGGAGACTCGCTCTCCGTATGCGCGCGATGCTTATATCTCGCAGCGTGTACACGATCGCGTGGTAGAGAATATCTACGTACACGATAAGGCAAAGAACCTGAAGGACTTCTATGCTGCAAGTGAGAAAGTCGTTTCGGCTGACCTCACCTATGAGTTCAACTACCCGATCGTTCGCGGTCGTGTTACCGGTTTCTTCACCCAGACATGGGACGGAACGGAGCTGAACGGATACTATGATGACGAGGCTCGTACGTTCGTCAACCAGGCTATGACCGGTATTGACAAGCGTTACATGGGTATCGAGGCAGCTGCTGCCGTTAAACTCGGTATGTACTTCACCTTGACCGGTGTGGCTTCTGTAGGCGACTACCGCTATACGAGCGATGCTGTTGCTATCCAATCGGCTGAAAACGGTATGCCGATGACGCAGGATATCACCGACCAGAGTCTGATCTTCGAGACCACGGATAAAGTGCTGTTGAAGGGTCTCAAACTCTCGACGGGTCCGCAAGTGAACGCCAGCTTGAAGCTCTCGTTCTTCCACCCGAAGATGTGGTTTGCTGATGTAACGGTTAGTTACCATGACTGGAACTACCTGTCAGTGGCTCCGAGTCGTCGTATGCAAGGTCTGTACTGCGGTACGCGTATGGACGGAACAGCTGTGAACGGTTGGTTCGGCGACGATAACACTAATGCCATCCAAACTACCGACGGTATGGCACTTAATCTTGAATTTGCAGATGATGGGACTCCTTTGTACAGATATGTAAATGATAATGGCTCCTATCGAGCTCCAACTAGTACTGATAGCCCCAATAAAATTCAAGGTAACGCTGTTCTCGATGATAACGGTGTACCGGTGCTCAAATATCCGTTTAACATGATGGTACAGCAGGAGTCGTTGGCAGCCACCAACCCGCTCAACCGCTTCCTGGTGGACGTATCCGTAGGTAAACTGATTTATCTGCCGAAGCGTCAGTCGCTCTCTATCAACCTGAGCGTAAGCAACGTCACGAACAACACGCACTTCAAGACGGGTGGTTACCAACAAGCTCGTTTGCCGCGCGGCGTTCGTCAGGGACAGTTGGATTATCACAACTCAGTGATTACTGCGAATGCATGGAAATACCCGTCCAAGTACTACTATGCATGGGGTGTTAACTTCTTCTTAACAGTAACTTATAAATTCTAACAACTATGAGAAAGTCTATTTATACATATGCAATGTTATTGGCCATGCCGATCATTGCGCTCATGACTTCCTGTGAACCCAAAGAGTTGACTCCTGATGACGTGTTCGAGAAAATCGATTCAACCAGTCTGGATGAGCTTCTCAAGGCAGAGAACGCAGCGTGGGACGGTCAATACCGCATCTACACGCTCGATGAGTTCTATGATGAGTTCCACTCACCGGAAGGTAATTGGCATAGTGATACTACTGAATACAGAGAGCGCTCGTATAACGCGAAGTATAAGGTGTACATGTTCAACATCGACACCATCCCGACTGATACCATCGGTATCTATATCCGCGGACGCGTGACGACCGATGACTACGGAGGAAACTTCTACAAATCGATGGTTATCCAGCAGGTAGTTAACGGTAAGCAGCAGAACTTGCGTATCTCCGTGGATCTCGGTTCAGGCGGTGGTATGTTCCAGATCGGACAAGAGGTGGTTATCCGTTGTAACGGACTGGCATTAGGTCTGTATGCAAACCAACCGCAGCTCTGCGTTCCGTCGTACAACAACAATATCTTCGCGATGAACGCTACGCAAAAGACAGGATGGGCTCCGGGGCGTATCCATGGTTCCGTCTTCCGCCGTGTAGCGCATATGATCGGTGCACCGGATCCGACAAAACTCAAATACGATACCTTGACGCTGACGCAGTTGTACAAGGAGATCGACATGATTCCGAAACCGGTTAATGAAGCTACGATGAACAAGGTTCGTAAAGCAGACGGACGACTCATTGTGCTGAAGGATGTCTATTTTACCGGCCAATACCTGGATAATGAGAACATCGTCAACTGTGTAGTGGGTCACCCCGATACAGTAGGTGGAGCGAATGTGTTCGCACCTTCGACGCAGAATATCGGTTATCCGCAGAGCCGTTTCCTCGGTGCTGCCGGTACAACTAATAAGATCATGTGCTCCAACTCCGAGTATTCCAAGTTCGCTTATTACTTCCTCCCGGGTGCATCGAAGAAAGGTGTAACGGATTGTAAGAACTGGAAAGGTACCGTAACCGGTATCTTAGGTTGGTATTTCGACACCGCTTCCAAGTTGGAGAACTCCGAGAAGACTCCGGTGCCTAACTCCTACACCTACAGTTGGTCCATCACGCCGCGTGGTATCAAGGGATTCGGTATTTCGGATATCAACGTACAGAAGAAGACCAAAATCGATGGTCGTGACACGATCTTGGTTTGGCAACCGGTTGAGTACAATCCGAACGAATAAGAATGAATTGGTTGGACGTGATCTTAGTCCTACCGCTTGTCGTGGGTCTCGTTAGAGGCCTGATGCGCGGGTTTATCTCCGAGGTCATCGCCATTGTGGTGGTGATCCTCGGAGTACTCTGCGCACGCTTCGGAGCGCCGTCTTTCTCCGCTTGGCTACTCGCGCAGTTTGTATGGCCGAAAGGCGTGTGTGACGTAGTAGCCTATACCCTGCTCTTCTTAGGTGTCGCTATCGTGCTGTCCTTTATGGCGAAGATGCTGAGTAAATTCATGCGCGCCATCCATCTCGGATGGGCTAACCGACTGTTAGGAGGCGCCTTCGGAGTACTTAAGTTCGGTATTATCGTGCTGCTGGCCGTTTTCATAATGGACAAGACCAACGAGGCTTTTCATTGGTTAGACGAATCACCCGTTGTGAAGACTTCAGTCGTTTATCCGCAAATGGTAAAGGGAACGCATGCGTTATTATCTTTCGCTGGGAAGTAATCTCGGCAACAGAGAGCAAACGCTGCAAGAGGCGGTTCAACGCATCGGGCAGCAGATAGGAACAGTGACGCGCTGTTCTTCTTTTTTCTATTCCGAGCCCTGGGGCTTCGAGAGCGAGCACCCGTTCTGTAACCTATGCTGCGAAGTAGAGACATCGATGGCACCGATGGAGGTGTTAACCGCCACACAAGCCATAGAGCGAGAATTAGGAAGAATCCGAAAATCGAAAATCGAGAATCGAAAATCGATCTATTCCGATCGCCCGATAGATATCGATATTATTCGTGCCTTCGATGATCAACAAAAAGAAATAGTGAGCAACGATCCGTTACTCACTATACCCCATCCGCTGTATAAACAACGCGATTTCGTTGTTATTCCCCTTCGCGAGATTGGCGGAGAGTGAGGGATTCGAACCCCCGGTAC